>CAZKJP010000032.1:0-25642 GCA_964553075.1 uncultured Sangeribacter sp. | reverse complement strand
CGTCTACCTCAAACTCCTTAACTATACGGAGCATCTCGTACAAATCGGCGATATCAGCCTTAATGAAAGTATAATTCGGTTTATCCTCTATGTCCTTCAGATTAGCCAAGTTACCCGCATAGGTTAACTTATCGAGGTTGATAATATGATAATCAGGGTATTTATTGACAAAAAGCCTTACTACATGCGACCCGATGAACCCGGCACCGCCTGTAATCAGAATGTTACGCTTCATTATCCTTTATATTTTTTATGCATACCTTAAGAGAGTCAGTCCAGTAAGGCACGCGCTTGTGAAATGTCTTTTTATATTTGGTCTTATCGAGAACTGAATATGAGGGTCTCTTGACCGGAGAGGGGAACTCATCGCTATGGCAAGGTTGGATATCACATTCCTTATTACCTGCTAAAGCCGCAATTTCCTTGGTGAAGTCATACCAGGAGCAGACACCTTCATTACTATAATGATAGATGCCCTCGTTACCATCCATCTTCCGGTTTTCTATGATATCGAAGATAGCGGCCGCAAGGTCTCCGGCATAGGTCGGTGTACCTGTCTGATCAAAAACTACCTTCAACTCGGGTTTGGTGGCGGTGAGATTCAACATCGTCTTTACGAAATTCTTGCCGACCTCGGAATAAAGCCATGCTGTACGGAAAATCAGATGTTTCACTCCGGATTCCAGAATCTGTTGCTCTCCGTGAAGTTTTGTCAGGCCATATACGCCAGTTGGATTCGCGGGCTCATCCTCTCCGCGCGGTGTATTTCCGGCCCCACCTCCAAAGACATAATCCGTGGAAACATGGATCAATATCCCGTCATTCTCCTTTATCGCATCCGCTAAGTTGCGGACGGCAGTGGAGTTTAGCAACTCTGCAAACTCTGTATCAGTCTCAGCCTTCTCCACATTGGTATAGGCAGCGCAATTTACTATCACGTCTACCTTATCATCCTTAACCATCTTCCGGACAGCTTCCGGATTAGTAATATCCAGTTCAGCTACATCGGTAAAGATATAGTTATCTTTAGAGTCTTTGGAAATGTTACGCATGGCATTTCCTAACTGACCGTTAGCTCCTGTTACTAATATATTCATAATCAGTAGAGTCTTTTCGTTAGATGTTATCCTTTACAGCAACATTAATATTCCCCGTATATGAAGGGGGAGTCATAATCGGCAAGCTTCAGATGCTTCAGGTCTTTTTCTGAGAGCAAGGCCTTTCCGGGTTCGATGCGCCAATCGATACCTAAAGTATCATCCAATATGGATATTCCGGCGTCGGACTCCGGATGGTAATAGTTATCGCACTTATATTGGAAAATGGCCGTCTCGCTCAACACAGCAAAACCATGAGCAAATCCTTTCGGCACAAAGAACTGGAGATGATTCTCTTCTGTAAGTTCGACTGCCACATGCTTTCCGTACGTAGGTGAGCCTTTACGGATATCCACTGCCACATCCAATACCGCGCCTCTAACACATCTCACTAATTTGGCTTGCGTAAACGGAGGACGCTGGAAATGCAGACCGCGCATCACTCCATAACTGGAGCATGACTCGTTGTCCTGTACAAAATCTACCGGCTTAACAAGGGTATCGAAACGCTCCTTGGAATAGCTTTCGAAGAAATATCCACGTGGGTCGGTAAATACTCGGGGTTTCAGAATCACTACCCCTTCGATCTCGGTTTTTATAACTTCCATATTGTTTTTTATGACGAGATTGAAGTGATTAAAATGCTTGAAGATTTTGTTCATCTGCTATCTTAAGCAGATACTGGCCATACTGATTCTTGATCATCGGCTTCGCGAGTTCGCGGAGCTTTTCAGCATTGATCCAACCATTGCTGTAAGCTATTCCCTCCAGACAGGCAATTTTAAGGCCCTGACGTTTTTCAAGCACTTCGACATAGATAGAGGCCTCGGCCAATGAGTCATGGGTACCGGTATCAAGCCAGGCGAATCCGCGCGGCAGAGTCTGTACTTTCAGCTCCCCATCTTTAAGGAATTCCTGGTTAACGGTAGTGATCTCCAGTTCGCCACGCGCCGATGGCTTGATAGAAGCTGCTACATCTACCACTTTATTCGGATAAAAATAAAGGCCTACTACGGCATAGTTGCTCTTCGGATGCTGAGGTTTCTCTTCGATTGAGAGGCAGTTGCCTTCCTTATCGAACTCAGCGACTCCATAACGTTCCGGATCATCTACCCAATATCCGAATACAGTCGCTTTACTCTCCTCCTCGGCATTCCTCACTGCCTCTTTCAGCAGCGTAGAGAATCCGGCTCCATGGAAGATATTGTCGCCTAATACCAGACAGGCAGAATCATCCCCTATGAATTCTTTGCCAATTATAAAGGCCTGGGCGAGTCCATCTGGACTCGGCTGTTCGGCATAACTTAAGTTGACGCCATAATCGGAGCCATCTCCTAACAGGCGTTTGAAACCGGGTAGATCCTGAGGGGTTGAGATTATTAGGATATCCCGGATACCGGCTATCATAAGTGCCGATAATGGATAGAATATCATCGGTTTGTCATAAACCGGTAACAATTGCTTCGATACTCCTTTGGTTATAGGATACAATCGAGTGCCGGACCCTCCGGCAAGTACTATTCCCTTCATAAGATTAGTTTTTGTTTCCAACTTACAAAAGTAAGAAAAAAAGTTCATAGTTTGCCTTGCCGGATATATTTCCTAAGCTTATATTGTCCCAATAAGGGGAATTTGCGGTAATAGTTAATGATTTTTATTGCCTTATGGGGTAATTCCGAGTACATATCAAGCCCTTCTACCTTTATATACTCTGCCAACTCCTTAAATACAGAATCAATACCGTCATACCATCTCTCACTTAACATCAGCAGGAGAATATATTTTCGGAACATGTGCCATGGCACTTCCATCTCGGCTTTTGAGTTCTCCTTGTCAAGATATCGGTGGACCCAAGAAGAGTATTTTTCCATATCTCTGCGTCGGCTCAGTGATTTTGATGGATCGGTTGATAGGCTCCCCTCTCCAACGTTATAAACAAGTGCCGGAGTATCACAACGACCTACCCTTTTGGCATTTCCCAGAAGTTGAACGCTTACAACCAAGTCTTCTCCAAATTTCAAATCTTCCCCTCTATATTCTACCTTTGCAAACAGTTCTGTCTTGGTAAAACGGCTCCATAAAGACCAATATCCTCCATTAAAATTCAGGGCCAAGGCATCCTTACCGTTTCTTATACCTTCTCCTATTTTACTGCTTTCTGTTTCGGTGCCATTAGGATACCTTATTACGAAGGATAGCTCTACTATATCCAACTCTTCTTCCTTAGCCTTCGTCATCAAAGCCGATAGGGCTCCGGGTAATAAGGTGTCATCACTATCAAGAAACTGTATATACTCCCCCGATGCGTGACTAAGACCTTCCCAACGTGCTTTCCCGGGGCCGCTGTTTAGAATACGGATATTTTTCAATTCAGGGGATCGCTCCTGATAGATATGCAAAATATCCGGGGTAGAATCCCGGCTTCCATCATCGACTACAATGATTTCGATATCGGGGTAATCCTGAGACAATACAGAATCCAACGCCTTCCCTAATGTGGGCGCCGAGTTATAGGTCGGAATTATAACCGAGATCCTTCCTTCGACTTTTTCGGGACAGCTTACTTTTTCTTTTTCCATTTCGCGTATTGTAAGAAGAGTTCCGGGGATTTGCATAACAAGTTCCAACGGAATCTCTTTTTTAGGGAGAGCCCGGTATAGTGGTTATTTTTTAGCACCTCAGACTGACGCTTCCGAATCCCTTGCAACAAGATTAATTTCTCGGTATCCGCCAAGGTTTCGTCAGCACCTATTCGCATAATGGTATTGATGAGTTCCTTATTGAGTTTACCGCTTTTTAAATCCTCTTCCATGTACTCCGGCAGCAAAAGGAATCTCTCTTCTACGATAAACACCCTCTCCATTAGCATCCAGTCCCGGATCTCCTCACCGAAATATTTCTGATAGATGTCTTTATTCTTTTCAAAAATGCGGCGGCGGTAATCTTCCATCAGAGACCTCTGACGATCTAAGTTGACGGTTATAGACATCTCCTTTTTGCGATAATGGAATAAGGTATCAGAAAGGATTTTGACAGCTTCCTTTTTTTCCGTTTCAAGAAACCGAATCCAGAATTCCCAATCCTCTAACCCGGTACGGAAATATTCATCGAATCCTCCTATCCTTTCAAAATCCTTTTTGCGCATCATCCCGCTTATAAACAAAGGATTGTTGATCAAGAGTGCAGGATAGGAATGATAAGTTACTTTGTCAATATAATTTTGTGAACCGAACGTCGCCAAGTTCCCAAACACTACTTTGACTCCATGATCTTTCTCAAGGATTTTAACGCATTTTTCCAAATAATCCCGGTCGATGTAATCATCGCCGTCAAGCATCATCACATATTCCCCATTTGAATGAGAAACGGCTAAATTCCTCACTCCGGCCGCTCCGCGGTTTTCCGAATGGAGAAATTTTATCCTTGGATCCTTCTCAGCGTAATTTTCAGCTACGATCCTCACATTATCAGGAGAACCATCATCAGCTACTATTGCCTCCCAATCCTGAAAGCTTTGCGCTAACAGTGAGTCAAGAGTATCGGCCAAGTATTTCTCTTGACCGTATGCAGCCACAATTACCGAGACCTTAGGTTTATTTACTGAATTTGCCCGAGAGTCCATTATTTCTTAGGGTGTTGATGGTTAAAAGCTTCCTCCTGTTTCTCAATAGTCTTTTTCTTATATTCGGCTTCCAATTTGGCCCATTCCAAACCGGCTTTGCCGTCTCTCCATCCTCCTTTGAAAACGTATGAACGAAGGAAACGCATCCCGGGCTTGGCGATTTTGGAAAAACCGGAGTATTGGCGTGCACCGCGACGTTGAACCTCAAAGTCAGTATAGCGTCCGATTTTCTCTTTCCTTGATTCGAGGGTATTCTCCTCCAAATGAATCAAAGCCATCTCTTTTTCACTCGAAGGAATCGAGATGACCTCTCCATCGATTATTGGTTGGCTATGAATCTCTTTGGGCCAATCTACTGTATCCCGATCAAGGAAACGGGTCACATAATCCGGGTATAGGGAATGTATTTCCTTTCCCATAAAGCGGTTACGACGCGGAATCCGGATACCCTTGATTTTTCCATTATTCTTTGCGATGAAACTCCTGAGAAATTGTACCAGCTTTGGAGGCACTTTCTCATCTGCATCCAAAACGAGTACCCACTTGTTTCTCGCAGATTTAATTGCCAAATTTCGGGCTGGCTCACAATAGCTCGCTCTTTCGGTCAAGATAATCCTGGCTCCATGCTGCATTCCTATTTCTTGGGTGCAGTCGGTACTATGCATATCCACCATTACTATCTCATCGGCCCATTTTACAGAGTCCAACACCTCCTCTAAATATTTTTCGGCTTGATAGGTGTTCATTACCACCGATATAGGCACCTTTTCCTCCTCATCTACAGGATTGGCACAGGCCAATAGCTTATTGATTGACCGCCGGATATCAAACCTTGCAGCTCCTTCCGACGCTCTATTTCCCAAATCGGCTCTATAGTCCTCATCCCGTGCAAGTTTTTGAAAGGCAACAGCCATCTTTTCAATATCACCTACCGGTAAAAGCACGCCGAAACGTCCCTGACCTAAGATCTCCGAGGGGCCGGTAGGACAATCCGTGGCTACGGTCGGCTGACTTAATACTAAGGATTCAATCAGAACTGTGGGTAATCCCTCATATTTCGAAGATAGGATATTGGCTAACGATTTATTCATCCATGGAATGGGATTGCTGACAAATCCCATGAAAATCACATCATTATCTATTCCTAATTCCTTAGTTAGAGCCTTCAAGGTTTCCTCATCCTTACCCTTACCAATCAACCGCAACTGCTCCTGCCCCGGATTCCGGCGTTTAAACTCTGCGAAGGCTTTAATGAGGGTGGTATTATCTTTCTGGCTTTCCTCCAGCCTTGCGACCGACAAGAAATAAGGGTTAACACCCTTTTCCGGTTGCATCGGTTCTTCTTTTTTCTCCCCTATTTTGGTGAAATCAAGACCATTATATATTCTCACAAATTTGTCAGCCAAATCTGGAAACAGACTCTTTCCTTCTTCTACCATCGAATCGCAAAGTAAAGCTATACGGTCGTAACTTTCCATACCTCTCATCTGACGCAATGTATGGCGCATCGATTGCTGGAGGTTTTTCATCAGGCTGAAATGATAGAAGCCTATTATAGTCGCTCCCTCAAGTTTACCCTCGCGTTTCAAATCGGACAATGGGGTATAGAAAGTGGAGTCGAAATCAATTACTAAATAGGCATCACGACATTCCCGCTCCAGCCATTCTTTGATCTTTCTCTTCCTTTTTGGATTCAGTAAAACCTCATCCTCTACTTTCTCCCAGAGCGAGAGTTTGCGGGTAATTTTCTGGCGCCTTAAATGGGTGAGGCGGTCGGAATCTACTATATGTTTTACCGCTACTGTCGGAGAAATTCTGTCTTTGTAGACCTCTAACCCTTCCATCTTTATACCGATACCCAAATTTATCTCATATTTTGAGGTATCGAAGTTATTCAGATATTCCGTCAAAACGGTATCTATACCACCGTCAAGGAACCTGCTAATTAGAAATACTATCTTTTTTTTCATGGTCGGAAAGGATTGTAGGGACATGCCTTCTGGAGCGACTTCAATTTCTTTTTATATGAATTACGATTGCGATACCTTAATATTGTATCGATACTTTTTTCTCTATCCCAACCACGTGCATCTATATAAGGATACAGCAGATAAGGATACTCTTCCGGCAAAATACCTAACTGATCGAAACTGCGCATCACTTGTTTGAAAGTCGGCTCCTTGCCGAATTTCATTCGATTAATATCTATCAAATAGAATTCCTTAATATCTTCCGGGATAGGGGTATGGTTCTTTTGGTCATGGAACTCAGGAATAGCCCTATAGAAGATGTTACCGATATTGAAATCCATTGGATAGATACCTGCCGAGTGAAGTTTAAGCATGTATGATGACAATGCTTTCATCAAGGCCTGTTTTTGCAATAGCGTATGATAGGGATCTCTGAACTCAGCTATCAGATGATGGTCAAGGTAATCAGTTACAAGCCAACTGTCCGTAGTGCGCAGACCCTTATGCCTTTCGCTCCAACCTACCGGAGTCGCAGTTGCAAATCCGTTTTCAATCAATTTTTCGGCGTTTCGATAGGCTTTACGGGCTTTGGAACCTCTGATCCAACGCCTTATCAGACCGTTTAAAAATTTTGGTCTTTTAAATTGCTTGCTTACATACTTCTTACCTTTGTATTCGATCAGCAACACTCGGTTCCTCTGCTGTCCGAAATCCTTTATTAAACTGAGATGGTCCCCTATTGAATCGGGTTTAGCTGATCCTTGTACCTCAGACGTAATCTTATCTTTATCAAGAGCCAACAACAATCCTTTAGCTTCCGGTAAGCGGTCGGAATATTCACCTACAATCGTGTATCCGGGTTCCTTAAATTTAAGACGCATCTTAGCTTAATCCTTTTGCTGGGTTGGAGAGAAAATAGACAGGATCGATTTAGCGAATGAGTCGAGGCTGAAGTTGTCGGAATAAATCTTCTCTCCAGCTCTTCCGATTTGCCCAAATTCGGATCTTTTTCCGATCATTGCGCGTAGTCCGCGTGCCAGATCAGGTGCATTTCCCCCTTTAACCAAAAATCCGTTGACTCCATCTTCTATAAAGGAGGCGGTGCCGGTAGTGTCCGCGACCAACACTGGTTTCTGCATCTGAAAAGCTTCCGTGCAGACTATAGGCATAGGATCATCAAGAGAAGGGCAAATCAATCCATCGCATTTCTCCAGTAATTCAATAAGCGAATCATGCGGCATAGATCCTTCGAAGACCACCGTCTCACCCCCTTTCTCTTTCAACCTATCCCCAAATTCCTTTTCTACCACCGATCCGGCACAATGAATCACCAGTTGTTCCCTCTCTTCATTACCTAACAGAGTAAGCGCTTCCCCAAGTATATGGTGTCCTTTACGTTCCTCAATGGTTCCGGCTAACAGAAGGTGAATTTTACCATCGGTAAATCTCGCTTTTGATACCGCCGTTAAATCAATCGGGTCTACGCCATAATATAGATTCTTGAATCCGGAGGCCTTTGAAGTCAATCGCATTGCGTTTTTCCGCGCATGATCTCCCACTATATACAAGTCATCATATTGCGCGATAAGATTCTCGAAATCATAACGATCCATGTTCTCATAGCTCCTTGCGGATTCATGGATCCAACCTAATTTCCGCGATTCTTTAATAAGGGACAGGGGGAACATGGTTATTGACTCCATAGTATTGAGCATAACCATTGGGAAAGAGCGGAAGAACTCGACTAATTTCCCGTCTCCTTTGTCCTCCAAATACCATAAAGCCAACATCCGTTCGAGATCTGCCACTACCGAGATGCCGGCCTTGTCGGCTTCATCACATAAGGGCCCACCGCGCAGGGCGAAGATGTAAGGATTGAATCCGTTTGCTTTCAAGACTTTCGCCATGTTCAGCAGAGCGCGTGGCGCACCCGTCAACGACATCTCATGACTCACCAATAGCACATCCTTCTTATCCGAACCTTTGGAGGAAACTTCCCGGAGTCTGTTCTCTACCTTATCTTGACCGATTATTTCGGTCTGCACCCCGCGGTAACGGTATCCGCGCAACACTCTATGCCAAAAGAATTTTCTTTTCAGCGATCCTAAGTTTTCGCCATCCGGATATTTACGGGCATACCCCTGAAGGAACCTTCGGGCTACCTCATTACTGATATTCGGATAATGGAAGAAGCGTTTCAAGGCTCGGTAAGATCGTAGTTCCTCAGCTCGCTCGTTATCGGTGGTTTTCATTTCAAGATTCTCTCAACATTCAATAGATAGTTATCGGCTTTCAGCCCTCGGGATCTTTAGACTCCGTCCATAAAGGGGCCGGTCTAACTATAAAACGGCTATGGCCGGTGTTTATTTAAGACTTCTTATCTGTGTTACCTTTATTGAGCTTATATTGACTTAGAGGAACTAATTTTTGGGAGGGCAAAGCGGAATAAAAATGTTTCGAGAGCCATTGCTTTCCGGCTCCGGGTTTGAACGCCTCTAACTCTTCCCTCATCTGGGGACTCAATTTGTTGATTTGCTCCAGTACTCCATCGTAAGAAGGATCCCTGAGCAATTTGCCCAATCTATATTCTAATTTCGATAAGACCCTTGGTGAGTTTAATCCTGCTTCCTTTACCAGACTCCATTTCACAAACTCATCCTCTGCCCGTGCCTTATCCGGATTATCTCGGCGCTTGTCGGTAGTGCTACGTCCATGTAGCCGGAACATGCTCAATCTCTCATGGATCTCCGCAACTTTCCTCCCCGCCATCATCTTCCCCCATAGGAGCCAGTCGCCGGCAAAGGACATCTTTTTATAATCCTTATCCGCAAGGCTCTCAAAAGCATCCTTGCGGAAAACAATCATGCTGGCATTATAAAAGGAATTTTTATCCAGCATCCGGGTTTCTATATAGGAATTACCATCATAGATATAGGCTGATCCATCTTCACCGTAATCATCAAACGGCTTTATGGGGGAAGGATTACCTTTAGCATCGATAAGTGTGGACATTGTTTTGACCAGAGCAATCTCTGGGTCTTTATCTAAAACACTCATACACTCCGAAAGGAACTCCGGTTCAGCCGCATCATCCGATTCCGCAATCCATATATACTTTCCGCGGGCCATAGCTATCCCCTTCTCCCATTGTTTGAACGGGGAGCCACTATTCTCCTTATTTACGATGACCTTAGTAATCCTTTGGTCAAGTCTGAAATATGTTATCACTTCTAAGGAATCATCGGTAGAAGCATCATCCAAGATAATAACTTCAAAATCTGCATAGGTCTGCTCTAAGATAGACCTGAGCCGTTTGGCCAGGAACCGGTCATAATTATAATTAGGCACCACCACGCTCACCTTCACCTCCGACAAACCATCCATCTCCAAAGAAAAAGTTAAATTAATTCATCCTTATGATCTCATCAGCAAGATAGATGTCACTTCGGCAGATCAAATCAGCAGTCCCATCATCTATGATCTCAAATATAGGAGAAGCATATGTTATCTCCAAAGCTTCCTCAATAGGAATAGCTTGTTTCGCCGATATCAACTCTATAATCCGGGCATATTTTAAATCTCTTAATATCCGAGTTGGTTTATCCATTCTGTACTTCCTTATATTCAATAAATCTCAAACATGTATCTATGGCTCTTTGGGTTACAAAACAAAGTTGATTATTAGGCATGTGAAACTTGAGATTTTGCAATGCCTGCTCTTTGCTATAAATTCCTGCCATATATAGATCTACAGTTTGAAAAACTTTATCATTAGCTACCCCTCCTTCTATTATATCATATTGCCTATAAATATCATCACCTTTTCTACAGCTACAGACAAAGTTCAGCCAGTCCTCATCATATGAATCAAACGCTCTCACTTTCATATCCCGTGTAGGAATAAACTCATAAAAATGGACAAATGCTTTTTTTCCAGCCCTTAAAAAACGTTCTGAATATTTATATGCTTGTTCCAAAAGCCGTGTTACATAGAAACCTTTGCCAAAATCTAAGGCTTCTCTCGAATGAAAAACATCGGGAGAAGCGAAGCACTGATCAGAAGCATGAAATACTAACATAACTCATTTCCTTTCTGTCGCAATAATTCCATTATATCGTCAGCTACATACTCTAAGCTGAAGGTATGGAGTACATCGTAAGCGGCTATTAAATAATTATTTATTAGATTGGCCTCTTTGAGTTTTTTATATATCGTCGAGCAGTTCTGACCAGTCTTTAGAGACAATGCTCCAATGACACAAGTTACAAATTCTAATTGCGTTGTAGTCATTATTTAAAATTATAATTCTTCCCCCTTTGGTACCCGTAATTCACGGGTACTCCTGCAAAGATAACTTAAACCTGACAACCTTGCAAGAGTGAATCGGCCTAAAGTCTCTTTGAACATTGCCTTTTATTTGGGTATTCCGGCTTTTAGTCTTAAATTTGCAGAAAATAGGAATATGGAAGATAACCAAATCGAGACAATGTTGACTAAGGCTGAGAATGCCATATTGGTGATTGATATGGAGAACGATTTCGTTCTCCCGGGTGCACCTTTACAAGTCTCAGGCGCTCTCGCTACCCTCCCGGCTATCAAGAGATTTCTTGATTTTGGCCGCGCTAATGGCTGGGCCATTATCTACATCCTTCGGATCCACCGACCTTCGGGTGTGGATGCAGAGCTTTTCCGACGCCATTTCTTTGAGGAGGGAAAGCCGTTTTGCATCGCCGGTACCCGCAAAAGGGGCATCCCCTGCCTCCCCTCCTCAGAAATAATGAAGTAGTAACACAATCACCCAAATGGAGGGAATGGATGTAATTAATAGACGTTCCCGTAGACTTTTTTTCTGAAAAAACAGTTATTGCACTTAGAGAACCTTGAAAGTACCGGGAATAACCTTGCCAATGCATCGGCTCTTATAGGAACCGTTTGCGTTTGTCTGCTGTATCCGGCAGATATGCAGCTTGGCCTAATGCCTTTCTGCACCACTCAAAGTCTCCTACGGCGACCGCGGTCTTGCGCGTTCCACCGTTCGGATGTGCTTAAAACATAAGCTTCGCCAATGGCTCTCGCTTATGCTATGCACACCCTTCACGGATGGAAACACACAATCCCACAGTCTTTAACGAAGGCACCCGGTACTTTCAAGTTTTCTCAATAACACCATTATAAAATTCCTCTCTTAAGTCATGAAAGAACTGGATACTTTACAACCCTATCTGAAAGACTTGACTCTCGACGAACCTGGAAAACTTGCCGAGATACTGGGGATTTGTGGAGCAATTCTCGGATTGTGGGGATTTAAAAGTTTGACCGTAAGTCAACTTAAACGGTTCCAAAGCAAGACGGTAAGGGAAGACTCTTATGTTGAATTTGATATCCCAAAGAAGGCAGGAGGGGTACGTCATATCTCTGCGCCTATCACTAAACTTAAGCATATCCAGCAGGCATTAAACCTGTTGCTACAAGGGATTTGCTCGGTTTCACCAGTAGCAATGGGATTCGTACCAGGACGTTCCATCCGAACTAATGCTGATGCACATGTTGGGAGTACTGTTGTGTTCAATTGTGACCTGAAGGATTTCTTTCCAAGCATAACTAAAGATAAGGTTAGGAATTCCCTTAGAAATGCCCTTAAGGATACTAATCCTTCTAATAATGTCATCAACTTGATTAGCGATCTTACTACATCACCTCGACCTGACGGCATAGAGGCTTTGCCACAAGGAGCACCGACCTCTCCCGTAATCTCAAATTTGGTGCTGAAAGACCTGGACAGGCGTATGATACGATTCGCTGTAAAGAACGGTTACCGATATACCAGATACGCGGATGATATTACATTCAGCCACACCGGTAACTATGATCCCAAGGTACCAATAAAACATGAAGCTATCCTCGCTATAATCGAAGATTGTGGTTGGGCTGTCAACCCTCGAAAGACTGTTATCCATACCTCATCAAACCGACTTGAAGTAACGGGCTTAACCGTCAACAAGAAAGCCAACGTTAGCCGCAAATACATAAAGCAACTGCGCACGCTCCTCCACTTATGGGAGACCCGAGGGATCGAAGAAGCTCAATTAATCTTCACTCGGGACTTCCGTGGAGGGATAAAAACCGATTTAACCCGCGTTATCAACGGCAAACTCAATTATCTTTGCATGATAAAAGGAAGAGACGATTCTACTTATCGTCGTCTAAAATACCGATACCGCAACTTAATCAACCAACTGAAAAACCAATCAATCGTAAAAAACTAAAACCTATACGAATCCCACCGAATGCTTTAAACCAAAATATGACTGGACGAGAAATATTCCATACCGTAATCTTCGCTCTTTTTGGCGTGGTGGCATTATGTGAAGTAAAGGGAGCCAAGAAGCCCCGGAAATACTACAACTTAGCCATCGGCATCCTCTGCCTGGCCATAGCCCTTTACGACACCCTCGTAACCGGCTTCGGACTCCCCCTATTTTAACCCTAAGTTCTTTAACGTCCCAATGAGTAATTCTGTCAACAGAACCAGTCTATCCTTATATATCACTCGTATGAATGAAACCTTGAATATCCCAAATACCACCACCCAAGCTGCCATAAAAGAAGCTCAGGATGATTCTAATCTTACCACGGTCGATATGAACAGTTTCGATTCATTTCTAAAATCTCTTGAGATCAATAAAATAAGATCAGACCCTTTCTCATAATTATTCTTCACCAGGCTACCTCCGTGGATAATAATATGAAGAATAAGACGACAGCCTATCGGTATATCCTTTTTTTTTCACTAAACTGCCCTTATGTATTTTTACGCAGTGGACTGCGTAAAAATACGCAATCTACTACGTAAATTGTAAATCAAGCACAAAAGAGCTGAATTTCAAGTTGTCATGAACCCCTCTAAGAATTCCAAAGATTTATTTCATTAAGGTCTTGGCAGAATAGGGTTGAAATTTAATCCATTCATTGAGCGGCCAAGTGGGTTCAGGACGGTAGATAGTGTAAGTTTCTCCACAACCGTTCAGCAATATTTCAGTCGGCGTGTAGGAAATGACAGACCAATAAATACCACCGTCAGGACTAAACGTACAGGCTTTAGGGTTGAACTTGGTAGGTTCAATATTCAAGTCCTCATTGGCTTTGGTGTAATTATCAGATTCCAAAGCCAGCGTAAATTCACCCGTGTTTTGATTTTTCATCATCCGTATATTTTGGGAAAACAAGGTACCGGCATCACAATTTCTGGTTGCCGCTGCCCTAATATACACCATACTCGGGTTAACCATATAGATAAACATATGCCGGTTCGTGTTAATCTCGCAATGAGGCATATTATCTCGAACGACATAACTGACACCAAGTCTCCACTCTTGTAAGCACCGACCGATATCAGTCGTATCCATACACTCCATCATTTCATAAGGAGCCACAATTTCTATATGTTCAACTTTCTTAAGACTGGAACCCTTAATTTCGATTTCATCACCCTTTTTCAAGATTTCCATTGAGGTGGAAAGAGTCTTCGAAGTTACTGTGCCACCCTTCTCAAAAGTAGTCTCATGATAATAATTGAGCGAAGGAATCTCGAGAGTCGCGTGTATAGTACTATCTACCTTAGCAAAATAGATGCATACAGAATCCGTAATCACTGCCTCTGCATCATCACTTGCCCACACCCCCTTAAACTCAGACAATCTACTCCCGGCATATAAATTAATTACTCCCAACCCTAATACCAGCATCCAAATTATCCTCTTCATAGATTCCATATTTACTACAGCAAAAATAAGAATTATCAGCGAACCCCGCAAAACATGGGGCTAGCCAGTCGGTAGATTTTACACTTCGTGTTTGAATCTCCATTAATAACAATAGCCCCAAAGTGATTAAGATGCTTTGGGGCTATTGAGGTATGGGGTATATTTAGTTGAGGGAGGCGGGGGAATAGGGGGTCATGTGGTAGCCTAAGGCGTTTAGTTCTATGCACATGCCCATCAGGTACATCTGGTGAAGTGCCGCTACGTAGCATTTGAAGGCTACGTCGGTCGAGGGCTCGATATGGCTGTGGGTGAGGAGGGTGTAGACGCGGGATGCACAGTCGGCTACCTTCGCTATTATCTCCTCTCCTTTTTCACCTTTGTATCCCAAAAGCTCCGTTACCGTTTCGTCGAAGTTGTCGTAACCGGCTTTATCGCGCAGTGCGGTATAATAGTCATCGCGGTTTGCATACTTCTCCCAATCGGTGTCCCAGTAATAGGCCATCGCCATTCCCATGAACATCATCCAACCTAAGGAGGTGACGGGATATTCCTGGAACTCGCGGATGCCGTCAGGCAAGTAGGCCTCGCAGATCATTTTCCATTTCTCCTCTACGTCCGGACATTCGGGAAGATGTGAGTCAACTGCTTCCTTCTTCAACAGATCCTCGTAGAGGTCGTTATGTACCTTCTCTTCAAATTGCTTTACAAAATCTTTATCCATATTTTTTCTTTAGTTTATTCCTTTTCTAAATATATAAGGCTTTACACTATGAAAATGTTAGATAAGATTTTAGTCCTACCTCAAAAAAACGGTGTGTACAGTGGATTTAAAGAGCTGCGAGGGCTGTTTGAATGGTTGCTATCTTCGCCAAGGCATCCTGTTCTTTCTTCCTCTCCAGAGCTACTACTGCTTCGGGAGCTGAAGAGACGAAGCGCTCGTTGGAGAGTTTCTTACGCACTCCAGCCAAGAATCCTTCAAGATGCTTGAGGTCAGCTTCCAGCTTCTTGCGTTCCTCTTCTTTGTCGATCTTACTTCCAAGAGGTATTGAATACTCGATCGCACCAACGATAAAGGCGGCAGACATCGGATCCTTCTCCTCCACCATTGTTATCTCACTAAGGTTACCCATCTTGCGCAGGATTGAATCCAAGGCGGCATCATGCTCTCCTTTGATGTTCAATACCAAGGGTTCGGAATTCGGCAGCTGGCGTTTCTTGCGGATATTGCGTATCCCACCCACAACCTCTTTCAGATGCTCAAAGGCATTCAATCTCCCTTCGCTGTATTCAACTGCTACCGGCAACTGTGCTACCATTATGCTCTCACCCTCTTTGCGGGGAGCGAGGTGCTGCCACAGTTCCTCAGTGATGAATGGCATGAAGGGATGTAAAAGTTTCAACAGTACATCGAAGAATCCGAGAGTGGTATCCAAAGTCTTTTTGTCTATCGGCTGACCGTATGCGGGCTTGATGATTTCCAAGTACCAGGATGAGAACTCATCCCAGAACAGGCGGTAGATGGTCATCAGGGCTTCCGAAATACGGAACTTGCCCATCAGGTCCTCGACCTCTGCCATAGCTTTGTTAAGCCGATCGGCAAACCATTCGCAAGCCTTGGCAGATGATTCGGGGGTCTCAATGTCTGCGGACTCCCAACCCTTGATAAGGCGGAAAGCGTTCCAGATCTTGTTACAGAAGTTACGTCCCTGTTCCGGTAGAGAGTCATCATACATGATATCGTGTCCGGCAGGAGCTGCCAACATCAGACCCATACGTACACCATCGGCTCCGAAACGGTCTATCAGCTCAAGTGCATCCGGGGAGTTACCCAAAGATTTCGACATCTTGCGGCCGATCTTATCGCGTACGATTCCGGTAAAGTAAACATTGTCAAAAGGTTTGTCGCCGGTGAAAGTATATCCTGCTACGATCATGCGTGCGACCCAGAAGAAGATGATATCGGGAGCGGTTACAAGATCTGCCGTAGGATAATAATATTTGAACTCCTTGTTATCGGGATCAAGGATGCCGTTGAACAATGAGATAGGCCAGAGCCAAGAACTGAACCATGTATCCAGACAATCCGGATCCTGACGCAGGTCACTGATGGTCAAGGCCGCGTTTCCGGTCTTCTCGATTGCTTTCAGCAGTGCTTCTTCTTCATTATGTGCTACAACATACCCACCCTGAGGTAGATACCAGGCCGGGATACGATGACCCCACCACAGCTGACGCGAGATACACCAGTCCTTGATATTGGTCATCCAATGGCGATAGGTGTTCTTGAACTTTGTAGGAACAAACTTGATATTATCGGTCTCTACAGCCTCCAAAGCGGGTGCTACTAATGGTTCCATCTTCACGAACCATTGCATTGAGAGCTTAGGCTCGATTACGGCATCGGTTCTTTCGGAATGACCTACTTTATTTACATAGTCTTCTACTTTCTCTACAAGGTCGGCAGCCTTCAAATCCTCCATGATCTGCTTGCGCACATCAAAGCGATCCATACCTACATACATACCGCCGGCCTCGGATATAGTTCCGTTGTCGTTGAAGATATCTATGGATTCGAGGTTATGCTTGTCGCCGAGCATGTAGTCATTGACATCATGAGCCGGGGTAACTTTCAGGCAACCGGTACCGAAATCCATCTCTACATAATCGTCGAAGATAATGGGTACGGCGCGTCCCACCAACGGCACAATCACCTTCTTGCCCTTCAGCCAGCCGTAACGTTCATCGTTGGGGTTGACACAAACAGCGGTATCACCTAAGATAGTCTCGGGGCGAGTGGTAGCTACTACGATATACTTGTCCTCCTCACCTTCTATCTTATATTTGAGGTGGAAGAGGTGTGATTGCTCTTCTTTATAGATTACCTCCTCATCAGAAAGGGCTGTCAGTGCGGTGGGATCCCAGTTGACCATTCTGACACCGCGGTATATCAGGCCCTTTTCAAAGAGACGGTTGAAGACCTCGATTACAGAGTCGTAACGGATCGGGTCCATGGTGAAGGCTGTGCGCTCCCAGTCGCATGAGGCTCCCAATTTCCGAAGTTGCTTCAGGATGATGCCGCCATATTTATCTGTCCAATCCCAGGCATGTTTCAGGAACTCTTCGCGAGTCAGATCATGTTTCTTAATACCTTCCGAAGCAAGTTTGGCCACCACCTTCGCTTCGGTTGAGATCGCAGCGTGGTCAGTGCCGGGTACCCACAATGCGTTCTTACCGGTCATCCGCGCCCGGCGGATCAGGATATCCTGTATTGTATTGTTGAGCATGTGTCCCATGTGGAGCACGCCTGTTACATTCGGTGGCGGGATCACAATACAATAGGGGGGACGGTCATCGGGTTCGGAATGGAAAAGCCGGTTTTCCATCCAATATTCATACCATTTCTGCTCTACCTCAGCGGGAGAGTATTTAGGTGCCAATTCGGTCATATTTATTTTATATTCTTTATATTCTGCAATTCAGAGTGCAAAGTTAATAAAAATCTTTCTTATTTTTTGGATTCTATACCAATCCCGAAGAGGGCGTAATCATACCAACACGGGTCCTCGGGACGGAACTCTCTCAGCTTCGCTGTCAGTTCCTCCACGGCTTTTCGGTCGTTGCTCTTTCTTTGTAGCAGTCCCAAATCCCGGGAGATGCGTCCGACATGGACATCCAACGGTATATAAAGCTTGGCAGGCGAGATTGATTTCCATACACCCATATCTACAATCCCATCATTCCTAACCAGCCATCTCAGGGCCATGTTGAGTCGCTTAAGGGCTGTGGTTTTCAAATTAGTCGGCAAGCATCGGCTATCATCCTTCCCGCCATTCTCTTGCCTCAAAACATTCAGCATCTCTTCGGCCAATCGCCAAGAAGGAACCTCAGTCTCGCCAGCTCCGATATGGGCTGAGAAGGCATCTAAAGATCCATAGTCCTTCAATATCTTCCTCATTCCGCGCAGGAAATATTTCAGATCCCGTCCAAAGAAAGTTCGATGAATATTCAGTTCATCCGGTATCTCTTCGTATGCTCCCTCCAAGGTAAACGCCGCCGGGTCATCCGCCATCAATTTCAGCATGCGATCGCAATCCCGACAGATCATCTTCCGATTACCCCAGGCAATCATGGATGATAGCATGGCTGCCACTTCAATATCGGGCAATTTGCTGAACCTCCGTGGAAACTGTACCGGATCCTCGCCTATGAAATCAGGCGAGTCAATACGAGCTGCCTCGGTATCTAAAAGATCCTTCAGGTCATTACCTAAAATCAGTTTATCACTCATAACGCAATTTAGGATTAACGGCGCGGACGGTGGTAACGAACGCGGTATCGAATGCTGCTGCGGCCTCTTTCTTCCCCTGTTCCTCCAACTCCTTCTTATGTCTGCGGGCATACTCAGCTTTGGTTTTAACTGCTATCGAATCAGTAAGATCCTGATTCAGCAACCAACGGGCCGCTTCACGTCCCTGCATCTGGGCTGCCTCTATCTCGGCGGTTACACCTTCTGTCTTTTCGGTCTGCTTACAACCGGTCATCACTAAGAAAACCACACTGCAAGCTATTAGATATTTAGCTTTCATCTTCACAATTCTTTGAATAATGACGGGAATGTCCACAGATATGCAATCCATGGTCTACTATCAGGTGATGGTTAGCCATACCGGAGATGACACTCATTTCATGGGAAACCAGAATGATGGTAGTCTTATTGGCCAACTCTTCCATTATATGATAGATCTGATGCTCAAATTTTTTGTCAACGTAGCTGAGCGGTTCATCCAAGACCAGAACCTCCGGACGAGACACAATCGCCCTGGCAAGAAGGGTTCTCTGTAGCTGTCCCCCTGAAAGGGCTCCGATCGACCTATTCTCATATTCTTTCAATCCGCATAATTCCGCTACCTCCTCATACCGTTCTCGCATTTCAGGGGTCTCTCGGAAGAAGAAACCGGTCAGCTGTCCTTGTTTCACTACCTCCGATACTGTCAGAGGGAAACGCGTATCTATAGCTGATTTCTGGGGAAGATAGCCTATCCTGAGCCTATTAGTCGACCTTCCTTTTTCATCATAATATATGACCTTCCCGGAAGTCGGCTTTAGCAACTTGAGCATGATTTTCAACAGTGTTGTCTTGCCACCGCCGTTGGGACCAGTGATAGCTACAAAGTCCCCCCGATCAACCGTATAGTTGATGTCGTGAAGTATCTCTTTATTCTCATACTTCAAGGATACATGCTCAAGTCCGATCAGCTTCATTTTAAAAGGTAATTTTTGCGGGTGCACTCTCGCGGTTCATCCTATCCAGGGCTGTCACCAAGTAGGTATTTCCTTTCAGACTTCCGTCGGCCTCTCCTACTGCCAAGGCATTTACCGGACTTATGGAAATCAAGGCCTCCGTATTTTCAATGTCGGGTGTCTCTCCCGGAAAAAATTCATATACGGCATACCGGATTACATCCTTCTCAGAATGATGCTCTCCTTTTACAGGGGGATCCCAACTGATGATAGCCAAACCATCTTTGGTTTCATAGGTCAATCCATGAGGTGCATCCGGCCTTATGTTCTTATCACCCCAGGAGGGAGGTAACGCTAAGGTTCGCTGATGGCGGTTTGCCAATGAGTCCGCAACCCCTTTCAAGTTGTCGGTAACCCAATAACCATGCCACCACACATTCCCCTTCACATTCGGCAATTCGCGCGATAGTCTAACTTTTGTCGCTAATTCGTTCTTATCGCCTGCACCGGGATCGGCGTTACTCATTGTACGCTGCACATCCCAACCGGTATACAGATCCACTCCTTGCGGCACATTATCATTCCACCATTTGGCCAGTTTGCGGCTGGGAGCAGCTTTCATGTCCAAAGTCCAATAGAGCTGCGGAACTAAGTAATCCACCCACCCTTTCTCTGCCCAGAGAATCACATCTGCATACAGGTCATCATAATTCTGAAGACCGGAAGATTCAGAGCCCCTTGGATCCGTATTCTTATTCCTCCATATGCCGAATGGGGAGACACCGAACCTTACCCAGGGTTTAGTTTCTTTGATCGTTCCGTAAAGTTGTTCGATTAGAAGATCTACATTGTGTCGGCGCCAGTCATTCCGCGCCATACCGTTACCGAATTTACGGTACGATGCGTCATCTCCTTCAAACCGCTTGCCGTTGGCAGGGTAGGGATAAAAATAGTCATCGATATGAATAGCATCGACATCATAACGACGGGTGATATCCTCTACAACTTCGCAAATAAAATCGCGGTTTTCCTGATAGGCGGGATCAAAGAAAATCTTACCATCGAATTTCACAAAACGCTCCGGAAATCGGTTTACGATATGGTCCGCGGGCAACACCTCCTTCGGGCTTGACGTAACCCGATAAGGATTCAGCCAGGCATGGAATTCCATACCTCTACGGTGGGCTTCATCTAAGGCATATTGCATCGGATCCCACATCGGATTCGGGGCTTTACCACGTTTGCCGGTCAGCCAGCAGGTCCACGGCTCCAAGTCTGACTTATACATAGCGTCGGCCGTGGGACGCACTTGGAAGATCACAGCATTACAACCCGCCTCTTGCAATTTGTCGAGTTGGTCCGAAATATAAGCCTTATTCTGCTCTGTCGTCTTGTTCTGATACTGAGATTGGCCGATTATATGGAGCCATGCTCCACGAAATTCCCTCTTAGGAGAAGGAATGTCAGCAGGAGCGGCGCCAATGGCCCCGCTCCCGGTTATAAGACCCAGAAGGGTCAGAATAATAATCTTTAATCTTTTCAATTCCAAAATTCCTATTTTGTCATCTTATCTTTTTGACATAATGACATCTTGATATGATCAATCCCCGTACATTGAATCCCACCATGCGGGATCATCCTGCAGCCAGCGTGCGAACCATGCCATGATAGTAGCATGCCATAGCTTTCTCTTCTCATAGTCTGAGATGAAATGGTTCTCACCGTCAACCTCGATCAGTTCAACTTCGCGACCCAAAATCTGAAGGGCGTTGAAAAGTTGGATGCTCTCCCCTACCGGTACATTGGTGTCAGCGTTACCATGCAACAGCAGGAGTGGAGTATGGATTTTGTCAGCGTTAAACAATGACCCATGCTTGGTAAAGAGCTCAGGATTAGTCCAAGGATAGGACTTGGCCGCAGCTACAGAATTGTAGCTATAGCCCCAGTAGCCCTCACCCCAATAAGAAGTAACGTTGGAGATACCGGCATGTGAAACGGCTGCGGAGAATATATCAGTCTTGGTCAACAGATACTGAGTCATAAAACCACCGTATGAGGCACCCAAGCATCCAATTTTCTTGGAATCAACATAGGGATGCTCCTTACAGAATTCCTTCACGCCCTCAATGATCTCATCAGCGGTCCAATCGCCCCAGGCATTGACATGACGCGTGGAAAACTCCTGACCATAACCTGTCGCACCTGAAGGGTTCAATACATAAACCACATAATCTCTTGATGCGAAAAGATGTGGGGTGTAGGGATGAGACATTCCCTTATTAGAGGGAGAAGTACCACCATAGTAATACACTATCAAAGGATATTTCTTTGTGGCATCGAAATCCGGGGGTAATACCATCATTCCGTCTATTTCAGTACCGTTAGAGGCCATGAAACGCCAAGATTGTTCCTTACCTAATGTCAAACCTGCCATTTCAGCCCCTTTCGGATCTGCCAAGAGTGTTACCTTATTGCTCTTCAGATCAAGAAGGGTAGCACGTCCGGCATAGCTGTATCCTTGGCCGACAGAGGCCATCCATCTCCCTTCATTATTTCCCAACGAGAAGTTGCGGGAGTTGTCCAGACCGTTATTCAGTCTCGTTATCTTGCCACTCTTCGGATCCAAGCAGAATACAGGCACATCAAAACCATCTTCTGCCGTGAAGTAAATACATCCATCGGCCTTATTCCATTCCGGGCTGCCGGTGATTGCGGGATTAAAATCCCTGGTTACGGGAGTTGCCTGCTTGGTAGCTATATCAAACAAGAATCCCTGACCATCAAAATCATTTGCATATTCAAAGTTACCGGCATTGCGTCCTATGCCACCGAAAGCTTCCGGACCGGCTGTCACGAACAACCGCTTGCCATCCGGTGAGTATTTAGCCGTTGAGAAACCACCTTCTCCTTCTCCGTTGGCGAGAGTATCAGTCTTCAATGTCGACAGATCCATCTCTACCATCGTAGCCTCATAGAAGGGGAATTTTGAAGGTGTCTTACGGATAGTCCCGTAAAGGATCCTCTTACTGTCCGGAGATATATCATAAAGCCAGGTCGAAGGTCCTCCGTAAGTCAAGGGGATGCTTTGACCGGTCTTCAGATCTTGTTTTACAAGGTAGCTGGCATCCCTCTGCCCTGGCATACGGTCATCAGGATCCTTGATACGTATCATAGGGCCGCTCTCAGCTTTTCCCTTCTTCTCGTCGTAGTAGATAATGAAGCTCTCATCAGGAGCCACATAGAAACTATTTGACAGAGTACGGGCTATGATCTTCTCACTTCCATTCGCAATATCCTTGACTTTCATCTCGTAACCGTTCCCATCAGCTGCTGTTTTAGCGGAGTATAACTTAGCTCCTTGCGGCATCCAGGCAACTCCTTCTGAGGTAGAATATACCAATTTACGAGAAGACGTCTCTATTACTTCATAATTGTAGTTATAGTTCTTGCCGTCTACGGTATTGGAATAGCGTAGAAGTATATATTTCCCATCCGGTGAGATCTGAGCACTTGTTACGAATGTACCGATGGTAGTGGTTGCGAGCGAGAAACGACGTTCCGTATCCGGACCACTAAAAAGAACCGAATCCTTGTCAGAGGAAGTCTCGAATTTCAGGCCTAAGGATGGGGCAGCCGGATCTTCCGGCAGACTCAGGAAGTTGATTTGGATATCTACAGTCTTTTCAGGCTGCAATTCCAACGGGAATGATTCCTCTGAGGGCACTGAATCAGCTTTAGAGTGCGCACCGAGTTTCACACCGTCAGCGAACACCTCAGCCCTCACATTTGAGTTCAGCTTAAGATTGCCCTTAGCGAAGCGAGGGGAACGGATACTGGTCTTCAGAGAGCGCAGGATACCGCTGCGGCTCGCTGCCGGGAACTGAAGGAGATGAGCCGAATCATTGGCTACAGTGGTCCAATTCTGGGTTTGTTCTAAGAGTCCCAATGGCACTTTACCATCAAGGAACCCCATCTCGTCGAATTTGTTCTGGGCAGAATCGGCAGCTGCCGGCAATGCCGGACGCATCACTTTCTGCTCAGGACTTACTTTGAATTTTTCAATGGTATGTACAGCGGCTAAAACGCTGACCCCCGACAGAGTTATGCCGAGGGCCGCCGCGAAAAGGTATTTAGACATAATAGTCATATTATTTAGACATCATTGTCTGTGATCACTATATTATTGTCAGTGCTTGATCTCATACCCTATGATCTCTTTAAGGCGTATGGAGAAGATCAATGTGGTATAGGGCTGGATATTGCCATTGGATATATTTCCGTAGCCGGCTTCGTAAGGTACGATTGCCGTAACAGTGTCGCCTACATTCATCGAGGTCAGAGTCGACCAGAAGCCTACAACAGTGTTGCAAGGCTGGAAACTCTTATTGGTCCCGCTGTCATATACTGTCCCGTCAATGTCCTGCAACTTATAATTGACCTTGACGGTAGAGTTGTCTAATGGGCTTAGATTATCAGCAGTCTCAGCGCGATCATTATGCCATCTGACCAATGAATATAGACCCGGGGCAAAAGAGGGTCGGATAGTCTGAAACAACGGCTGACCGTCGCTTCCTTTCTCCTGCTGCTTTTGCTGGACATAGGCTACATTGCGCTCCCTCCATTCCTGATAATCCTGAGGCTCGTCATCAGAGTCAGGGCTACATGCTACAAATCCGCTGAAAGCGACTCCCAAGATTGTCCCTAACAGAATTTTTTTCATCAGAACTCTACTTTAGGTGCGCGTTGTGCCCCTTCTTCAGCCTTGAACTGGGGTTTCTCGGAGAACCCGAACCATCCGGCATAAATGTTAGTCGGGAACTTCTTGATAGCGGTATTATATTCCTGGACAGCCTCGGTATAACGCATACGCTCAGTTGAAATCCTGTTTTCTGTACCGGCCAATTCAGTCTGTAATGCCATAAAATTGGTATTGGCCTTAAGATCAGGATATGCCTCCTTGACAGCGTTGACATAAATATCCAACGCTCCTTTCAGCTTAGACTGGGCTTGCTGATAGTTTTCGATGTTCTCCTGCGGATTCTCTATGGCATTGGCATCGTTATAGGCCTCGGTTAGCCCGGCACGTGCGCGTGTTACACTCTCAAGAGTATTGGCCTCATGTTCGGAGTAACCCTTGACTGTGTTCACAAGATTAGGAATCAAATCGGCACGGCGTTGATATTGGTTCTCGACCTGCGCCCACTGCTGATCCACCTTTTGTTGTTTCTCCACCAAGGAGTTATAATTACAGGATGACAACGAAAGTACAAGTACCAACGCCATCAGAGCCTTCACTAATTTCTTCATTGGTCAGGTTTTTAAAGAAGTTTTTTCAATAGATTGTTGAGAGCGACTTTCTCTTTCAGCATTGCCTCCAGTTCGTCGACGCTCAGACGGGTCTGCTCCATGCTGTCACGGTCACGCAAAGTTACGGTTCCATCTTCTAAAGTCTGATGGTCGACTGTGATGCAATATGGAGTGCCGATAGTATCTTTACGGCGGTAACGTTTGCCGATAGAATCCTTCTCGTCATACTGGCAGGTAAAGTCGAAACGCAGACGATGCTGGATCTCGCGGGCTTTATCGGGTAAACCATCTTTCTTGACAAGCGGCAATACAGCACATTTTACCGGTGCCAAAGCGGGCGGGAAATGCAATACTACCCGGCTGTCTCCTCCTTCGAGTTGCTGGTCCTCATAGCAGGAGCAGAAGACGGAGAGGAACATACGGTCTACCCCGATTGAAGTCTCGATCACATACGGGGTATAACTTTCGTTCAGTTCCGGATCAAAATACTGGATCTTCTTGCCAGAGAATTTCTCATGCTGAGAGAGGTCGAAGTTGGTACGGGAATGAATACCCTCCACTTCCTTGAAACCGAACGGCATCATGAATTCGATATCGGTAGCGGCATTAGCGTAATGTGCCAATTTCTCGTGGTCATGGAA
>CAZKJP010000031.1:0-26282 GCA_964553075.1 uncultured Sangeribacter sp. | reverse complement strand
TCACCACTCTCGGTACCCTCGTTGGTCTTCTCGGTACTGTAATGGGTATGATCAAATCATTCCAGGCTCTGGCTAACTCCGGTTCTCCTGACTCCACCGAGCTGTCAACCGGTATCTCTGAGGCTCTTGTAAATACCGCTTTCGGTATCGCAACCGGTGCTTTCGCTGTTATTTCTTACAACTTCTTCACCAACAAGATCGACAACCTTTCTTACGCTATCGACGAAATCGGTTTCAGCATCGTGGCAACTTTCGCAGCTACCCACTAATTGACAATTGGGTCGCAACAAGATTTAATAACCGATAAAAGTTAATAGCTGATATGGGAAGAGTAAAAATAGCAAAGAAGAGCACATTCATCGACATGACCGCGATGAGTGACGTGACCGTGCTTTTGCTTACCTTCTTCATGTTGACTTCTACCTTCCTCGCGAAGGAACCTACACAGGTTATCACCCCTGCTTCCGTATCGGAAGAAAAAGTACAGGAGACAAACTTCGTGCAGGTGCTTGTATCTCCCGAGGGCAAAGTCTGGCTGACCATGCACAACGATACTTCGACTAACTGGTCGAACGAAAAGATGCGTATCGGTCTTTTAGACAAAGTTACCGAGATTTACAACGGGTCGCATAAGAACAAGATCAGCTTCAATGCTCAGCAAAAGCTCGCGTTCAGCAAATTGGGCTCCTTCGGCGTACCCCTTGCCCAGATGGGCGAATTCCTTTCCTTGGCTTCCCAGCCGGAAGGAACTACCAAAATGGACAAGTGGCTCCAGGGTGAGGATCCCAATCCCAACCATGTCACCGGTATTCCAATCCAATGGAATAAGGATGACACTAATCTCGACGAGTTCCAAATGTGGATGTCCGCTATGCGTCAGACCGAGAACGAAAACCTCGCCCAAGCCATCAAGGATGGTACCGGCGTAGCTATCAAGGCTGACCAGAATACGGCGTTCGATGTGATTCACATGGTTATGGATAACCTCCAGACTATCCACATGAACAAGTTCACACTACTGACATCATTAAAGGCAGGAGACTAAAGATATGGCAGAAGTTCAACAAAAAGAATCTGGCGGCAAAAAAGGCGCACAGAAAAAGATGACGATCAGGGTAGACTTTACCCCGATGGTAGACATGAACATGTTGCTTATCACATTCTTCATGCTCTGTACGACAATGATCAAGTCTCAGACTCTCAATATCGCCCTCCCTTCTAACGAGGAGGTAAAGAGCGAGGAGAATATGAGCCAGGCATCCGCTGACGATGCCGTTACGATCATCCTCGATGCCAAACGTAAAAAGGGTTCACTCGAAGTGGATACTGTTAACGGGCGTGTCATCAATGAGGTATACTACTATTTTGGCAAACCCGGTGGAGACGCCGGCATGTTTGGACCTGGCGGAACTATCCTGGCTGAAAACAACAACCTTCAGCGCTCGGAGTTCCTTACGGATGAGGTGAACGGCGAAGCACGCAGTGCCCGCGGTATCCGCAAGATCATCCAGGACCGTAACCGCGAAGTGCTTATTGAGATCGAAAAACTCAAAAAGCAATTCCGCGACGGCCAGATTGACCAGGAACGTTACAACGAACTTGCTAAAGAGGTTCGTAAGAACGAAAATCTGAAGAAACCGGTTATCATTATCAAGTCCACTCCCCAAGCCTCTTACGGCTCTTTGGTTGGAATCCTGGACGAGATGCAGATCAACTCGATTTCTAAATATCAGATCGACAACATGACCCGGGTCGACTCAGTGATGCTTATTGATTATCAGAACCGCCACCACGGTGAATGATGTAAGGATGTAGAACGTTTTTAAGACAAGAAACAATGGCTAAAACAAATGTAGACCTTACATCGAAAGAATGGCGCGACCTAATCTTTGCTGATAAGAACAAAGAATTCGGCGCCTACACCCTGCGTGCCTCCAGCGATCGCCGCCATAATCTGGCTGTGCTGTATATGCTGATCGGACTGCTGGTTGTGTTCGTGATGATTTTCGCTTGGTCTAAATATTCCGATTATCGCGCCGAGCAGGCAGCTATCGAAGCCAAGAACCAGGCTGAGAAGATGATGCAGGCAATGATTGATTCCCAGCCTGAAGAACAGGTTGAGGAAGAACAACCCGAAGAACAGAAGTTCGAACAGGAGATTCCTCAGGTACCGGAAGAAGTACTTGCTACTGTACAAGTTACTCAGATCGCCATCGTGGATGCCGATAAGGTAAAGAACGAGGTGATGGAGATGGAACAGCAGATGGAAGACAATACCGCCCGCGGTGTTGTAAACCAGGAAGGTTCCGATGACGCTGACAAGTTCAAGGCCGTTCAAGAACAGGTTGTGGTTAAAGAACCGGAACCTGAAAAGCCGAAGGAAGAGGAAATCTTCGTAGCTGTAGAACAGCAGGCTGAGTTCCCCGGTGGTATGCCGGCTCTGATGAAGTGGCTCTCCAACAACATCCGTTATCCGGAGGCTGCTCAGCAGAACGATATCCAGGGTCGTGTAATCGTACGTTTCGTGGTTGAGAAAGATGGCTCTATCGGCCAGGCTTCAATCGTGAAAGGTGTAGATAAGGACCTGGACCGCGAAGCTCTCCGAGTTGTGAAGAAGATGCCGAAATGGCAGTCTGCTAAGAACAATGGTGTTACCGTACGTTCTTACTTCACTCTCCCGGTAAGCTTCAAACTTGCCCAGCAATAAAAAAATATTACAATTCGATAAACAGGCTTGGACTCAGTGTCCAAGCCTGTTTTTTTACATCCCCATAAGTCAACAATCCCTGCAAACAATTGTTAATAAGATAAACGGAAAGCCATGAATCCGTAAGGGACATTTCTTTCCGCGTATTTAGTTCATACGATTATTAAAACTTTAAACTTACTGACTATGATGGACCCCAATCAGAATACCCCTAAGGGCATGCGTCTCGTTTTCGGAATCTTTATGATCCTGTTTTATTTAGCAGTTGGATTCCTGTTTATATTCAATGTATTCAGCATTGATAATACCGCCATCTCTTGTACTGTAGGCGGCATCTTAATCGCATACGGTATTTTCCGTGGTTATCGTCTTTATCGTGGATCAAACTGATTATGAAAAATATTTTTAAAATACCGGCTGCCATTCTCGGAATGGCGGTCGTTTGTCTCAGTGCATGCACACCCGTAAAGCGAGGGGAATACACTGACGGATCCGCTACAGTCTATTGTGACGAAGGATTCCGTAATGTACTTGACGAGGAAATTCAGGTATTTGAATATACCTATCCCAATGCCTCTATCATTCCTTTCTATGTTCCGGAGAATGTAGCACTGGACTCGCTGATGAGTGGAGCCACTCATGGTGTCATCGTCACTCAGGAACTGGATAAGGAACAAATGGAATATATTAAGGCTAAACAGCGCAGAATAGTACGTCAGCGCTGTATCGCTGTCGACGCTGTGGCCTTGATTGTAAATAAGGATAATCCGGTATCATCACTGTCGCTTCAGGATGTCGAAGGGATAATGAGAGGTACCATCAACAAATGGAGCCAATTGGCCGGTAATGATACGACGGCCGTAAAATTGGTATTCGACAATGCTGGTTCCTCGACAGTTAGCTATATGCGTTCCCGTTTCCTTCCTGAAGGTGGAAAGATTTCGGATAATAAAAACGCCTATGCCCAGGAATCGAATGCCCAGGTGTTTGATATCGTCAAAAAGGATAAGAACGCTATCGGAATCATAAGCGTCAATTGGCTGGGAGATGATCTCAGCGTAGCTAAAAAGGTGCCAATTGAGCAGAGGATGGAAAATTACAAAATTGAGAACGATACTGTTCCAAACAATCTGACTACTGAGGTCAAAATTCTGAAACTGAGTAATCCTACCGCAGATAACGATTATTCCTTTGAAGGTTATAAGCCTTATCAGGCTTATATCAACTCAGGTCAATATCCGTTAGTAAGAAAAGTATTTTTTGTTACTGCGGGCACTGATCCCAAGGTACTTCATAGTTTCTATCAGTTCGTAAGCGGATTCGTAGGCCAGAAGATTATCTCAAAGACCGGTATCCTACCCTACCACATGAGTCCGAGGATGGTACAGTTGAGATAAGACCTTTCTCATAAAGAAACTGACACAAGATGAAAGTGGGAAATAATAATATCCCCTCATAGAACGTTTAAAAGTTGTCTGGATTTCGGCCTTGAAACTGGGTCGTTTGCAGACAACTTTTCTTATCGCAATTATGCACGAGTTGAAGTAACGTGTAAACTTTTTCTTCTTTATCGTGTCTTTACGACAGAGGGAACTCCATTATGATGATCTTCCTTCATATTGGGAAACCCAGTATTAGAAACTAAAGAAAAATTTCATAATATGAAACTCAGACAATTATTTACTCTTTGCGCTGCCGGAGCTTTCTTAGGCGTTTTCGCGCAGTCTCATGTAGAAGGCGTTGAGTATTACAAGGCCGACCAGTTCAACAATGCCCGTGAACTGCTGGAGCGCAATTACAATAATGCCGGTACGGATAAGGCTGTCTCTGATTTCCACCTCGGGCTTATCGCGCTCGAAAACGGAGACCGCAATAAAGCTGCCGAGTATTTCAATAAAGGTGTAGCCAATAACCCGGAATATGGCTTCAACTATGCCGGTCAGGGTACAATTGCTTTGTTGAATGGTGATGCCAAAGAGGCAAACCGTCTGTTCAAGCTTGGAGAGTCCAAGGCTAAGAAGGATGCTGCTTACGAGATCGCAGTTGCCCGCGCTTATTATATGGCTGATCCCGTTGCCTACGCAAAGGAGATCGATAAGTATGTAGCCAATGCTCGTAAGATCTCTAAGAACGAGAATCCGGATATCTACTTGTTCGAAGGTGATATCAGACGCGCTAACAAGGATTTCGGAGGAGCTGCAGGTCAATATGAGATGGCTGCAGGGTACAGTCCTAACTCGGCGGAGGCATACGTAAAATATGCTAATCTGTTCACTCAGGTTAACCCCTCTTTCGCTATCCAGAAACTCACAGAGCTTCTGCGCAATAATCCCAATTCTGCACTCGGCCAGCGCGAGCTTGCAAATGCTTATTACAATAATAAGGATTTCAAGAAGGCCGCTGATGAGTATGGTAAGTATGTAAATAATCCTAACCACTTCAAACAGGACGAGGATCGTTATGCCTTCCTTCTGTTCTATGGTCAGGATTATAAGAAAGGTTACGATTATGCTTCCGGCCTTTTGGCAGCTAATCCCGGTAACTTTACCGCCCGTCGTTATCAGTTCATGAACGCTGCTCAGATGCAGGATATGGCTGACCAGTTGGTTCCGATGGCTGAGGCTCTTGTAAAAGAACATAAGGCTAACCCGGCTAACAAGTTTGCGGCCATCGACTATCTTCTGATCGGTGATGAGTTAACTAAGGCTAATCGTGCTGATGAGGCTGTAGCGTTGTTCCAGGAAGCAATCGCTGACCAACCCGACAATGCAAACTTCAATAAGCAGTTGGCTATGACATACGTTAACCTTAACCAACTCGCTAATGCGTCTGACGCATACGAAGGATACTTAGCTAAGAGCGAAAAGCCCGGATACAATGACTATATCCAGCAGGCTACTTTCTCCTACTATGCCGGCGTAGAAAACCATGATAGCCCTGAAAAGGCTGCCCAGTATTTCGCTAAGACTGCCCAGTACGCTGACAAGGCTGCTGAGATTCTTCCTGATAATTACAAGCCGGTTAAGTTCAAAGGGGACATCGCAAAGGCATCCGCTACTGACGATGCAGGTGTAAAGACCGCTGCTCAGCCTTTCTATGAAGAGGCAGTAGTTATGCTTGAAGCCAGCGAGAATCCTACCCGTTACGCTTCCGATGCTAAGGAAATGTACAATTACCTCGGCAACTACTACTTGGACCGTAAGGATGTAGCCAAGGCTAAACAGTACTTCAACAAGTACCTCGAATACGACCCGAACAACGACGGCTACCGTAAGTTTGTCGAGTCTCTGAAATAAGACCCGCCTCATATAATGTGAGGGGATTTGGGTCTAATGAATCCTAAACAACTTCTTTTTCATACTGCGTTAAGTATCGGTGTCTGGACAGGCATCGGTACTTTTTTTATACCCATTGTATACCTCATCTTAAAAATAAAAGAAGGATAGAGTCTTATTCTCTTTTCAGTTACTGCTTTAATGAAGAATTATTTATATCTTTGCAAATAAGCTCATAACCTATTGAATTATGAAACACCTTATATTACTTGCTTTAGGTCTTGGGAGCCTGTCAGCCTCGGCTGCCCTCCCTGCTCTCTTCCCTATAGATACCCAGGAAGAGTTCAATACCTATCAGACAATCGATGCCAATGGAGACGGCAAGACCTGGAAATTCGAGAATCATTCTGCTTGCTATGAAGGTATCGGTACCTCATACGCTGATGACTGGCTGATTCTCGGACCGGTAGATCTGACCGATTCCTCCGGTTCTTTCTCAGTTACGTTTGAGGCGTGGAAAACATTTATGCCTGAATCATACGAGGTATGTGTATCTACGACCGGACTGCCTGAAGATGCAATCCAGATCTATTCCACATCGGATATTCCAAATAGTTCTGCTCCCGTAACAGTAGACTTTAATATAGAAAATCCGGGAGAATTTTATCTGATGTTCCATGCCAATTCTCCTTCAAATGGCATTTCTCTCTATGTAAAAAATATTCAGGTGAATGTAAACGCTCCCCAGGGATTCACGGTACCTTTCAACCTGATACCTCAACCTGAAGAGGCGAAGTATTTTACAGTCGTCAATTCCAATGAAGACAGTAAAACATGGACTTACGATGTCACCAATAATGGCTTTTCGATAGAATGTTCCTCAACCGAGCCTTCCGATGATTGGTTGCTACTCCCTGAAATAGAAATTTCGGAACCGGGAAATTACCTATTTCAATGGGAAGCAAAAGTATGGGGTGATCCTCAGTCTTTGGATATATACTTTGGCCAAGGAGATGACCCGACTACCTTCCAGCCAATTTTCATAGAGGATGAAGCCAAAGGTGGGCCATATACAAGGGAAGTGGTAATTAATGTCAACGAGAGTGGAAAATATCGTTTGGCATTATATTCCCATACTCCTGCCAATCATTACAAACTTCTTGTCAGAGATTTCCACCTGTCATCGACCGATAAGATGCCTGCCTCAGACTTACCTCTGTCAATGTCCAAGCAATTCACCCTCTCTTCAGATTGGTCATTCTCTGACCCATTCTTATATAATGAGAATACAAGGGTTAAGATCTCGGCAGAAATAGAAGGAAATGCCGTAACAGTCGGATTGGCTAATGCTCCGGTTGCCGAGGCTGTTACTAACCTATTCACCTTTACCGAGTCAGAGCATTCTAAAATCCTCACACTTCCTGGCAAAGGAATTGGTTATCTTGCCTTCTCATCACGGGATGGAGCAACCCTTTCCAATCTTAAAATAGAGATCAGTAATGATAATAACGATGCCTATGCACTCCCCTTCTCTATTCAACCTACAGCCGAGGAATTTCTTGATTTCAAGGTAGTAAATTTGAATGGGGATGCCTCAACCTGGACCTATTATGATGATTTCGGGGCGCCTCGCTATAATTGGAGCAACACGGAAAAGGCTGATGACTGGCTGATTCTACCGGCTATTGATATACCTGATTCAGACTCTATGATCTCATTCTCATTCAATGCCAGAAGTATGGGACCTACTTTCAGGGAGACCCTTGAAGTATGGGCCGGTCAAACAGATAATATAGATGAGATGCAATTGCTCTTTGAATCGCCGGAAATATGCACTGAGCAATTTTCACCTTACAGTTTCTCATTCTGCCCCAGATGGAATGGAATCACTTACTTCGCAGTGCGTGCTACAAGTGAACCTAAGATGTTCCATTTGTTTGTAAGAGACTTTGAAGTAAAGGCAGACGGACGGCCAACTACCATCCCTTCTCCGGTAAAAAATCTATCTGCTACTCCGGCAGCTAACGGATCAACGGATGCTAATATCACATTTACATTACCGACGGTTAATGAAGCAGGACACCCCTTGACTCAGACCGAATTACTGACTGCTGAGGTCATCACAAAAGAAGACAGCTATGAAACAACAGGGTATCCCGGTCAGGACATCAACCTCACTGTCAATAATGGTCAGGGCGAGGGCACAATCACCGTTACTGTCAGCAATGTCTACGGGGTATCTAATTCAGTCTTCGTAACTGTTTACACTGGTGTAGACCGTCCCGCTCAAACCAATGTAATTTCTGTTACTGCCGATGAAACCAACAGAAAAGCGACTATTACTTGGGAACTTTCTGAGATAGGGGCAACTGGAGGATTTGTAGATCTTTCTAACGTCTCCTATACTATAAAACATGCAATTGGGAACGGTTCCTATCAGAATATTGGCTCTGTACAAGGGGAAACAGAATATACCTATTCCATCCCTGAATCCTACCCTCTCGAGATGCATTACTTCATAGTAACCGCTTCGAATATTGCCGGTGAAGGTGAGCAGGGCCATGGATCAGGAGTCATGTTAGGAAAACCACATTCGATCCCTGCGGTAGATGATTTCTCAAATGGCACTATCAACTTGGGTCCGATCGGAATGTCAAATCCTGATGAGCGCTATACTCTTGATTGGTATTTCGATGACCCGGCACTTGGTTTCGACGAAGCAGCCAATCTCTCCGGTCATGCACTGATAGCCTTCACCGAGGAGTATGGACCGGCGCGCGGACGCTTGAACCTGTCAAAGTTCGATACAAGGACTAATAATGGAGCACGCATCACAATACGAGTTTATAATTATCCTCATTTCGCCCATACGGATCTATGGGTGGAGATTTCAGATGGCACTTCAGTCAAGATCGGCGAGATTTCTCCCGAGGAGGAGGCTGGTTGGAAAGAGTATTCGTTCCCTCTGCCGGAAACATTACTTGGACGCGAATGGGTTGCTCCCTATTTGGACTTCGGATTCGATGGTTCCTTCGATGATGAGATTTGGATGATGGACCGTTTCGGAATGGAAAATTACTATGCTTCTGAACTTGATATACGGCCGGTAGCTATCCACCCGCGAATGAAAGTCGGCGAGCAATATGTATGGAAATTCCAAATTGGTAATTTCGGACAATCGGAAGTAGAAATTCCCCATCCGATTCTGAATTTCACTAATTCTAAAGGAGACGTGGTATCCTTCCCGGAAATAGTTTTCGAGGTAATGACACCAATTAAACCCGGTGAAGTTCAGATCTGGGAGTACCCGGTAAGACTTCAGACAGAGATGGAAGGTGAAATAGCCTACGATATAACTGTCATGTCGTATGAAGATGAGAATCCGGATAACAATACTCTCTATGGAATGGTAGAAGTCTGGCAGCAGGAGGAGTTCGTAGTACGCGATCTTCACATTACCGAAGGTGAAGAGGCAACCATGCTCGAATGGAGTGCTCCCTCAACCGGATATGGTATCCTGTACGCCGATAATCTCCCAAGTTGGGAATATGGTTCGGATATCGGACTCTTTACCAATTATGATGGTGATGGAATGCCGATCACAGGTTTCGTAGGTCAATATTTCCCGGGAATGGGTCAGCCGAAAGCATGGCAGGTATTCGACTACGAAGAAGGAGGTTTCAATTACATATATTCCGGTTATCTTGGCTCAGCCAAGTCCCTGATCGCCTTCTCTCCCTCACCCGGTTATGGAGCGGCTGATGACTGGTTGATTTCTCCGGAAGTAAAAGGTGGAACAGAACTAACTTTCTATGTCCGCCCGCTCCATTTCCGATATGGTAGTGAGACGGTAGAGATACTTACTTCTTCAACAAGCCGTAATCTCTCGGATTTCCATCTCCTGTCTACATACAACACAGAGGTTGGTGAGGAAGACAAGACTCCATACTGGGAAGAAGTCAATGCAACATTGCCTCAGAATGCCAGGTTCTTTGCTATCCGTTATGTGAGCAATGACATATTCGGATTACAACTGGACGACATCCTTTATACTCCGGCTCAAGAAGAAGCGGATGAGTTGACCTACAGTGTGATTCATAATGGTCAGGTTATCGCATCGGGCATTTCAGAACTCTGTTATCCGATTACTGAGTTAGGAGACTATCAGGTAGCGGCAGAGAAAGCATACGATGGGTTACACCCCTTAAGCAACCAAGTTACATGGTGGGGAGGAACTTCTGTATCCGCTGTCTATGATGAAACTACTCCTTCGGAATTTTATGATTTAGGAGGTCGCAGGATATCCAAACCTACGGAACCAGGAATTTACCTGATCCGTAAAGGAAGCAAAACTCAAAAGATCATCATACGTTAAAGTATATCCTGAACCTGAGAATCCTTGTTTTTAGGGTATTCTTAACCTAAGTTAGAGTGAGAATATGACCCCGTTTAGAAGGTTAAACTTCAGACGGGGTCATTTTTTTTCAAAATAATTTATCCATATCAGAGAAAATAAGTAATTTTGCACTAATAAGCCTTACAAGTTTTAGTCTAAAACTCTAAGGTATTGGATTACAGAGGTTAGGTATAGTGAACACATTTTGCCGACACATATTCCATACTCCCATCTCCAGCCGCTGGAGATGCAGTATGGTTAGGTACATATCTGACCTGACGAAAAACGGCCGTCTGAACTCCTCATGGAGGTAAGGCGGCCTTACGTTTTATTCTACCAAGTTGAAATAACTTAAGATACTATATAAAAGGTATGAAGATTGGAATTGTAATGGGATCTGCCAGCGATTGGCCCGTAATGAAGGCTGCTGCTCAGACCCTTGATGATTTCGGAGTTGAACATGATACCCGAGTATTGAGCGCGCATCGCACCCCGGGTCCTTTGGCTGACTGGGCTTCAACGGCTCGCGAGAAAGGTTTCGCAGCTATCATAGCGGCAGCCGGAGGAGCAGCCCATTTGGCAGGAGTGGTTGCGGCCTTCACTACTCTCCCTGTAATAGGTGTCCCGATCAAGGCCAAGTCTCTTGAAGGCCTCGATTCGCTACTTTCAATGGTGCAGATGCCTCCGGGTATTCCGGTAGCAACTGTGGGGGTAGACGGTGCTAAAAATGCCGCCCTCCTTGCTCTCTCCATTCTTTCGGTAACTGATAAGGAGATTGAGAAAAAGTTAGCTGACTTCCGCGAAGCTCAGGCTGCTAAGGTACTATCTTCGACTCTTGATTAAAATGGCCAATAGAATTTTCGTAGAAAAAAAAGAAGGTTTCCAAGTCGAGGCTGAGAGCCTGCACAAGGAACTTAATTCCAATCTGGGTCTGGATATAAAATCACTCAGACTCTTTAACATATACGATCTTTTCGGGTTTAACCCGGAGTTGATTGAACTTTCATGCAAACATGTTTTCGGAGAGCCGGCTACAGACCGGGTCACCGAAGGCTTGAATTATGCCGACCATCCATATTTGGCTATGGAGTTCCTGCCGGGTCAGTTTGACCAGCGGGCTTCCTCGGCTGTAGAATGTGTGAAACTGTTGGATCCATCAGCTGATATCGAAATCCGCAGTGGAAAGTTGCTGGTTTTCGATGATGGAGTATCAGAGGAAGATCTCGAGAAAATATCCAAGTATTGCATTAACGCGGTCGAATCTCGCCGTAAGAATATGGATATTCTCGCTCCGGCAGAAAAGGCTGAAGTTAAACCGGTAAATGTCGTTGAGGGACTTACAGGGTTTACCCACTCGGATGCCGAAAAATTCTGTAAGGAAGCGGGTCTGGCAATGAATGCCGATGACCTTATGGAGGTTGTAAATTACTTCAAGACTGAAGGTCGCGATCCTAATGAGACCGAGCTCCGTATCTTGGATACTTATTGGAGCGATCATTGCCGTCATACCACCTTCACTACCGAACTGACTGATATCGAGGTCGAAGATTCTCCCGTCGCCGAGTCAATCCGGAAATCCCTGGATCAATGGAAAGAGATTCGCCATGATTTGGGCCGCGATGAGAAGACTCTTTGTCTTATGGATCTCGCTACGATCGGTGCCCGTTATCTCAAAAAGACCGGGGTACTTGACAATATGGAGCAGTCAGAAGAAAACAATGCCTGCTCAGTATATATAGATGTCGACGTTGACGGGGATACCGAAAGATGGCTTCTCCAGTTCAAGAACGAGACTCATAACCATCCTACCGAAATCGAACCTTTCGGTGGGGCATCTACCTGCCTTGGTGGCGCGATCCGCGATCCGCTGTCCGGACGAGCATACGTCTATCAGGCCATGCGAGTAACCGGAGCCGGAGACATTTATCAGCCTGTATCCGAGACTTTAAAAGGCAAGCTCCCCCAGAGAGTGATTTCTACAAGAGCTGCTTCCGGCTATTCCTCCTATGGAAATCAGATCGGGTTAGCTACTACGCATGTGCGTGAGATTTTCCACCCGGGATATACGGCTAAACGAATGGAGGTGGGCGCAGTAGTCGGCGCGGTTAAAGCTGATGATGTAAGGCGTGAATCACCCGCTCCCGGCGATGTTATCCTTATGTTCGGCGGACGAACAGGACGTGATGGTATCGGTGGAGCTACCGGAAGCTCAAAGGAACATACTACATCTTCACTCGAAGAGTGTGGATCTGAGGTCCAGAAAGGAAACGCCCCGGAAGAGAGGAAGATCGAGCGTCTTTTCCGTCGTCCGGAAGTTACCAGGTTGATTAAAAAATCCAATGACTTCGGTGCCGGTGGCGTAAGTGTCGCCATAGGTGAGTTAGCTCCCGGCCTTGATATATACCTGGATCGGGTACTGACAAAATACTCCGGCCTTAATGCTACAGAACTTGCCATCTCCGAGTCTCAGGAGAGAATGTCGGTTGTAGTAGAGGCTAAGGATATGGAGGAGTTCATGAAATATTGTCGCGAGGAAAACCTCGAAGTAGTACATGTAGCGGATGTAACCGATCGGGAACGGATGCGTATGTTCTACAAAGGTGAACCGGTAGCGGATATCAGCCGTGAGTTTATCGATTCAGCCGGTGCGCCACATTTTGCGAAGGTAAAAGTGGGTATCATACCGGAGGGTGATCCGTTCAAACGCTCACCTAAGGGAGAAAATCTTAAGGAGAAATTCGAGGTAATACTTTCGGATCCAAATGTAACTTCCCAGAAAGGATTGATCGAGATGTTTGACTCCTCAATCGGAGCTTCAACCGTCCTGATGCCTTTCGGAGGAGAAAGACAAGGTTCGGAAGTCCAGGTGTCCGTACAGAAACTTCCGGTAGGGAATCGGAATACTGATACTGCTTCAATGATGGCATTTGGTTACAATCCCGACCTATCTTCTTTCTCTCCCTATCATGGTGCTTCTTACGCAGTGGTGGAATCGGTTGCTAAGGCTGTTGCGGCCGGCGCTGATTTCCGTAAGATGCGTTTCTCATATCAGGAATATTTCGAGAAGACTTCTTCAGAGGAAGCTTGGGGCAAACCTCTGGCAGCCCTCTTGGGTGCTTTGAGGATGCAGATCGCCTTAGGTCTTCCTTCTATCGGAGGTAAAGATTCCATGTCGGGTACGTTCGCTGACCTGAATGTTCCTCCGACTTTGATTTCGTTTGGAATAGCCCCGGTAAAGGCATCTGAGGTTGTCTCTACCGATTTCAAGAAAGCTGGTGAGAAGATTTACTTGATGCACTTCTCTCCTCTTGCTGACAATATGCCTGATACTGTTGCTTTGGCCAAAGCATACGATGCTTATCATAAACTGATAGGAGAAAAGAAAATCTCCGCAGCTTACGCACCGGGATTTGGTGGTTTAGCTGAAGCATTGGCGAAGATGAGCTTCGGCAATTATATAGGAGCTGAGGTTGATGTTCCCGTAGAGGATCTCTTCGATCTCTGCTATGGAGATATACTGTTTACTTCGGATGATGATATTGATTTACCATATACTTCCTGCATCGGTAAGACTTTAGAGGCACCAGAGCTTATTGTCAATGGTGAAAGGATGGAGCTCAGCGATCTGGAGACTGTAAACAAACAAGTATTTGCTGACATTTATCCATTCCGTTCCGGAGTTGAAGGAAATGCAAGGGTTGCCGACTGCGATCGTAAAGTTACAGAAGGCCCGGTAAATAAAACAGACTCTCCTTTGGTATTCCTACCTGTATTCCCCGGTACGAATTGCGATTACGATATGGCCAAGGCCTTCCGTCGCGAAGGTGCCCGGACAGAGTTCGGAGTATTCCGCAACCAATCCCAGGAAGATATAGAGCAGTCCGTAGAGGAGATGGCCGCTGCAATTGACAGGGCTGATATTTTAGCTGTCAGCGGTGGTTTCTCAGCTGGCGACGAACCGGATGGTTCCGGTAAGTTCATCGCTTCGGTATTACAGAATGTCAAGATATCAGCTGCGATAAACCGCCTTCTTGAAAGACGCGGTCTGATCTTGGGTATCTGCAATGGATTCCAGGCTCTGGTGAAATCAGGCTTGCTACCGATGGGGCGTATTGGTGATGTTACTCCTGATTCCCCTACCCTTTTCCGCAATGATATCAACCGTCATATCTCCCAGATGGTTACTACCCGTGTCGGTACCCTTCATTCACCCTGGATGGCAGGTTTCGAACTGGGTGAACTCCATACCGTAGCGGCTTCTCACGGTGAGGGCAAGTTTACGGCTTCAAAGGAGGTTGCTGACAAGCTGTTCACCAATGGTCAGGTGGCATTCCAATACGTGGATCCAGAGGGTCATCCTACGATGACATCCCCTTATAATCCCAATGGTTCTACTCAGGCAATAGAGGGCATAGTATCACCTGATGGGTTGATTTTAGGTAAGATGGCTCATTCGGAACGTTGGGGAGAAGGCCTGATGAAAAACATCTATGGTCAGAAGGATCAGAATCTCTTCCGCAACGCGGTGAATTATTTTAAGAACTGAAAATTAAAACAACAGTCGTTCCCTTGAGTCCTTTTCAAGACGACTTTAAAACATACTCTCAGCTTTTATGGCTAAAAGTTATGAAGAATCAGGTGTAAACCTGGAAGCGGGCTACGAGGTAGTTTCGCGAATTAAGAAACATGTGTCCTCTACTGCCCGCAAGGGGGTGATGGGAAATATCGGTGCGTTCGGAGGAATGTTCGATCTCGATTCCTTAGGAATGGAGCATCCTGTATTGGTTAGCGGTACAGATGGTGTAGGTACGAAACTGAAATTGGCTTTCGCCCTTGACCGTCATGATACAATCGGCATTGATGCCGTAGCCATGTGCGTCAACGATGTTTTGGCCCAAGGGGCAGAACCTCTCTTCTTCCTCGACTATGTGGCGGTAGGCAAGAATCGCCCTGAGGTTGTAGAAAGCATTGTTTCCGGGGTGGCCGAAGGTTGCCGTCAGGCCGGATGCGCTCTTATAGGTGGTGAGACTGCAGAAATGCCCGGTATGTATGGTGAGGGGGAATATGATATCGCCGGTTTCACCGTAGGAGCTGTGGAGAAAGCGGAACTCATAGATGGCTCTAAAGTGGCTGTAGGAGACCTATTGATCGGACTCCCTTCTTCCGGTGTCCATTCCAATGGTTTCAGCTTGGTTAGAAAAGTAATCGCTGATAACAATTTAAATCTTAACGAAACTCTTCCGGAGATTGCTCCCAAGACTTTAGGGGAGGTGTTGTTGACTCCTACCAATATATATGTAAAGCCTGTATTGGCTCTTCTTAAAGAGGTAGATGTGCATGGAGTAGCTCATATTACCGGTGGTGGGTTCGATGAGAATATCCCCCGTATCCTCAAGGATGGACAGGGAATAGAAGTGGAAGAAGGTTCTTGGGATATTCTTCCGGTTTTTGAGATCCTGGAGAAATATGGTAAGATTCCTCACCGTGAGATGTTTAATATCTTCAATATGGGAATCGGCATGGTTCTTGCTGTTTCCCCTGAAGATAAGGAGAAAGCTCTGGCTAACCTGAAAGCCTCGGGTCTGAACCCGAGTGTGATTGGAAAAGTTGTAGAGGGTAATGGTGTAACCATCATTCCTGCAAAAGCTTGATGAAGAAGATAGTAATCTTCGCAAGCGGTTCGGGCAGCAATTTTGAGGCTCTTGCAGAAGCTTGCCGTGAAGGTATAATTCCAGCTAAGGTGGTAGCCTTGGTTTGTGACCGACCGGGTGCCGGAGTCATCGAGAGAGCTGCCAAATTTGAGGGAATTGAAGTTTTGGTAGTCAATCCCCGCGTATACCCGGATAAGAGAAGCTATGAGGAAAAGATCATAGAAGCTTTGTCGCATTATGAAATAGACCTCGTATGCTTGGCCGGATACATGAGAATTTGCGGCCCTACTCTGCTGAAGGCTTTCTCAGGGAAGATGATCAATATCCATCCTTCGCTTCTCCCCTCTTTCAAAGGTGCAACCCCTATAAAAGATGCTCTTGAGTTCGGAGTGAAGGTCTTTGGAGTAACCATTCACTATGTAAATGAGACCCTTGACGGTGGCAAGATTATCTCTCAGGCAGCTCTCCCCTACTTAGGGAATGACCTGGAAGAACTTACCGCTAAGATTCACGGTCTGGAACATCCGCTATATATCGAGACTGTAAAGAATCTGCTCGGACAATAAACTCTACAGGAGTGAGGGAGAGAGGGCGGTGCAAGGCTGCACCTCCACAGAATTGATTAATAGAAAGGTAGATAATAATATATGAAGAAGAACAGAGCGCTTATCAGTGTAAGCGACAAAAGAGGGATCGTAGAGTTCGCTAAAGGACTCGTGGACCTCGGATGGGAAATAATCGCGACGGGTGGAACAATGACCCGTCTTCGCGAGGCCGGTTTGGAAGTCATCAATATTAGCGATATCACAGGATTCCCAGAAATTTGCGAAGGTCGAGTTAAGACCCTTCATCCTAAAGTACATGGAGGCCTGTTAGGCCGTCGCGACAAAGAGGATCACATGGCTCAATTAGCTGAAAACGGCATTGAGACTATCGAGATGGTTTGCGTGAACCTTTATCCGTTTGAAGCTACAATAGCTAAAGAGGGCGTTACGCTTGAAGAGGCTGTCGAGAACATTGATATAGGGGGACCTTCCATGTTGCGCAGCGCAGCCAAGAACTTCAGCGATGTAACTGTAGTATGCGATCCGGATGATTATGACAAGGTCCTCACTGAAATCCGTGAGACAGGCTTCACTACACCGGAGACACGCATCCAGCTCTCCGCTAAGGCTTACACTCACACTGCTGAATATGATTCCCATATAGCGACCTACATGCGCAAGGCCGCAGGACTTAACGAGAAGTTATTCCTGAATTTCGATCTCGTGCAAGGTCTGAGATATGGTGAGAATCCTCATCAGAAAGCCGCTTTCTACCGTAGCTCCGAGGAGGTGCCTTTCTCTGTTGCTTATGCCAAGCACTTGGGTGGTAAGGAACTTTCATATAATAACATTCAGGATGCTAACGCAGCTCTTCAGATAGTACGCGAGTTTGAGGCTCCTTTCTGTGTTGGCCTAAAACACATGAATCCTTGTGGAGCCGCAATCGGCAATGATGCTGCCGAGGCTTGGAAAAAGGCCTACGAGGCTGATACCGTAAGCATTTATGGAGGAATCGTTGCCTTAAACCGTCCTTTGACAGTTGAGGTAGCTAAGGCCCTGAAGCCAATATTCCTCGAAATACTAATGGCTCCGGCGTTCGATAAAGATGCTTTAGAAGTGCTTGCTTCAAAGAAAAATCTCCGTCTGCTTCAGGTTAATATGGATCGCAATCTTAAGGATATGCCTCAATATGTAGGGGTAACCGGCGGTTTGTTGGTTCAGGATTCCGATATCCGTACTACTGAGGTTACAGAAGAGATGTGCGTGACCGAACGTCATCCCTCCGCTGAGGAACTTAAGGATTGCAATTTCGGATGGAAAATCGTAAAGCATGTTAAGTCTAACGCCATTGTTGTTATTAAGGATGGCGCCACAGTAGGTGTTGGCGCGGGCCAGATGAACCGGGTCGGATCCGCTCGTATTGCCCTCGATGAAGCTCGCGAAAAAGGCTTGACCGAAGGTCTGGTTCTTGCCTCCGATGGCTTCCTGCCTTTTGACGATACTGTAGAACTGGCTTCCCAATATGGGGTATCAGCGATAGTTCAACCCGGTGGAAGCATCCGGGATGCAGAATGTATTGCTAAGGCTAATGAGAAAGGTATCGCCATGCTCTTCACCGGCATGCGTCATTTCAAACATTGATTTAAGAGGAACTTATTTTTTTGATCTTCAGGATTCTAAAAGAAGATAGTATATCTTATGGATTCAGGAAAGAAGAAAAATGTTTTGGTAATCGGCTCCGGAGGACGCGAACATGCTATCGTCGATGCGTTGGCACGTTCTCCGAGGGTCGGGAAAATATATTGCGCTCCCGGCAATGCCGGAATCGCAAAACAGGCTGAATGTGTCAATATTTCTGTAACTGATATTGATTCTTTGGCTGATTTTGCACAAGGCAATCTTATCGATATGACTGTAGTAGGTCCGGAGGCGGCTCTGGCTGCCGGAATAGCCGACCGTTTCTTGGAAAGAGGTCTCCCTATCTTCGGCCCGACTCGTAATGCGGCCAGGATTGAGAGTTCCAAGGAATTCGCTAAGAAACTGATGGCTAAATATAATATCCCTACTGGCAGCTACAAAACTTTCACTGACTACGACAAGGCCTTGGAGTATGTACAGAACGGGACATTCCCGACTGTAATCAAATATGACGGCTTAGCCGCAGGAAAGGGGGTTGTGGTTGCCGAGAATATCACCGAGGCTGAAGCAGCTTTGCGCGATATGCTAAAGGAGGCCACTTTCGGTGAAGGAAAGGTTATTATTGAGGAATTTCTTTCCGGACCAGAATTCTCGTTTATGTGCGCTGTTTCGGGTCATAAGGTTTATCCTTTAGCTATTGCACAGGATCATAAACGGGCTTTCGATGGCGACAAGGGTCCCAATACAGGTGGTATGGGCGCTTACAGTCCTGTACCTTTTATCACTGAGGATATCAAGGAAGAAGCTCTTAAAAAAGTCATGGTTCCAGCTGCTGAAGGGCTGGTTAGCGAGGGGGTACCATTTACAGGTATTCTCTATGGTGGTCTGATTCTAACTAAGGAAGGTCCTAAGGTAATTGAATTCAATGCCCGTTTTGGGGATCCTGAAACCGAAGTGGTACTGCCAAGATTGACTTCCGATTTCTATACCCTTGTTGAATCAGCGGTAAATGGCAAGGATTGTACAACGGAATGGAGCCCCGAGGCATGTTTAGGTGTTGTAATGGCCTCTGAAGGTTATCCCGGACACTATGTGAAAGGTTTCGAGATCAAGGGGCTTGACAAGTGTAACGGAAAGATCTTCCACATGGGAACTACCGCCAAAGAGGGTAAGACTATCACTTCGGGCGGACGTGTGCTCATGGTCACCGCTATGGGCAAAGATCTCGCTGAGGCTGCCCATAAAGCTTATGATGATATCAAGCATATCGAATGTGAGAATCTTTTCTCCAGGACCGATATCGGTCATCAGGTAATTAAGAAATAACGGAACCTTTAGGTTTCTCTAAATAGATTTAATCAGCTTATGACAATCTTAGATGGTAAGGCGTTGGCGAGACAGACAAAGGATGAAGTCGCTGCCGAGGTCGTTAAAATCAAAGAAAAATATGGTCGCGCTCCTCATTTAGTCGTGATCCTTGTAGGTGATGATCCGGCAAGTGTGTCATACGTTACCGGCAAAGGTCGCGATTGCGAGGAAGTCGGTTTCAAGAATACTACTCTGCGTTATCCCGATACTATTACCGAAAAGGAACTTCTGGATAAAATTGAGGAGCTGAATAACGATTCAGAGGTCGACGGTATTTTAGTCCAGCTTCCTCTGCCCAAACATATCAGCGAGGATGCGGTAATCGCAGCCATTAACCCGGATAAAGATGTCGATGGTTTCCACCCTAACAATGTGGCTGCCTTATGGCAAAAGCTTCCTTGCCTCAAGCCTTGCACTCCGAAGGGAATAATAAAACTTCTCGACATGGCAGGAATATCTATTGAAGGCAAGAGAGCCGTAGTCATCGGCCGCAGCAATATCGTAGGTCTTCCTGTTGCCAAGATGCTTTTAGACCGGAATGCTACGGTAACAATCTGTCATAGCCGTACTAAGGATTTAGGGGAAATAACCCGCCAAGCCGATATCTTAGTGGTTGCTATCGGGCGTCCGAAGTTCGTTACGGAGGATATGGTCTCGGAAGGAACTGTCGTTATCGATGTAGGTGTTAACCGCGATCCGGAGACAGGCAAACTTTGTGGAGACTGCGATTATGCAGCTATTGCTCCGAAGGCTTCCGCTATCACCCCGGTACCCGGAGGATGCGGTCCTATGACACGTGCTTGCCTCATGGAGAATACACTTGAATGTTTCCTTAAGGACAGGAAGTAATTTCAAGGCTTTTCTCATATCCCGGAAATAATTTTTAATTACTCTTAAAATAAAGCTTATATCATGATAGAGAGATACGGAAGAGACGTAATGCGCAACGTCTGGACCGAAGAAAATAAATTCAATGCCTATCTTAAGGTTGAACTTCTGGCTGCGGAGGCTTGGAAGGAGTTGGGCGTGATTCCTGCTGAAGATATTGAGAAGCTGAACGCTAATGCCGGTTTCAATATCGACCGCATCAAAGAAATAGAACAGCAGACTCGCCACGATATCGTAGCATTCACACGTGCTGTCTCCGAGACTTTGGGAGATGAGCGCAAATGGGTGCATTATGGATTGACCTCCACTGATGTTGTAGATACCGCCAACGGTTATCTTTTCTCCCAGGCTAACGCTATCATCCGTAAGGATCTCGACGAGTTCCTGGAGATGCTGCGCAAGCAGGCTATAAGATTCAAGAATGTACCTTGTATCGGTCGTACCCATGGTATTCATGCCGATATCACCAGCTTCGGTCTCAAGTGGGTACTTTGGGCCGAGGAGATGCGTCGCAACATTGACCGTTTCGATTTCGCTGCACGTGGTGTTGAAGTTGGAAAAATAAGCGGTGCCGTAGGTAATTTCGCTAATATTCCTCCTTTTGTACAGGATTATGTATGCGAAAAATTAGGTATTGACTCTGCCAATATCTCGACCCAGGTAGTACAACGTGATCGTCATGCTTTCTACATGGCCTCCATTGCCCTTATCGGTGCTACTCTCGAACAGATGGCGTTCGAAATCCGCAATCTTCAACGTACTGAAGTGCGTGAAGTGGAAGAGGCTTTCGGGAAAGGACAGAAGGGTTCATCGGCCATGCCGCATAAGCGCAATCCGATCTCAAGCGAGAATATATGCGGATGCGCTCGCGTTCTACGTGGCTATATGACTACAGCTTACGAGAACGTTGCCCTTTGGCATGAACGCGATATCTCTCACTCCGCTACCGAACGTATAATCATGCCGGACGCTACTATCCTGCTCGATTACATGCTTAACCGCATGAAGGGTATTCTGGAGAACTTAGTGGTATTCGAAGACCGTATGAAACAGAATATCTACATCACTAACGGTGTGATATTTGCTCAGCGTGTAATGAATGCTCTTATTGGCAAGGGCTTTGTAAGAGAAAAGGCTTACGATACTGTCCAGCCTATCGCCATGCAGGCTATGGCTACCGGTACTCCTTATCAGGAACTGCTGCGTCAGAATCCGGTTGTGATGGAGGCTTTGACTCCGGAGGAACTGGATGCCTGTTTCACTCTTGATTATTACTTCAAGAACGTTGACCATATTTACGAGCGTAACGGGCTGATTTAATACTATGGGATGTGTCATGTCCTATTGGCACATCCCATCTTATCATGAAACTTAATCATAAGACTTATGTCTGAAAGAATAGTTGTAACCGGCTCCCAATGGGGAGACGAGGGGAAGGGAAAAATCACTGACTGGTTCGCTTGCCGCGCCGATATGGTTGTTCGCTATCAGGGTGGCAACAATGCTGGTCATACTGTAATGTTCGGTGGCCACAAATATGCTCTTCAGAGCATTCCTTCCGGAATTTTCAATCCTAAGACCATGAATGTTATGGGTAATGGAATGGTTGTCAATCCGGAATCAGTTTTGGCTGAGCTGCAGCGTCTGCATGATCAGGGTATTACCGATTATCAGCTCCGTATCTCAGACCGCGCTGCTATGGTTATGCCTTGGCATAGCCAGTTAGACGGCGCTTTTGAATCCTTGAAAGGCGACACTAAGATCGGAACAACTAAAAAGGGTATCGGTCCTGCATATTCAGATAAGTACTCGCGCAGTGGACTCCGCATGGGAGACCTGCTCGAACCGGAATACTTCGCTGAGAGACTTGCTCAGGCCATAAAGATCAAAAACCGCGAGTTAGCTTCCTATGGTCTTCCTACATACGAGTTCCAACCGGTCTACGATCAGTACATGGAGTATGCCAAGGTTCTGGGGCCGATGATCACCGACACTTCTTTGTTGGTAAACGAATACCTGGAAAGCGACAAGAAAGTCCTTTTCGAGGGAGCACAAGGAATGATGCTCTGTATAGATCATGGCACCTATCCTTTCGTTACCTCTTCTACGCCTTCTGCTTCGTCCGTTCCCGTAGGAGCCGGAATCGCCCCGAAATGGATCGATACGGTTATCGGTGTTGCTAAGTCTTATTGCACTCGTGTTGGTGAAGGTCCCTTCCCGACTGAGCTCTTTGATGAGCGTGCCCACGAGATCCGCGAACGAGGTCACGAATATGGTACTGTTACAGGCCGTCCCCGCCGTATTGGTTGGTTTGATGCCGTTGTTGCCCGCTACACTTCACGTCTGGCCGGTATCACCGACTGGGCTCTGATGCTTTTTGATGTGCTATCCGGTTTGGATAAAATATCTATCTGTGTCGGATACGAAATCGACGGTGAGACTTTTGCCAATCCTCCTTCCACCATTTCCAAACTTTCCCGCGTAAAGCCCATTTTCATTGAAATGGATGGCTGGAAAGAGGATATCACTAATTGCCGTTCATACGAGGAACTTCCCGAGAACGCCAAGAAATACATCGCAAAGATAGAGGAACTGACCGGTACCCCGGTTAGCATAATCTCCGTCGGACCGGATCGAGAGCAGACCATTGTCCGCTCTGAAAAGCTCCGCAACTTCTAAACGTTAAAGTCTGCAGGTTCCCTAAATAGAGGATACTTAAGACTTTAACCCCTTAAATCGAATTTAAAACGACTCAATATGTCTTTTCAAAGTGAAAAAATAACTCAGGAAGGTCTTACCTTCGATGATGTACTGCTTATTCCGGCATTCTCGAATGTAACCCCGAACATGGTTAAACTCAATACCCGCTTCTCTCGGAATATTGACCTAAACATACCGGTAGTATCAGCTGCTATGGATACCGTAACCGAATATGAGATGGCTATCGCTATCGCGCGTCAAGGTGGTATCGGTGTAATCCATAAGAATATGCCCATTGAAGCCCAGGCTGCTATGGTCCGTAAGGTTAAGAGGGCTGAAAGCGGTATGATTTACGATCCGGTAACCATCACTCCGGATGCCAATGTTGGCGATGCTCTTGCTTTGATGCACGAGAATAAGATCGGTGGTATCCCGGTTGTAGACGAGGCCGGCCTGCTTGTTGGTATCGTTACAAACCGCGACCTGCGATTCCAGAAGGATATGGAGATCAAGATTTCGGACGTTATGACACGTGAGAATCTGGTTACAACAAATAATCCGGATTTAGCTGAGGCTTCCGAAATATTGCTCCGTCATAAGATCGAGAAACTTCCGGTAGTGGATAAGGATGGTAAGCTGATCGGTCTTATCACATACCGCGATATAACCAAGATCCAGGATTACCCTAATGCATGTAAGGATGCAAAGGGTCGCCTGAGAGTGGCTGCCGGTGTAGGTGTTACTTCCGACACTCTTGATCGTGTTAAGGCTTTGGTAGAGGCTGGAGTTGATGCTGTAGTTATCGATACCGCACATGGCCATTCTCAGAATGTAGTCAATACATTGAAGGCCGTTAAAGAGGCTTTCCCGGAAATCGACGTATTGGTCGGAAATATCGCTACGGCTGAAGCAGCCGAGTTCCTGGTAAAGGCAGGTGCTGACGGTATCAAGGTCGGCATAGGCCCGGGTTCTATCTGTACTACCCGTATCGTAGCCGGTGTAGGTGTGCCTCAGCTTTCGGCTATCTTCAATGCTGCTAAGGTTGCCCACGAATATGGCATTCCTGTGATCGCTGATGGTGGTCTTCGTTACTCAGGTGATATTGTGAAGGCTCTTGCTGCCGGTGGAGATTCTGTAATGATGGGTTCAATGCTGGCCGGTGTGGAGGAATCTCCGGGTGAGACCATTATTTATAATGGCCGTAAGTTCAAGTCATATCGTGGCATGGGCTCTATCGAGGCTATGCAAGCGGGTTCCAAAGACCGCTATTTCCAATCTGAAAAGACCGACAGTTCCAAATTCGTTCCGGAAGGTATCGTAGCCCGAGTTCCTTACAAAGGAACTCTCGCAGAGACTGTATATCAGCTGATCGGCGGTTTGCGCTCCGGTATGGGTTACTGTGGCGCCAAGGATATGGAGGCTTTGCATGAGGCCAAGTTCGTAAAGATTACTGCTGCTGCCGTAGCCGAGAACCATCCCCATGACGTAACTATCACCAAGGAAGCTCCTAACTATACCAGGGGTAACTGATAAGGATAATTTTGAGAAATGGAAAAAATTCTGATTATTGATTTCGGAAGCCAGTACACCCAGCTGATCGCCCGACGGATACGTGAGTGCAATGTATATTGCGAGATTCATCCGTTCCATCATTTTCCTATGCCGGATGAGTCAGTTAAGGGTGTGATCCTTTCCGGTTCACCTTACTCGGTGCGTGACCCGGAGGCTCCAAAGCCTGATCTGTCAGCTATCAAGGGAAAGATGCCTCTGTTGGGTGTTTGCTATGGTGCTCAGCTGTTAGCCAACGAATATGGAGGTTGCGTCGAGGGTGCTCCTTCGCGTGAGTATGGTCGGGCAATGCTCACTGTTAAGGATGAGCATGATCCTCTGATGAATGGTCTACCCTCTCCTACTCAGGTGTGGATGTCCCATGGGGATACTATCACCAGCGTGCCTGAGACTTATAAGGTAATCGGCTCCACTGAGAACGTAAAGTACGCTGCATATCACATCGAGGGTGAGATGACCTGGGGTATACAGTTCCATCCCGAGGTATTCCATTCCACAGATGGACCTAAGCTGATTTCCAATTTCGTATTCGGGATCTGCGGTTGCTCCGGTGATTGGAGTCCGGCTTCTTTCATAGAGACTACAGTGCAAGAGCTGAAAGAAAAGATTGGTGAAGATCGCGTTATTTTAGCTCTGTCAGGAGGTGTCGATTCTTCAGTAGCGGCTGTTTTGCTTCATAAGGCGATCGGCAAGAATCTCTATTGTATTTTTGTAAACAATGGCCTGCTCCGCAAGAATGAGTTCGAAGATGTATTGGAGTCTTACCAGCACCTTGGCTTGAATGTCAAGGGTGTGGATGCTTCTGAACTTTTCTATCGCGATTTAGCCGGGGTAACGGATCCTGAGCAGAAACGTAAGATCATTGGCCGTGATTTCGTAGAGGTTTTCAATGCTGAAGCTAAGAAGGTTGAAAATGCCCGTTGGCTTGCTCAGGGTACTATTTATCCGGATGTTATCGAATCTGTATCCGTCAATGGTCCTTCTGCTACCATCAAGAGCCATCATAATGTGGGAGGTCTTCCGAAGGAGATGAATCTAAAGGTCGTTGAGCCGCTTCGTCTTCTCTTCAAAGACGAGGTACGCCGCGTAGGACGCGCCTTGGGTATGGATGAGCGTCTTATCAAGCGTCATCCTTTCCCCGGTCCCGGACTTGGAATCCGTATCTTAGGTGATATCACACCGGAGAAGGTTCGTATTCTCCAGGAAGCTGATGATATCTTCATTTCCACCTTACGTCGCGAGGGATGGTATGACAAGGTATGGCAAGCCGGAGTGATGCTGCTCCCGGTTCAGAGTGTTGGCGTTATGGGAGATGAACGTACATACGAACGTACCGCTGCTCTTCGCGCTGTTATCTCTACCGATGGCATGACCGCTGACTGGGTGCATTTGCCTTACGAACTTTTGGCCAATGTCTCAAATGAGATCATTAACAAGGTCAAAGGTATCAACCGCGTTGTCTACGATATCTCCTCCAAGCCACCGGCAACAATCGAATGGGAGTAAATTTCTATCGTTGATAGTGAATTACTCTCATAGAATCCA
>CAZKJP010000030.1:0-26371 GCA_964553075.1 uncultured Sangeribacter sp. | reverse complement strand
GACGATAGAATGCATTTGATTCAGCGGCAGTAGAGAAACCTGCATACTGACGGATAGTCCAGGGACGCATCGGATACATGCCGCTGTAAGGACCACGCAGGAACGGGGGAAGGCCGGCTACATAGTCGAGATGTTCAAGACCTTCGAGATCTTTTTCGGTATATACGGGTTTAACCGGGATCAGTTCCGCGGTAAGCCACTCCTCCCCTTTTGGTGCCTCAGCAGTTGCGGGAGCTACAACTTTTGTTATATCTATTTCTTTGAAATTCGGTCTCATGGCTTATTTCAGGAGTTTGGCATTGAACTTAACCAGGGTGTCAAGAACGTTGACGCGAACGTGGATGAAGTCTTCGATACCCTGAGCTTTCAGCTCGTCCATACATGCCGGTGCACCGGCTACTACAAACATGGCACGGCCATCGAGCTCTTTGAATGCTTCAGGTGCGTAAGTAGCATATTCGTCATCGCTTGAGCAGAGTACTACTACATCTGCACCGGCTTTAACAGCTGCATCTACACCCTCTTTAACGGTCTCGAAGCCGATATTGTCTATGATTTCGTATCCTGCGCATCCGAAGAAGTTTGCAGAGAACTGAGCGCGGGCAAGGCGCATAGCCAAGTTGCCGATTGTCAGCATAAATACCTTCGGACGGTTAGGAGCCTTCTCAGTGTCCAGACGCAAGGTCTCAAACTGGCTGGCTGCGCGGTCAAAGTTCAACCATTCAACAGCTCCATCTGTCGGCTTTTCGATAGTGCATCCGCAACCGCAAAGCTCGGTCTTCTGAATCTTGTCCAGTGCCATCTCGTTGAAGTTAGGATACTGGTTGGTGCCGAGCAGTATCTCCTTACGGCGAGCTACGTCTACGTGGCGTTTTACGCCGCTTTCGTTAACCTTAGCCTGGATCTCACCTTTCTTAAGCTCAGCTAAGAAACCTCCCTTGTCTTCGATCTCATTGAAGATCTTCCATGCTACGTCGGCAATTGAGGAAGTGAGTTTCTCGATATAATAGGAACCACCGGCAGGGTCTACCACCTTATTGAGGTGAGACTCGTCGCGGAGCAGGATCTGCTGGTTGCGTGCGATACGTTCGCTGAACTCATCCGGATTCTTGAAGCAGAGATCGAACGGAAGAGTCTCTATGGAGTTTACACCGGCCAAAGCTGCACTCATGGTTTCAGTCATTGAGCGGAGCAGGTTTACATGAGCATCATAGATGGTCATGTTGAAGCGGCTGGTTACAGCGTGTACCCACATTTTGCAGCACTCCTCCTCAGCTCCGTATGCCTTCACGATCTCAGCCCAGAGCATACGGGCGGCACGGAATTTTGCCAACTCCATGAAGTAGTTGGAGCCTATGCCCATATTGAACTTGATGCGTCCGGCTACCTCGCAAGGGGTTAGACCAGCTTCGGTCATCAGAGTCATCCATTCTGCTCCCCAAGCCAAGGCATATCCAAGTTCCTGGGTGATATATGCTCCGGCATTATTCAGCAGATAGCTATCTACAGCAAAGCAACGGAGTCCATTGATATTCTTAACAGTTTTATAAACCTCAAGAGCAGTAGCTTTGAGATCCTTCGGGAATTCCAGACCGCGCTTCAGCAGACGCTTGAATGGGTCGAAATCGATTGCACCGCGGAAAGTGTCGGCTGCACCGGCAGCTTCTACACATTCTACGAGCATCTTGGCCATCTCAACTGCTTTGCCGGGACAGCAGCAGATGTTTACTTCGACTTTCTTCAGGTCTACATCCTTGAGAATTGCCGGCAATTCAGATGCCTCCCGGTCGCACATGCAGATACCTAAGGATTCTACACCGCGGTCAATTGCATGAAGTGCGTTTTTATTTACTTCCTCTGCAGTCTCTCCCAGGATTGCCTGGCGGATCAGCCAGTCGTTATTGTCGCGGGTACCGCGTACGTACGGGAACTGTCCGGGAAGTGTGCCTATGGTATTAAGGCCTTCAAGGTCTTCCTTGCGGTAGAAAGGCTGAACATCAAAGCCCTCGTTGGTCTTCCATACGAGTTTCTTCGAGAAGTCGGCGCCTTTCAGGTCGGCAGTGATTTTCGCCATCCACTCTTCGGTGGTTACCGGCGGAAACATGTCAAACAACTTTTCTTTTTTGTCTGCCATAATTAAATAGCGTGTTATGAAATAAGGTTTAGTCTCGATTATGGTGTCCTACATCCTGTTTCCAAGTCTTTATTACGGATGAAAAACATGTTGTAGAGCATAAAAATATGGCAAAAAGAATATAAAATTCTTTCTGCCACAAATATAACGCTTTTTTTCGGTTTGAACGCAATTTCAGCGAACATAAAGTTCTTTATCCCTACATTCAAAGATAGTTCCGGGGAAATCTACCGTCAATTGGAGGTTATGGGTAGCCATCAGTACAGTTTTCCCTTCTGAAGCCAGGTCATACAGCAACGATGCTATCGAAAGGCCAGTCTGCGGGTCGAGGTTACCTGTAGGCTCATCAGCCAATATCAGGTCAGGCTTATTCAGAAGAGCGCGGGCTATGACAATTCGTTGTTGTTCTCCTCCACTCAGCTCATGGGGCATCTTATAGCTCTTATGCGCCATACCTACATCTGCCAATACCTCTTCCATGCGCTCGCGCATTGCCTCCTTGGATTTCCAACCGGTTGCTCGTAGTACAAACTCAAGGTTCCCGAGTACCGATCTATCTTGAAGTAGCTGAAAATCCTGAAAGACAATCCCGATTCTCCGACGCAGGTATGGTATACGGCTGCGCTTAAGTCCTAACAGGTTGAAATCCATAATCTCAGCCTCCTCACCGGAATTGATGGGGACATCGCCATACATGGTTTTCATCAGTGAGCTTTTACCACTGCCAACCCTTCCGACAAGATAATACATCCGGCCTTTTTCTATCTCCAGATCTACATCTTTTAGTACAACCTTGTCAGCGCGTTCTATTTGAACCTTCCTGTATTTTACTAACCTTTCTGACATTAAGCTTTCTTATCTTGCTTTAGAATCACAGTAAAGGCAACGGGCTACCCCATTTTCATTCACATGGATCTTTGGCTCAACTTCCTCGTTGTTGGTTATACACTTGGGATTGTGACATTTCAGTCGGCTTACCGGCAGCACGTCTGTATACCTGGACGGCATCGGATGCTGAGGATCATCTTTCCATTCAAGGAGCTTGCTAATAAGGGCCATTCTGACGAATTTGCCATTCTGAACCTGACGGAAATAAGCTGCCCTTGGGTCTGAATCTACTTCTTTCAGAATCTCGTTCACTCTGGGAAGAGGATGAAGAACACACATTTTCTCCTTGGCCAGTCCCATTTTTTTTGCGTCAAGCACAAAGCAATCCTTAACCCGGTCAAATTCTTCCTCATCCAGGAAGCGTTCCTGTTGCACTCGGGTCATGTAGAGGATATCCAGTTCAGGCATTGCCTCTTCAATCGTTGAAACTTCCTTGAATGGAATGCCTCTCGATACGCATACATCCTGCTTGATGTAGTCTGGTAAGCGAAGTTCATCGGGAGCGATCAGAACTACCTTGGTACCGGGATAACGAGAAAGTGCTTTGATCAGAGAATGGACTGTACGCCCGAATTTCAAATCTCCGCAGAATCCTATTGTTAAATTATCCAGATACCCTAACTCTCTTCTGATTGTCAGAAGGTCAGTCAGGGTCTGCGTCGGATGGGCATGGCTGCCATCGCCGGCATTTATAATTGGAATACCTGATACGTTAGCTCCATCCAATTGAGCACCCTCAATATGATGACGCATTGCAATAATATCCGCAAAGCAACTTACAACCCTTACGGTATCCTCTACTGTCTCGCCTTTACTAACCGAAGAACTCTTAGCATCCGCAAAACCTAACACATTTCCACCTAAAGACATCATGGCGGAAGTGAAGCTCAGACGCGTCCTGGTGCTCGGTTCGTAAAATAGGGTTGCTAATATCTTACCCCTGCAAGTATCGGAATATTTTGAAGGGTTGGCAATAATATCCAGAGCAAGATCCAGAATCTCTTCTGTTTCCTGTTTGCTCAAATCCGTGGGATCTATTAGATGTTTCATACCTTATATTCGATGGAATGGTACTATATTCGAAAGAATGGTACTCTTTAAAAATAAATGTATTTAATATAACGACAGAATACATCTGATGGTATATTACTCACCCAAGAACTCTTTGACAGCCCTACGATAAGCAGCTACAGGATCTTCTGCCTTGGTTATAGGACGTCCCATTACGATGTAGTCAGACCCTATCTGCCGAGCTCTTTCAGGTGTTGTTACCCTTACCTGATCTCCTACATCCGCCAGTTTCTTTGAACCATCTGATTCTATCTGAGCGAACCTTACACCGGGTGTTACCGTTAAGAACTCTTTTCCGCACCCTTCTTTTACGAGTCCCGCTTCAGCCGGTGAGCAGACTACGCCATCCAATCCGGCTTCCTGTGCATTTCGAGCATAGTGAACTATTGTCTCCTCTATGCTGTGATCAATCAGCAGATCACGTTGCATCCTTTCTTCAGAAGTAGAGGTAAGCTGGGTTACGGCGAGTAGTAACGGACGTGTGCCATCAGGGCGAGTAAGACCCTCGACAGCCGCTTTCATCATTTCAATGGTGCCGGCTGCATGAAGGTTCGTCATATCTACGTCCAGCTTTGAGAGAACCTTCATTGCGCTCTTTACTGTATTCGGAATATCATGAAGTTTCAGATCCAAGAAAATCTTATGTCCGCGCTTTTTGATTTCTCTTACAATATCAGGTCCGGCAGCATAATAAAGCTCCATTCCGATCTTAACGTATGGTTTCTCTTCCTTGAAATTGTCAAGGAATCGCAATGCCTCCTCGGGCGTCCCGAAGTCAAGGGCTATAATAACATCCTTTGCCATAAAGCTGATTAAATTTTTTATGAGACTGGGTCTTAAACTCGTTCTATATCCCTGAGTGAATGTATTCCTATCTCAGCCATCACCCGGGGGAGATCCTCAATTATTCGTTTGCAGGCGTATGGGTCCCGCAAGTTTTCCGATCCAACTTGAACTGCCTGAGCTCCGGCCATCATCATCTCAATTGCGTCCTCAGCATTGCTGACTCCACCACATCCAATGACTGGAATTCGACAAGCTCCAGTAACCTGATAAATCATCCTCACTGCTATCGGAAAAACGGCCGGTCCGGAAAAACCTCCCATCTTGTTGGCAATGACAGGTTTCTTCCGTTTAATATCGATTCTCATTCCGAGCAGAGTGTTGATCAAAGTGAGACCGTCGGCTCCGCTATCCTCGCAAGCTTTAGCAATCGATACGATATCGGTAACATTTGGGCTCAGCTTGACGAAGACCGGTTTAGTAGTAACTTCCTTGACTGCCTTGGTTACTTCGGCAGCTGATGCAGCGGAGGTGCCGAACGCCATTCCTCCGTTATGGACGTTCGGACAAGAGATATTGACCTCGATAAGTCCTACGTTCTCCACCTCATTTATTAACCGGCAACATTCCCTGAACTCATCGATTGAGAAACCGCTGATATTGGCAATTACTGGTTTATGGAATCTCTTCCCAAGTTCCGGCAATTCGTGGCTTACCACATGGTGTATCCCGGGATTCTGAAGCCCGACGCTATTGATAAGCCCTGAGGGACATTCGGCAATTCGAGGTGTGGGATTTCCGAATCTTGGTTCAAGAGTAGTACCCTTCACTGAAATGGAGCCGAGGATGTTCAGATCATACCATTTTGCGAATTCCGCTCCGAATCCGAATGTACCGCTTGCCGGTATAATCGGATTATCGAGTCTTAGACCTGCCAATTCTACCGTCAGGTCGATTTCTGAATTAATATTCGTATGCTCCATCATTATAAAAGATTCCAATCGATTAGATTATTGCGGAAGACTGGTCCATCTGTGCAGACTCTTGCTGCGCCTTCGGTAGTATGGATTGAACATCCCATGCATGCTCCGAATCCGCAGCCCATCCTTTCCTCAAGGCTGTATTCTCCTTCCAAATCATTAAGCTTTTGTCCTAAGGCCTTTAACATTGGCAATGGACCGCAAGCCTGGAAATAATCTGGGGAATCAGTTAAGGAATCTAAGGCATCAGTTACAAAACCTTTTATCCCTCTTGATCCATCTATCGTAGCTATGATTACTTTCAAGCCAAGTGCTGTGAAATCATCAGCCAGCATGATCTCCTCTTCCTTATTGAAACCAAGGATAATGGTGGGACTTACCCCTGTAGTCAACCAACATTTGGCTAATTTGAACAGAGGTGGCACCCCAACTCCTCCGCCAATCAATACCGGTTTCTTATATTTGTTATCAACCGTAAAACCATGTCCTAAGCCACAAAGCAGATTCAAGGATTCTCCGGGGTTCATCCGTGACATCTCCTTTGTGCCTACTCCGACTGTTTTATAGATTAGAGTAAGCAATCCTTCAGTGCTGTCACACACCGAAATCGGACGACGCAGGAACCTCCCGGGCAATTCTATCTCTACGAATTGACCGGGGGTAGTTATTGCTGACGTATCACCCTCCAGTTCCATCTTATATACGGATTCTGCAATCTGGGTGTTAGCCAATATCTTGAAATCTCTCTGATTCATCATTCTTCAGCATCGATAGTGGAGACCTTGAAGGTTATCTCTTCAAGTACATCCAATACAACCTGCACCGTCTCAAGAGAAGTAAAGATTGTTACATTATTCTCTATGGCAGCCCTTCTGATCTCATAACCGTCAAGTCGGGTATTATGCTGGTTGACATCAATGGTGTTGATGACATAGCTTACATGGCCTTGACGCAACGAATCATAAATATCATTGCTGCCTTCGCTGATTTTCTTAAGGGCGCGGGTGCGGATACCATGTTCCTTCAGGAACTTGGCTGTACCTCCGGTAGCCTCTATATTGAAGCCCAGATTATAGAACCTTTTTACGAGAGGAAGTGCGCGTTCCTTATCCTGATCAGCTATCGTACAGAATATCGTACCATAATTTACAACCTGAAGACCTGAGGCTTGCAGGGATTTATAAAGGGCGCGGTTTAAGGTATCATCATAACCGATTGCCTCGCCGGTTGATTTCATTTCAGGTGAAAGATAAGAGTCTACACCCTTGATTTTCGCGAAAGAGAAGGCCGGAGTCTTTACATATTTGCGCTTACGTTCAGGTGCCAAAACTTCTGTATACCCTAATTCCGGTAGTTTATGCCCTAAGATTACCATCGCTCCTAATTGAGCCAATGGAACACCGGCTGACTTTGACAGGAAGGGTACAGTTCTTGAAGAGCGAGGATTTACCTCGATGACATAAACCTTATCATGTTCATCAACTATGAACTGGATGTTATAGAGCCCAACTATACCTATTGCCCTACCGAGTTTAACGGTATACTCTACTATAGTATCCTTAACTTTCTGTGAAACCGAGAAAGTAGGATAGACACTTATAGAGTCACCCGAATGTATACCGGTACGCTCTACATGCTCCATTATGCCGGGGATAAAGACGTTCTCTCCGTCGCATACTGCATCCACTTCAAGTTCCTTACCCTGAATATACTTGTCGACCAATACCGGCGAGTCCTCATTTACCTCAACCGCATTATGCAGATAATGGCGCAGTGCCTGCTCGTTACCTACAATCTGCATCGCGCGTCCACCCAGCACAAAGCTGGGCCGAACCAGCACAGGATACCCGATACGGTTAGCAGCTCTTACACCAGCTTCTATATCCGTAACGGCCTCAGCTTCTGGCTGTGGTATTCCGACCTCACGCATTATGCGCTCGAATTCCTTGCGGTCTTCGGCCTTATTGATATTCTCGAAACTTGTTCCTACGATCTTGACTCCTCTTTTCTCCAAACGTTCAGCCAAGTTGATAGCGGTCTGTCCTCCTAAAGACACCACTACCCCATCCGGTTTCTCAAGATTGATGATGTTCATTACATCCTCAACCGACAGAGGTTCAAAATATAGCTTATCGGAGATTGAATAATCTGTTGAAACCGTCTCGGGATTGTTGTTTATTACAATGGCTTCATAACCGGCTTCTCGTATAGCCCAGATAGCATGTACAGTAGAGTAGTCAAACTCAACTCCCTGACCAATTCTGATCGGTCCCGAACCGAGTACCACGATCTTCTTCCTATCGGAAACGATAGATTCATTCTCCGGCTGACATTCTTCTGATGGCTCCTCGTATGTGGAGTAGAAATAAGGAACGTATGAGCTGAACTCTGAGGCGCAGGTATCAATCATCTTGTAGACGGGCTTGATATCATTCTCCATCCTCAGCTTATAGATCTCTTCCTCTGTCATTCCCCATAACATACCTATGAATTTATCAGAGAAGCCGGCTTGTTTGGCTCTTCGGAGTGCCTTAATGTCGCCTTTGAGTTCCTTTGTCTCCTTCTCCAAATCAACAATCTTCCTGATTTTTTCCAAGAAGAACATGTCAATTTTGGTCCGGTCATATATTAAGGAAAGATCAATCCCGAGGCGCATAAGCTGCGCTATCGCATAGATACGGTCATCGGTGCCCTTCGCGATATACTCCAGCAACTCGGTTGCGTCCTTATCATCGAACTTATGGTGATAGATATGGCAAACTCCGGTTTCCAAGGAACGGGCAGCCTTTAACAGAGATTCCTCAAAAGTGCGCCCTACGCTCATCACCTCACCCGTAGCTTTCATCTGGGTACCCAGCTCATTGCTGGCCTCAGAGAATTTATCAAACGGGAAACGTGCTATCTTGGTAACAACATAGTCAAGCGACGGCTCGAAACAGGCCGGAGTATTAGCTATTGGAATCTCATCAAGGTGCATGCCTACAGCGATCTTAGCACTTACACGGGCAATAGGATACCCGGAAGCCTTAGATGCCAACGCTGAGGAGCGCGATACTCGGGGATTTACCTCGATGATATAATATTTAAATGAAAGAGGATCGAGCGCGAATTGCACATTGCAGCCACCTTCAATCTTTAATGCACGTATTATTTTTAATGCTGAATCCCTCAGCATCTGATACTCTTTGTTGGTGAGAGTCTGACTCGGAGCTACTACTATGGAGTCTCCGGTATGAATGCCAACCGGATCCACATTCTCCATATTACAGATGGTGATAGCCGTATCATTAGCATCACGCATCACCTCGTATTCCACCTCTTTGTAACCCTTGATACTTTTCTCAACCAGGACCTGACCAACCGGCGAGAGTATCAGAGCATTACGCATCAATTCCCGGAGTTCCTCTTCATTATTGACGAATCCGCCTCCGGTTCCACCTAAAGTGAAAGCAGGGCGCAATACCAATGGATATCCGATTTTCTCCGCAACCTTCACTCCCTGCTCGACAGAGGTGACAATTTCCGAGGGAAGCACCGGCTCCCCTAAGCTAAGGCAAAGTTCCTTGAAAAGCTCACGGTCCTCAGCCTGCTCGATGCTCTGGAAGGAGGTTCCTAAAATCTCTACTCCACATTCTTCCAGGATACCCTTTTTAGCCAATTGGACAGCCAGATTAAGACCAGTCTGGCCTCCGAGTCCGGGAAGTATGGCATCCGGACGTTCAGAACGGATTATCTTTGCAACATACTCCAGTTTCAGAGGTTCCATATATACCTTATCGGCTATATGGGTGTCTGTCATAATCGTAGCGGGATTCGAATTGACCAGGATTACCTCATATCCCTCTTCTTTCAAGGCTATACATGCCTGGGTGCCGGCATAGTCGAACTCAGCTCCCTGTCCGATTACAATCGGGCCGGAGCCTATTACCATCACTTTCTTGATATCTTTTCTCTTAGGCATTGGTATGTTCCTCCATCAATTTTATAAAATTATCAAAAAGATATGAGCTATCTTGCGGACCCGGTGCGCTTTCAGGGTGATATTGCACTGAGAAAATGCGGTCTTCCTCGCATTTTACCCCTTCAACCGTATTATCGAGAATATTTAGGTGTGTAACTTTCAGACGTGTATCCTTCAAGGAATCAGTATCTATGGCATAATTGTGGTTCTGGCTTGTTATCTCCAATTTTCCGGTCTCAAGGTTCTTGACCGGATGGTTGCCACCTCGGTGACCGAATTTCAACTTGAAGCTCTTCCCACCGTAAGCCAATGATATAAGCTGATGACCAAGGCATATTCCGAAGATCGGAAGTTTCCCTCTAAGCTTCTTGATGGTCTCTGCTACTTCCGGCACATCAGTCGGATCACCGGGGCCATTGGAAATGAAGATACCGTCGGGGTTATAGGTCAGGATATCTTCCGCAGGAGTGTCAAAGGGTACGATCGTGACATTACACCCTCTGGCATTCAAGGAGCGTATGATATTGTACTTAATGCCGCAATCGATCGCAACTACATTGAACCGGTGGTTTGGAGTGCGGGAATACCATCTCTTCTTACAGCTGACCCTTTTAACAACCTTGGGGTCCGCCGGTGTATCCTCGATCATCTTCAGTACCTCTTCCAAGGGGCGGTCAGCTTTCACAATTGCGCAACGCATACATCCCGCCTCGCGTATAACCCTTGTCAGCATACGGGTGTCAATTCCGGAAATACATGGAATTCCACTTTCTTCAAATACTTCTGTTATGGTCTTGGTGTACCGGAAATTAGAAGGAGTCTCACAACACTCCCTTACGATCATCCCGCTTAGTGCCGGAGACTTGGATTCATAATCCTCATCTGTCACTCCATAGTTGCCTATCAATGGATAGGTCATCACTACTATCTGGTCGGTATATGATCTGTCGGAAAGAATTTCCTGATACCCTACCATTGAGGTATTGAAAACGATCTCTCCTACAACCTCCTTGTCAGCTCCGCAGCTGTAACCGGGAAATTGCAGGCCGTTCTCCAAAACGAGTTTTACATCTGGTTTCTTACTCATATAATGTCAGGTCGATAATTTATCTTTTTCAAAATAAGCCCAAACACTTCTCCATTCGGACTTAAAATATCCTCATCCCCTTATAGAAAGTAGCTACCGGTTTACCGGTCAACTTCATTCCGGCAAATGGAGTGGCTCTTCCTTTTGTCCTGAACTCCCCCGGGTCCACCGTCCACTCTCGATCAAGGTCAAAGAGTGATATATCCCCTCTCTCCCCCTCTCTCAGCGCGCCTCCGAGACGGAATACATTTCTTGGATTTCGTACCATCAGGTCTATTAGTCGGCTTAATGGAATAAGTCCGCTCTTGACCAGAGCGGTATAGGATGCGCCGAAAGCTGTCTCAAGCCCTACAACCCCCATAAGGGATCTTTCCAGGCCTCTGCTTTTTTCCTCAGCTGTATGAGGGGCATGGTCGGTGGCTATCATATCAATAGTGCCATCTACAATCCCTTCGAGTAAAGCGGCTCTATCTTCCACTCCTCTCAATGGAGGATTCATCTTGTAACGTCCATCTTCCTTAAGATCCTGATCGGAGAAGACCAAGTAATGTGGGCCGGTCTCACAGGTAACTTTCACTCCATCTTTCTTCGCTTCCCTGATTACCTCCACGCTCTCCTTTGTAGAGATATGGCAAACGTGGTAACGGCAGTGGGTGTCGGATGCCAGTTTCAAGTCTCTTTCTACCTGTCGCCATTCGCTTTCGGAGCAAATTCCACGGTGGCTATGGAGCCGAGCATATTCACCATCATGAATATAACCGTTTCTCAGCAATGAGTTGACTTCACAATGGGCTGCCAAGATAGAGTCTGCCTCTGCAATCCTATACATAGCTTCACGCATTATTCCGTCATCCTGAACTCCGCTCCCGTCATCTGTGAATCCGCAGCATAACGGTGCCAACCTTTCAATATCGGTTACTTCACGTCCTTTACGTCCCTTGGTAATGGTGGCGTAAGGTTTAACTTCGACTGCCGCATCTCGATTTATGATATCCAGCTGAGTCTCAAGATTCTTAATTGTATCCGGAGCCGGATTAAGGTTGGGCATGGAGCAGACCGTGGTGAATCCCCCGGCGGCCGCTGCTTCCGTTCCGGTTAAGATGGTCTCTTTTTCCGGATTCCCGGGTTCTCTAAGATGCACATGGACATCTGCCAAACCGTAGGTAGCCAACAATCCCTCTGCATCAACTGTCTCCACATCCGACATGTTGGGTATATCCTTTCCGATTGCACTAATTTTGCCATCGGAAAGAAGTATATCCTGTTTCTCCAGAGTCCCTTCCTTTTCAATTTGAACCCCTTTGATTAAATATGCGTCAGCTTTCCTTGCCTCCATATCCCTTAACCGTATTATATATAAAAAAGGCAGCCCCCTAAGGAGTTGCCTCTTAATTATAATAATTAAATCCAATGATCTGTTGAGAATAGAAAAATGAGTTTCCCACTCCCTTATTTGCGTTCAGGGGGGTTCGAAAAACTATTTGTTTATCTGTCCTCATTTTTGACTGTACCTCATCGGGAGCCTTCTTATTATCCTGCTCCCTAATTGGGTACAAAATTAGAAAAATTTTTAGTTATACACAAGTATTTTTCCTAATTTTAGAGAAATATTTTTTTCTCTTTTGAGTACTTTCTCTCAATGGGACTATCTCTGTTTAGATCCCGGCCCAGTCCCTCTTTAATTTTATGAGACGGGGTCTTAATGCTTTCCATTTAGAAGTTAAGTTGAAGCAGGGCATCAATCCTATTGACCGATCCATGACTACCATCGAAATTCTGACGTTTCCCTATTACATATTCTCCCCCTAACATCAGACGAGGCGTAATATACCATCTCAGATTCACCGCTCCATACAGGCCATATTTGTAATCCCCCGGTTCGACAGCATGTTTGGGATGGTAACTCAGCTCTGACAGCGCCAAGGTGCCGAATAATGTGGGAGAGAACATATACTGTGCGCCGAAGTTGTAGGAGGAACTTAATGGAGCGTAAAGGTGCCCCGGCTTATAAGGATCGGCAATGAGATCATAGTTACCACCAGACATATCATTGGTATATGATTCATGTCCTTGGCCTACTGATACTATTCCATATAAGGTAAAAGGTGAGGGGGTGGAAACAACGCTGGAAAGCATCACTCCCCAACCGGTGTTGGTCTTGTTTTTCTCCTGAACCATGTCCCGATAGCTAAGGGATCGAACCATTGCCGATAATTTGATATGACTAAGTCCTTTATCCCAGTTGTACTGTCCACTGAATGCAAAATCAGGAAGCCAATCTGAACTTTTCGCCGTATAGTCAGACGATTGGATCTTGGAGGAAGGGAACTCGAAAGAGCCGGCGACAGTAAAGCGTTTGAAGGTTCTGACGTAACGCACGAGGGTATTGGTCTTACTGATTTTACCGTTCACTCCCGAACCTTCCAGTACCGGAGGCTCGGCTCCCGGATCTGAGAATGTTGAGGAGGCATAACCTACTGTCCAGTTCTGGATGGTCAAATACGCTTTCTTTAGTTTAGCCCCATAGCCGGTGCCATTACTGAAATCCATCTGCACATATCCCATATAGTTACCTAAATGAGCATGCTGGCCTAACAGCGTGAAGAAAATGGAACTGCTGGCTGCGGATGCTCCTAAAGCGTGAGGGTTTGCGGGATCTTTAGGAATGGTAATGGAGTAAGGTGAGAAACTTCTTGAGTTTATTGTACCGTTCCAATCAAACCATGCGTTAAGCTTTAAAATACCGCCTACTCCAAGGGCCATCGAAGCATCCCGACTCATGAACATAAAATATGGTGCATCCGGATCTTGGGAGTGGCGATACTGATTCATATAGAAGGAGTTGATCAGGTTGAAAATGGAGTCCTCAGATACGGCTGGTCCCTTTCCGTCAGTATAAATGAGTTTGGTGTTGTTTACAATAGACTCAATTCGGGGAATGGGGGAATATTTATACCTTATGGAGTCGGTCTTGTTATTTCGTGTGTTTTTAATTTGAGTCGGAGTTAATCGGGCAGGACGCTGAGAGGGATCTGCCTCTGCCCTGGCCGGTAATGCTGAAAGGATGGCTAAAGTAAGTAAAATCGTTAGGAGAACAGGCCACCGATTAGCCGTTTCAAGTGAGAGTGTTGCGGTTGCTGCTTTCATTTAATCCCGAGTTTAGATGTTTATGAGATGTAGTCTTAATTCCCCTTCATTGCCACATTTCTTATGTGAGTAATTATACGTCATTAACATTCGTTGACGATGTTAGGTTCATCCGTTGCTGTCTCTTTTTTTATGAAGAAAAAGTTTTATTAAGGTTAAAAATACAAACATTATTTAGTTGTAGTCCGTTTTATAGATGTATTTGTATCTTTATACAATTTCTCCTCATTTTATTAATCCGTAGGCTCTTTGGTGCCCATCGCTGACTATCTCTTATGGTTTTTCTTTTTTGAAGGACGTGGTGAGAGCCTATATTAAACCATAGTGATTATGAATACGTACGATTCTTTTAAACAGAGACTCTTAAACTTGCAGAGCAACTTACTTAATTTTGCCTTTCAATTAACCAACAATAGAGAGGAGGCGGAGGATCTGCTTCAGGATACTACTCTGAAAGCCCTCCATAATCAGGGTAAGTTCATAGAGAATACCAACTTTAAAGGATGGGTATTCACAATAATGAGGAATATCTTCATAAATAATTACCGTCAGAATGTAAGACGCTCCACAATACTGGACAACACAGAAGACCTGTACACCCTCAACCTACCGCAAGACTCGGGATTTGAGAATCCGGAAGGTTCCTATGAGGTAAAAGAAATTATGAGCGTTTTGGCTGAGTTATCTGATGATTACCGGATACCTTTTAATCTCCATGTTGCCGGCTACAAATATTATGAGATAGCAGAGAAATTACATTTGCCTTTAGGCACAGTCAAGAGCAGGATATTTATAACCAGAAGACGTCTTAGGTCAAGACTTAGCGGTTATGTGGATTAGAATCCCGAGTTGTTCTGGTTAATTATTACTAATTATTATATCCGGTTTTGGAAGCTGATTTGGGATTTAGTATCTTTGTAAGAATAGCGACTCTACATGTTTTGTAGGGACATCGCTGCGCGATGTTGAGTTGTTACCGGATATCAAGGTTCCATAAGATATTTGGTATTGTACAAATTCAATAAAAATCAATGGGTAAAGAGATAGAAAGAAAGTTTTTAGTCTCTGGCGAGGGCTACAAGGCTATTGCCGAGAAAATCATTACGATCAAGCAAGGATATCTGAACCGAGACCCTCAACGTACAGTCCGTGTGCGAATTAGTGACGACAGGGGAAAACTGACTGTGAAGGGCCTCAATCACGGTATCGAACGCCTTGAGTTCGAATATGATATTCCTGTTGACGATGCGCTGGAACTGCTGACTCTCTGCGAGGGGGCAATAATTGATAAAACCCGTTGGATTATCAGGGGGCAGGATGGACATATATGGGAAATTGATGAGTTCCACGGTGATTTACATCCTTTGGTTGTCGCAGAAATAGAACTTACAGACCCTCAGGAGACCTTTGTCTTGCCTAATTTCCTCGGTGAGGAGGTTACGGGCGATCCTCGCTATTACAACTCTTCTCTTTAAAACTTTATCTATTTCATTTAATCTATAGTACTTGCCACTTACCCCTACTCCGTTCCTAAAATCACCTATGATCTATCGGATTCTTCTTCTGATACTTTTGGTTACAAGTTTTGCTTCCGCTTCTGCAGGTCCAAAGAATAAGCCTGTAGAGGTAGATACGACTGTATTTACACGAAAGGATGCAGAGTTGAGCGAGATTGTAGTTCGGCCTAAGAAGCAGAAGTATTCCAAGAAGAATAATCCGGCTGTTGACCTGATGGAGAGGATCAGACATAACGCGGCTCTAAACAATCCGGAGAGGATGCCTTATTACAGTTATGACAAGTATGACAAGACACTTCTTGGATTGAATGACTTCGATACTGATCTAAGTGAAAATAGGAAGTGGTCCTTCCTGGTGGAATATCAAGATACCGCCTACTCTACTCAAAAACCTATCCTTGACCTCTCCTTGAAAGAGAAAATCTCTACCGTTATATGGCGAGATCAGCCCCGCGCCAGAAAGAGTATCGAACGAGGAGTACGGAGTGTAGGCATAGATGAAGCATTCGAACAGCAGAACATTCGTAAGATGCTTGATGATGTCCTGCGGGAAGTGGATATTTATTCCAATGACATAACCCTGATGCAAAACCGTTTTGTCAGCCCTCTATCCCATATTGCGGCTGATTACTATAAGTTTTTCATCACCGATACCTTGGATGTGGATGGAGTAAAGTGTGTAGAGCTCTCCTTTGCTCCTAAAACTCCTGAATCTTTCAGTTTCAATGGCAAATTATTTGTTGATTTAGCCGATTCTACGGGTTTCATTAAGAAAGTTACGATGAGGGTGCCCCGTGTCCTCAACCTGAATTTCGTTGACAATATTTTCATCACCCAAACTTTTGAACGTGATTCTTTAGGTAACCGGAATAAAGTCTCGGATGACCTGAGTCTTGAATTACAATTAGTATCCGGAACTCCAAGTTTCTATGGACGTAGACTGACGACCTATAATAATTTCTCGTATCAACCCCGTAAAGATCTTGAGGAATATTATGATCGGATGGCTTTCAATATCCAGATGCCGGAGTCTGAGGAGAGAGATGGATTATTCTGGGAAACTTACAGACCAATCCCCCTTTCTACTCAGGAATCGAAACTGGATGGGATGCTGGAAGCTATGCGCAAGAAACCTCTATTTTATGTTGGTGAAAAGGTTTTACGTATCATAAGCAAAGGATATATCGGCACCTCCTTACATGGTAAACCGAGCAAATTTGATTTAGGTCCGGTACTCTCTACCGTTTCTTTTGGTGACGTTCAGGGCCTTAGGCTTCGTGCCGGAGGTTATACTACTGCGGCCTTGAATCCTCACTGGTTTGGTCGGGGATATATAGCTTACGGATTCAAGGATCATAAATGGAAATACCGCATAGAGGGAGAATATTCCATCGAAGCCAAGAAAAGGCACTCTCGTGAGTTCCCTATAAATTCTATCAGAGTATCCCATGAGTATGATGTAGATCGCATCGGGCAGAATTATGTTCAGGCTGGACAGGACGCCTTATTTCTATCCTTAGCTCGAATGAAAAGTATCCTTGTGACTTACCGTCGCCTTACCAACCTTGAATATAACCTTGAATTGGAAAACAACCTGAGTTTCTCTGTTGAACTAAAACATGAGAAACAGTATGCTACAGACTGGGTGAAGTTCCAATATGCAGATGGGTCATCTGTCCCATCTTTCTCTCAATCCTCTTGTAAATTTACTATAAGATATGCTCCTGGAGAATCCTTCATCCAGGGAGCAACCGTTAGACAGCCGGTAAATATGGATGCTCCTATTTTTACCCTTTCACATGAATATGGCCCGAAAGGTCTGATGGGTGCTCAATTCGGAATTAATAAGACAGAAGCCTCCATTTTTAAGCGTTTCTGGTTCTCGGCTTTCGGATATCTCGATATGATGGTAAAAGGAGGTATAATTTGGAATTCGGTACCCTATCCTTCTTTGCTATGGCAAAATGCTAATGTAAGTTATACGATCCAACGGGAAACTTTTACCCTTCTTAATCCAATGGAATTTGCTATGGATAAATATGCTTCTATAGACCTGACCTATTGGATGAACGGTCTATTGTTCAACCGTCTGCCACTAATCAAAAAACTGAAGCTGAGGGAAATCATCACTTTTAAAGGATTCTTGGGAGGACTTTCAGCCAGGAATAATCCCAAATTCAATAGTAACCTTTACTCCTTCCCTGCCGACGCTCTCTGCAATCAGATGCACGGTCGTCCTTATATGGAAATAGGGGTTGGCTTAGACAATATAGCCCGGATATTCAGATTGGATTATTTCTGGCGTCTGACTTACCGGCACACTCCGGGTGCTCCGGATTCCGGTCTTCGAGTGTCTCTTCACCTTTCATTTTAAGATCGTTATGAGACCTTATTATAGAGTCCTATTTGTTAATAATTGAGGTTGGAGTAGAAAAAGGTCTTATTATTGGAATCAGCGTCTTTTTTCAAGGGAAGCTAACAAGTTTTTAAGTTCATTTCTAACCTGAACCAATCCTTCCATGATTTGCTGTTGGCGAGTTATTGTCTCCGGATTACGATGAAGCTGAGCTCGAGCTGCTTCAATTTTCAGTCCTTTCACCTTTAATAAATAATGAAGGGCCCGGAGACGTTCAATCTGATGGGGTGTATAGAGACGCCGGTTTGTCGCGGTGCGCTCCGGCTGTACCTCCGGAAACTCTTTTTCCCAGAACCTCAAAGTGGAGAGAGGCACATCCAACATCTCAGCCACTTCCCTTATCCTAAAATATTTCTTATCTATGTCCGACTGGTTATCTGATAGCATAAGAGTTCCTTTAATCTTACTAATGTAATTTGTAATACCTCTAATCCATTATATGTCCTGAGTTGTCTGCCGTCTTCAGGATTTTCTGGTATTCCTCAGGTGACAGGTCCATAAAGCAATAGTCAAAGGGATTTTGAACCTCTCCTTTTAAAATTACTTCATAATGCAGATGAGGAGCCGAGGATTTTCCCGTGGTCCCTACTCTCCCGATCACATCGCCGCGCTTAACCTTATCCCCGACTTTCACATTCAATTGACTCAGATGGTTGTATCGGGTTTGATAATCATATCCATGATCTAAAAGGACATTATTTCCTTGCTGATCGTTTTGTCCGGCTGCTTCTACGATCGCATCTCCGGTTGCATAGACGGGAGTTCCTGTTTTCGCGGCGAAATCTATGCCTCCATGAAACTGCATCTTACCGTGTCCCGGATTTCTTCTGTATCCGAAGCCGCAGGCTATGGTTGCGTTCTCCATTTTTATAGGAAGAAGCTGAGGTGTATGATCTAAACGTGTCTTGCTCGCCAACGCTTGATTCCTCAGCTCGTCAAATGATTTTGATTGGGAATATAGCTCCCTTTCGAGGAGATCCATATTACGGGACACCTCTTCTACGATGGAAGCATCACTCATTTTGCGGACCTCTCTATATTTCTGTTCATTGTCCAGTCCGGCCAGACGCCTTGTATCTCCAATCGGATCCATCTGCATCATGACGCGATAGAAATTATCATCCCTTTTGCGGATATCCTCCATGATACTGAGCGAGTAATCCAATCTCCGGCCTAAAACTGCATATTGCTCCTTTAATACTTTGTTTTCCTCCCGAAGGTTGGCCTCTGTTGGGGAATCAAAGAAATAGAAAGCTGCTACATATATGAGTACACCAATGACTATCCCGGTACCGAGTCGGATGCCGTATTGACGCAAACGGTCCTTGAAAGAGGGATAATATCTTTCAAAATCGTCTGTCTCAGTATTATAAGTATAGAAAATACGACGCATATTCTTTTGGTGCCAGCTCTGAGAATACAAATTTAGCTCAAATTAGGAGAATACCATCCTCAAAATAAGAAAATATGATAAAAAATAATTAACTTTGAGGTTGGTTTTGGAATGTGGTGTAAAGGCCTCGTTCCAAAACTGAGCCGGATAAAACGACTTTACCGGGTTCAATTGAATTAAGGACATCATAAAATGACTTCTAAAGAGATTCGTGAGTCTTTCAAAGACTTCTTCAGAAATAAAGAGCATCATATAGTGCCTTCCGCTCCGATGGTAATCAAGGATGATCCCACCCTGATGTTTACTAACGCGGGAATGAATCAGTTTAAGGATATTATCTTGGGAAACCATCCCGCTCAATATAAGAGAGTGGCTGACTCCCAGAAATGCCTTCGGGTATCGGGTAAACACAACGATCTTGAAGAGGTAGGTCGCGACACCTATCATCATACGATGTTTGAGATGCTTGGCAACTGGTCTTTCGGGGATTATTTCAAGCACGAGGCAATAGACTGGGCCTGGGAATTTCTTGTAGATGTTCTTAAATTGGACCCGTCCCGTCTTTATGCTACTGTTTTCGAAGGGTATGCTCCTGAAGGATTAGGCCGAGACGATGAGGCAGCAGGATATTGGGAACAGCATCTTCCGTCTGATCATATCATCAACGGCAACAAGAAGGATAATTTCTGGGAGATGGGTGATACGGGTCCATGCGGCCCCTGCAGCGAAATACATATCGATCTCCGCTCAGACGAAGAGAGGGCGCAGGTACCAGGTGCCTCCTTAATTAATAAGGATCATCCTCAGGTTATCGAGATCTGGAACTTAGTGTTCATGCAATATAACCGCAAGGCGGATGGCACTTTAGAGCCCCTCCCGGCTAAGGTTATAGATACCGGTATGGGTTTTGAACGCCTTTGTATGGCAATGCAGGGTAAGAAATCCAACTACGACACGGATGTCTTCACTCCCCTCTTGACCGCAATAAGTAAATTGTCCGGCAAGGAATATGGTAAAGATGAAAAAATCGATATAGCCATGCGAGTAGTGGCTGACCATGTCCGGACTATCTCTTTCTCAATAGCTGATTCCCAGCTTCCCTCAAATGCCAAGGCCGGTTATGTTATCCGCCGCATATTGCGCCGTGCCGTTCGTTATGCCTATACCTTCCTTGATGCCAAGACTCCGTTCTTGTATCAGTTGGTAGATACCTTGACAGATCAGATGGGAGAGGCATATCCGGAGTTGGTAGCCCAGCGTGACTTGATTAAGAAAGTAATTAAGGAGGAGGAAGAGGCCTTCCTGCGTACTTTGGATAAAGGTATTGGCCTTCTGGACACTATAGTAGAGAAGGCTCGTAAAGAGGGCAAGACCGAAATAGATGGAGTTTCTGCTTTCACACTTTATGATACTTATGGTTTCCCTCTTGATCTTACCGAGCTGATATTACGTGAGCAAGGAATGACCCTGGATGAAAAAGGATTCCAGGAAGAGATGCAGAAGCAGAAGCAGCGCGCACGTAATGCTGCTGCGGTCGAAACAGGTGACTGGGTAACAGTAAATGATGGCGAGCAGGAATTCGTAGGATATGACATGACCTCCACTCCTACCCGCATCTTAAAATATCGCAAGGTAAAACAAAAGGGTAAGGAATATTACCAGATTATGCTTTCCCGGACTCCCTTCTATGCCGAGATGGGTGGACAGGTTGGTGATTCCGGTACATTGACCGATGGTAATGGAAATGTAATTGAAATTTTCGATACCAAGAGGGAGAATAATGCAGGTGTGCACCTCTCCCATAATCTCCCTGAGAATCCCGAAGCCGAGTTTGTGGCTACTATCAATGAGGATAGACGTAAACAAATTTCCGCCAATCACTCTGCTACTCACCTTATCCATGAAGCGTTACGTGAGGTTTTAGGAAGTCATGTTGAGCAAAAAGGTTCATACGTGTCCCCTGAGGCATTGCGATTCGACTTCTCTCATTTCCAGAAGGTCACTCCCGAAGAACTCCGTAAAGTTGAGCATTTGGTTAACAAACGTATCCGCGAAGCTATCAGCCTTGACGAACATCGTGATCTTCCGATTGCTGAGGCAAGAGAGATGGGGGCTATGGCCCTCTTTGGTGAAAAGTACGGAGACAAAGTAAGGGTTGTACGTTTCGGCGATTCAATAGAGTTATGTGGTGGAACCCATGTCTCCAATACCGGCAATATCGGTATGATCCGTATTACCGGAGAAAGTTCCGTAGCGGCCGGTATCCGCCGTATCGAAGCTATAAGCGGCGTTGGAGTCGAGAATCTTTTGGACCGTCTTCAAGATACTATGCTGGATCTCTCCTCTATACTGGGTCAAGGTGATGTTAGGGCAGCAGTACAACGTGCAATCAAGGAGAACGGTGAGCTAAAATCCCAGATCGATGAGTTTAAAGCTGAGAATGTGAACAAATTGGCAAATCAGCTTATTTCTGAGGAAAAAGTAGTCAATGGGATTAATTTCGTATCTCTTACCGGATTGGCTATGTCTGATGTTATGAAGGATTTAGCTTTCGCCATCCGGAAAAACTCACCGGAAAATACAGTTTTCTTAGGTGCGACCCATTCCCCGGATAAGAAACCTCTTCTTACGGTTTATATTTCCGAGGATCTGACAAAGCAGGGTCTGAATGCCGGCCAGACTGTTCGCGAAGCTGCTAAATTGATCAAAGGCGGTGGAGGCGGTCAGCCGTTCTTCGCTCAGGCTGGCGGTAAGAATCCTGATGGACTTGCAGCTGCGTTCGATAAGATGAAGGAACTTCTCAAGCTGGATTGATGGCTAAACCGGTGATGAATCTTGCGGGTTTCTCGCTCGTAAAGCAACTTCTTCTTTTACTCGGATTCTTCTTTATAGGAGTTTTCTTGGCTTCAATCCTCTCTTCCTTAATATCTCCATTCTTTGGAGAGGGGTCAAGGAACACTCTTTTGATTCAATCAGTAGCGCAGAATATCCTTGCCTTTATGCTCCCCGCTTGGGGATGCATGAGAATGCTTGGTAACAGACCTTTTGAATTGCTTGGAATGGAGAGAGGATTCTCCATTCCGGCTTTCTTGGGTCTGTTTGTAGCTGTGATTTTAGGCACAGTTGCTCTAAATCAGGTCATCTATTGGAATGCTGAGATGAGGTTGCCTGAGTCATGGAAAGCTCTGGAAGATTCCTGGCGTCAAATGGAAGAGACCAATGCCGCCTTTACCGATACCTTAGTTTCCGATACCTCCATTTGGGGACTAATATCTGGAGTTCTGGCTGTAGGGGTGATAACAGGAATTGGAGAAGAAATGTTCTTTCGTGGAGGTCTTCAAGGTACAATGATAGGTTTCCGGTTTCCTCCCCATTTAGCTATCTGGCTGACAGCTGTGATCTTCAGCTTGATGCATTTCCAGATGTTTGGATTTGTACCGAGGATTCTTCTTGGAGCCTGGTTTGGATACCTCTACTGGTGGAGCGGTTCCTTATGGTTGTCGGCTACCGCCCATGCTCTTAACAATACAATGGTCGTTGTATTCACCTGGTTAACCAAGAATGGTTTTTGCAATGCTGATTTCGAGATGCTCGGAGTATCCGAGAGCGGCTTTCCCTGGATGGCCTTAATTAGTGCCGGCATCTTCACCTGCTTTATCTGGCTATGTCGAGGTTGGTTTAAACCAACTGTCCGTACTCTCTCTTAATTTTATTGCATCTATAAATTTTAAAATAAATCAGCCAATAAATTTATGGCCCAAGCTCCAACCTACCGAGAGATCATCAGCGATATCCGAAAAGGTGTTTTTGCTCCTGTCTACTTGTTGATGGGAGAGGAACCCTATTATCTGGATTTGATTGCCGATTGGCTCGAAAAGAGTGTGTTGGATGAGGAAGATAAGGACTTCGACTTCGAGGTCTTTTACGGTGCGGACTTGGATGATATCGGGACAGTAGCTGCCTCAGCTCAACAATTCCCTCTTATGGCTCAACACCGGTTGGTGATGCTAAAGGAGGCTCAATCCTTAGACAAATCCTCTACAGAACTTCAGAAATTGGAGGGTTATGCTTTACATGCGGTAACTTCTACTGTGCTTGTGATAATTTTAAAGGGTAAGGAACTTCCCGGTACTTCAAAATTAGTCAAGGCAGTGAAAAAAGCTGAAGGAGTGGTCTTCACAAGCCCTAAGATTAAGGAGTATCAGATGGGTGTCCCTATTAAGGAGTATTGCGCGGATAAAAAAATCAGTATTGACCCCGATGCAATAGACCTCATGGTCAGTTACCTTGGCAACTCCTTAAATAAGGTTTTCGGAGAAATAGACAAGCTGATTGTTGCCGGAGGAAAAGAACTGAACCGAATTACCAGGAAAGAGGTCCTTGAGAATATTGGACTTAACAAGGAGTTCAGTGTTTTTGATTTCGTTAAGGCAATGGCAGTAAAGGATTATGCCAAGTCCATGACAATTGTTGATTATTATGCTTCTAACCCACGCCAGAATCCTGTTGTAACCATTGTAAGTCAGCTTTTCAAGTTTTTTGCCCAGATGACAGTCGCTTTCTATGCACCCGATAAGTCCGACAATTCGTTAATGGGTCTATTTGGTATGCACTCTTCATGGCAATTAAAGGATCTAAAGGAGGGAATGAGGGTTTATAACGCCCGGCAGGCAGTTGCGGCTATAAGCTATATTCGAGAGTTGGACTGTAAGAGTAAAGGAATAGGCTCTATGCAGAATGAGCATGACCTACTGCGAGAGTGTGTCTTTAAAATTCTCACAAGCCGATAAACATCTTTTCCCCTTCCTCTAATCAATCCTTTCTGTAATGAAAGGATTAAGTTTCTTCTTAATATTTTCTCCCCATACCTTTATGATTTACTATTTCTCTGGCACCGGTAATTCCAAGCGAATAGCCCAACATCTCTCGAAAGTACTCAATGAAGAAACCGCTTCAATACCATTGATAGATCCGATTACCGAACATGTCGAAGGTAATATGCTGGGCATAGTGTGTCCGATATATGCTTGGGGCATACCACCTATTGTTCTGGAGTTCATTTCCAAATTAGATATGAAAGAGATAGTAAGGATTAATAGGGAGAAGCTTCCTGTGTGGGTTGTACTATCTTACGGAGATGAGGCCGGGAATGCCTTATCGATGATGACCAAAGTTATTCAGAAACGTGGTCTTTCATTAGATGGAGCCTGGGGTATCCAGACACCTAATGTCTATGTCATGTTACCCGGATTCGATGTTGACCCGAAGGATTTGGAGCGTAAGAAATTGGAGGCCTTAATTCCGCGTTGCGATCAAATAGCCGGAAAGATAATGAAAAGGGAATGGGAGACGGATGTACATCGTGGTCCCCTTGCTTGGCTTAAGACGGCTACCGTCTACCCTCTCTTCAAACATTGGGGAGTGGATACTAAACAATGGCATTGCGACCATAACACCTGCGTCAGTTGTGGGCAATGCAGCAGGGTGTGCCCCGTCAATAATATTGCCATGGAGACCATATCCAGTAAGGGCTCCAAGAAATATCCAGTCTGGGGCACGGATTGCACCAGTTGCTGCGCCTGCTACCACATTTGCCCAACCCATTCTATCTCCTACTCCACCTTCACCAAAAACAAAGGACAATTCCAACCCGAATAAGATTGCCGGTAGGGACGCGATTAATCGCGTCCGCATCAACCTCCTTACCTGGGAGTAGGCACACCATAACTGTGGAGGAGGCGCGTCCCGCGCCGTTAGTGTACCGGGATGAGGCACATCCCCGCGCCGTAAATGTACCTGGGATGAGGCGCGCCCTCGCGCCGTTTAAACGTTATCAGGACTACTTCCAAGTGAGGTAATACAACTAAGAAATCAACTTGGTTTAAGGTTTTTCTTGTTTTTTTATTGCTCCATTTAATATTTTTTCAAGTGCCTTTTCCCTGAATTGTTACAAGGCAGTCCGGATATGCCTACGATTTTCCATTGCTTCCCGCGAGCTTCTCTCTAAAGAGCCTTCCGATTATTTACCTATTTCTTTTACATGCTTACAAAAAGAAAGATGTTACAAAATTATTTCAATATAATTACATCAATATGTCAGAACTTGTAACGATTTCTTATCTGATTTGTAACAAAATTCCAAGACTATTTTTCGCTCCTCGGCGTTTTACTGATGTAATCAAACTTAAAACTAAAACTCTTTAAATACTGAAACTATGGCTACAACATCTTTCAAACAGAGACTTCTTGACCTTCAGGGTAATCTTCTCAGTTTCGCTTACCAGCTTACCACCAACCGTGATGAAGCGCAGGACTTGGTGCAGGACACCACTCTCAAGGTTCTTGACAACGAGACCAAGTATGTTGAGAATGTTAACTTCAAAGGATGGGTTTTCACCATCATGCGTAACATCTTTATCAACAACTATCGTCGTCAGGTGCGTAACGCCACTGTTATAGACACAACTGAAGATCTTTATCATATAAATCTTTCCCAGGAATCCGGCCTTGAGAATCCGGAAGGTTCTTTCGCAGCCAAGGAGATTTCCAAAGCCATCAACGAATTCAGCGACGACTACAAGGTACCCTTCTCCATGTTCCTGGCAGGTTACAAATATTCCGAGATTGCAGAGCAGATGAACCTTCCGCTCGGTACCATCAAGAGCCGCATCTTCTTCGCTCGCAAGCGTCTCCAGACCCAGTTTGCGGACTTCCGTTAAACGCCGCCATTTACCCTAAGATATATTTCTACAGGTAAGATCCCCAAAATATAGAAAAACAATTCAACACATATCAAAAACAGATTCCACCCGCCCCCAAAAGGCACCTCCCTCTTCCATCCTCTCTCCAAGACCAAGTTTCCAGTCTAAAGAGTTAAACGGCTACCTCCATCAGAAGGTAGCCGTTAGTTTTCTATTACAATAAAGGTAGTATTTCTATCGTAAACGTCCCAAACTCCGCGAGGCCATCTGAGGGGATATTATTAGCTTTGCTG
>CAZKJP010000029.1:7125-26582 GCA_964553075.1 uncultured Sangeribacter sp. | reverse complement strand
ATCACTCCAATCCAGCGACCCCAGTGCCTCTTTAATTTTATGAGACGGGGTCTAAGACCCCGTCTCGCCACAACGTTTCCTGCTTTTTATTACAGAATAAGGGCGACTCCGCAGGATTGCGGAATCGCCCTCAAACAAATTATTGAAGGTTTCGATACCTTCAATACCCGCGGTTTTTAGCGGCGGATCTTTTTGGTCTTCTGTCCTTCAGAGCCTGATACGGTAACGATTGCTATACCTTCGCCCGCAGGCAAGATCATCTCATCTCCTGCGGAGAACTCTGCTATACGCATACCGGAGGCATCGAATACCCGGCATACATTGAAATCTCCTTCTATAGAAAGACGACGGGTAACACGATCGTAACGAATTGCTGAGGATTCCATATCCACTACCTTCTCTACTCCGGAGCCATCATCCATCAGCAGGCTTACATTCGGAAGGTCCAGCATCGGAGTCATCGCCTGAGTGAAGTCAAAGGGAGTGCTGTCGCTGTTGTAACACAGTGAATAATCCTGGCTATACTTGTCGTAGAGCGAACGGAACGCGATGGAAGCTGTAGACTCGGAGTGGTGACGAGTGAAGATCACCAAGCTCTCACCCGAATATTCATAGGGTTCATCAAACACAATTGTGAATGATTCCTGTCCGGGGGATAGAGTGATAGCACCGTCGAATACCTTGGTCAGCTTGCTTTCCGGGAGCGGCGAACCGTTGAAATCTATATCGGAAGTATTTCCGACCCACAATTCAAGATCCATATCCAGGGCTGCTCCTGAGAAGAAACCTATATAATAGGTCAAAGCCTTGATCTGATAGCCCTCTCCGGTATTGATCATTTCTTCTGGATAGAGACTCTCGGCTGCGCTGTAATGAGAGCGGGTGTAGAGAGGTACGAAACCGGTAGTGGTATCACCGTCGGTTATATCTACCCATTCACCCCTACCCAATACACTTACCTTGATGGAGGCGCACTTATCGTTATTTACATCAGCATCACCGTTTACTTGAACCATCGCGTAGATCTCTACGATACCCTCGGTATTCGGTGTCCATACTACCTCGACATTCTTCTTCTCACCGGCGGCCAATGATTCGGAAACAGTAGTGCTGCCTAAGATCACACCCTGTGCATCAACCAGCGAAACGGTATAGTCGCTTACCGGATTGAAACCGGCGTTCTTTACAGTTGCGGTGTATGTGAACTCCGAGTCGATGGATACAGTTGCCGGGCCGGTAACATTCAGCACCGCCAGATCAGTCTCAGACACCTCGCGTAGATTAAACTTGTAGAACTGGGCCGGAACACGGTTATCCATTCTGAAACCTATGGTATACTGACCCGATGTTTCTACTGACAATGGAACGGTCTGCGTCTCCCAAACCATCTCGATCAGCTGATCATCGTTGGATACCAACTGACGTGTCATGGATTCAGGAGAAGTCGAAGTACCAAGCCAGAGACTGTCGTCGGTCGGGAACAGTGTGCCATATAGGCGCAAGTCATATTCTATCAGATACTTTTTACCAACCTCGAGAGAGAAATATGGAGAGATCAGCCATTCCTCGGTAACTCCGGCAGGATCGAGGTTCTCTTCGGGATGATAATAGAAGAAGGGATCCCAGGTACCACCCCAACCGGTTGAATGGAGATACCAGGTATGGCCGTCGCCGTCGCCGTCTATTATAGTCCAGAGTCTCTCGTCGCTGGAATCGAGGGTCATGGAATAAGGGGGATTGAGAGGATTACCACTTACTACCACATTACTTACAGCCTCAGGGCCGAATCCATTATCAGTAATAACCTTGATACCATAACTGTAACCGGCCTGATTAGTGATATCCCAGTCCTGGAACGACAATTGGGTAGTAGATTCCACAACCACCACATTATCCGGGAAGCGGGTTACGCAATAATGCAGATCGGTCGGATCATACCATCCTCCTTCGGCTCCAACTTCGGGAGCTTCCCAAGTTACCGTTATGACATTATGGCTGTTTTCAAGTTCGTTATTTTGCGGAGTCCGCTCAGCCTTTACATTTGAGGGAGCACCCGGTATGTCGGTTCCGACATAGATCGGAGATGCATAGAGCGTAGCCCCTTCCATATCACCGGAATATACAGTGATGCTGTAAGTGTGAACAGCTGCCGCTACAGAAGTGTCGGTCCAACTCATAGTCTCGCCCGGAGTGCCGGTAAGTCTCTTTACTTCCGCGTCATCCCGTGAGATGACTATGGTCAGGGAACCGGAGAGATCTGAACCGCCGAAGGTCCTGGTCGGGTTTGTCCAAGTCAGGGTAGCCTCATTCAACCCGTTAGGTGCGGGAGTTACACTGAAGTCGGATACTGCTTCCGGAGCCAGATTGCTGACCGGATTGCTCTCAACATAGAGACCTATCAGCTCAGCGTTTGCTCCGATAGAACCGAGTTCTTCCGGGAGTACTTCCCAATCCTCGGTAAGACGGAATGAGATGAGCTCCGATTTTCCATCCTGAGTAGACGGGTCAGTAGAATAGGATGCCCAATAATAGACATCATTCTCGAAATCATAGCTCATAGACTGGGTACCTGCCGGTGTGATGCCGAAACTCCATAAGATATCCTCAGGAGCACCGGTATACTGACTCATGATCCATAATTCACCGTGCTCGTCAATACCCCACAGATCCTCCTCGCCGGAAGCGATTGCTACTATGGTGGAGGTCTCCTGGAATCCAATCAGATCCGCATCCCCGGAATAAGGGTCGATCCAGTATAATCCGAAGGGGGCGTTGAGCTGACCACCAACTACGACACCTTGACTCAGGTCAGCGGCTACAGCGTAAATTAGCCCCTCACCCGGTGCGAAGGTCATATCCAACACTACCAGACGGGCAAGCAGGTCATTGTTGATGTCAAAGCTCTTTACCTCTTCAAGGGTCTTGTGAGCTATGTCGTACGTAAGCATTTTGCTCGGCACTACCCCATCATCGGAATCCAGCATATAATAGATCCCATCATAACAAGTTGCAGCGGTGATTGTATGGCCGCTTAAATCCTTCTCAAGTTTCAGCTGACCCGGATGGTCTACTGAAAATGAGACGAGCTTCTGCTCAGCATCCGGCTCCGTAGGAGAGTAGATCTGGATACCGTAACAGCGGCTTGGTGTCTGGGCCATAGCTACGGCAGACATGCCGAGAGCCAGACAACAGGCCATTGTCGTTTTAAGTAAAAAATTCATAGATGTATTATTAAATTAAGTACAGGTCAACATGAATTGTATGCAAAATTAATAAAATTACGGATAAAAAAAGGACCCTGATCGCGAATTGCCGTAAAATATTCGTTATCAGGGGCCAAATAAGTTGTCCTAAAAGGGTCTTAGAGGAGAATCTTACATGATTTCTTTCCCGGAGCAGAGACTATCACCAGCCCGGTGGTGTCGGTCGGTACAATGACCGTAGATGCGCCGGCTAATGCTTGACCTACCTTTACTCCGGCTGGAGTATGAAGAGATACCGCCAGACCCGGCTCAACTCCATTTACCTTTACGCCACCCATTACCTTGACTGCCGACAGACCCTCTTCCTCTCCGAATCCGAAGATCTCGTTTACGGATGAGGGATTCTTAGTCAACCCCCAAGCCTGAAGGGATTTTACATTGGTAGTGCCATCGGAGAAAGCCTCAACATCAGCCAAATTGCCTGAGGTCGGGAAGACACGTACGGAGAATGCCCATTTGTCATTTACAAAGATATCCATAATCGAGCCGTCTACGAATACCTGCAGCTTCATCTCAGCTCCGGCCGGAAGCACCTCCGGGAGTGTTCCTGTATAGACTCCATTGTAACTCCAGCTGTCATTGTTAAGACGATCCAGGTTTGCCATATTGACAGATACCTGATTTGCAGCGGGATCATATACGAGCCGACATTCCTTATCTCCATTGCGGAAGAATTTCAATCCTGTCTTGGCATTCCCTTTCTTGAAAGTCATTACCACCTCACAACGGTTTGAGGCTACCCCAAGATTCTGACTTCCTACCAAGGTAAGATCCGCGGCCTGATAAGCCGGTTCGGCGGTGCGCATGGACATAAGCTCGGCGGCCGGCTTCTGGATCAGACGGTTCTCTGAATCCAGGCTCCATTCTCGCGGAAGAGAGATGTTATGGGCCCATCCCAAAGTATGGTTGTCGATACCTGCCAATTTGTCAGGTACTATTCCCATTGCCAACGTACGGCTGCCGTTCTGATAGATAGAAGGGGAAAGAAGACCGTACCCATCGCGGGAAGTACCGTTCAACTCTACAGAGCCGGGAGTGTTGGCCGGTGTGATCGGAGAGAAAGTGCCGTCGGAATTGATATCCCCAACCCAATAGATACACTGTACACCCTGAGGCAATCCCTGAGGTGTCACGGTAAAGATCCATTTGTCTCCGATCTTAGTCACGTTGGGCATTTCCCAGAATGAGCCGCCTACGCTTGCCGACGGTGCCTCCCAGAATAATTTTCCATCGTTGCTCCAACGTCCTGAGGCGCGGTCAAGCTTATGGAGAGTTGCTACACCCTTTCCTTCTTTTGAGGATCCTACTATCATATAGTAGTCAGAGCCATTACGGAATACGAAGCAGTCTCGGAAATCATCGGTCAGACCCGAGGGGCGTCCGTCGATCACCACGCCGGTCTTAGTCCATTCTTTCAGGTCAGCCGATACGGGATTTGCTTCTACGATACGGGCTTTGGCGTAATCTACACCTGTATAATATGCCCTTGGCATACCGCCGGTCAGATCCTCATCGCAATAGATGGTTCCGCTCCAGCATCCTTTGATATCGTAGTTTTCGCCCGGTACTATAGCTATCTTCTCCTCTTCCCAATTGCAGAGGTCAGATGATACTACATGCCCCCAGTGAAGACGGGACATATATGGGCCGTTGCCGTTTTTCTGGAAGAATAGGTGATACTTGCCGTCGCTATAGGTCAAGCCGTGGCTCTCATTCATCCAATTCATTGCCGGCATTGCATGGTACATAGGACGCAGCGGCTGGTCATCCCACCACTCCCCCGGAGTGTTCATATCCGCATCGTTCTCGGCATACTGATTCAGATCAGCCGGAGCAACTGCCTCGGCGTACACCTCCAGGTCATCCATAAGACCATTGAAAGTATCGATACGGAAACAGTTAATCATAAAACCATTGGTATTATCAGCTCCTAATTTCAGCGTGCCGGCGGGAAGGGGGTTGCTGTTCATGCACTTGGTCTCCCCTACCATTTCCTCGCCGTAATAGAGGCGCACTTTCTTTTCAGTGCCGTCTACGACTGCGGTCAGACGTGTCCATTCCTCTAACGGCAGCTTTTTGGAGGCGGTCAATGTGCCGGGCCATCCCCCGGAGAAATAACGGAAGTCAAGATCTCCTTCGCGTCCTAAGAAGAACCCGAACCCGGTCTTGGCATCGTCATCGTAAGTTCCGGCTATTAGGGCCTTCTCCTGTGATGGTATATCGTTACTCATCATGGGATAGGTCTGGGGCGCGAGCCATATTGAGACTGTATAAGAGGCATTACCGGCCGGTGCGAGTTCCGAAAGAGGAGCCGCAACGCGAGTAGTGTATCCGTCGAAACGGAGGGCTTCGGCGGCTGCGCCGGGCATATTGAAGGCTGGGCGCTGGGCGCTGACGGCTAATTTGGAACCGCTGACCATTTCGGTGATATTGCCTGAATTATCCAAGGTCATCGGAATCCAAGCTACCCGATCGGCCGCTAAGGTGATTCCGCTGCCGGCTATCAATGTCGCTATAAGAATATTGGTTTTCATGAATATGGTTGTTGTTTTCGTTTTCTTATGCAAAATTAATGCCTGAACTCTCTCCTATATATTAAAGGAGTACCCAATAATGCTAAAATCGTTCCAATAATCCTTAAATACCCTCTTTTCGATACATCATTAGCATTCATCAGCATCCCTTGAACCTTTCCTGAACCCGTGGTACCCTATCTAAACGCGCGCTCGACTCGACCCCGAAACGGGCACTCATCCGGCTCCCGCTCTCTCGCCATAATAAGGCGTCTATGGGAGCCGATATGTTGAAAAGCAGTTCTAAATTTTAGTGAAATATTTGGATGGTGGCGAGAATTGTTCTATATTTGCACGAAATTTATACCATGGAACACAAACAGTTAACAATAATAATGAATATCTATTGCATTTTTAACTATCCCGGTTTCTAATGTAACGGATTTTAACCGTGCTGTTTGCATTGCCCGTTTATCACCCTTTATAATTATAAATAAATTCTTTAACACACGTTAAGCACCGATCCAATTCATACGAAGGTACCTTAATCAGAATTTTTATCTTTACTCATATATATGAATATACTCTTATCTACCAAAATAGCGGCTCTTGGCGCTATCTTGACTCTTGGCTCTACGTTTAATGCAACTGCCAACGAGATCATAAACTTAGGTACACTCGAGCCGGGTGTGGAATATTCCTGGCCTCAGTATGCCACGGTTATGGGTGAGTATACACCCTCAAAGACCGGTCCGGTCAAATTTATTTACAGCACCACCCAACTCGGTCTATACACTACCCCGGATCATAATGAAGATAACAAGATCTCCGGTCAGTTCTCCTACGTTGACGCCGGTAAGCTTATCAGCTATGACAATCTTCAGGAGGGGACGACCTATTATGTGTACCATAGCTTCACTATGGACGCCGGTACAATGGTTATCCATGAAGGAGCATCCGAACTGGAACTTACCAGTACAATTCCCTCTGTTAACCCTGAGGATCCGGAGCACTTAGATAAAATTTCAGCCAGCTCTACTTACGAGATGGTAGTAAACTTCAACTTCCCGATCACCATCGGCAATACTTTCCTGGTAGCGCCGGACAATACCCGCGTAGCAGTGTCAACTAAGGTAGAAAGCACATCTGTAGGTTGCGATATTGCCCCGGCTATGATGGAGCTTTACCATGATGGCAAGATAAATGAGGGTGATGAGGTTATACTGCGACTTCTTCAGGTCAAGGATGCATCAGACGCTGAAAACAAGTACAATGGCAACGGCCGTTGTGAGATAACCTTCAAGGTTGCGGCAAAGCCCCTTGAGTTGGTAGAGGTAATCGGCGCATCACGTAGTGCGGTCGACAATGAGTTCTGCAGCTATTATCTGCCGGGCGATGAGAAGAGTCTGATCAAGTTCGTTTTCGATGGCCCACTGTCGACTTCCAACTTTGGAGTCGGTACAATCGAATATGGCGCACGCGATAATATTGAAGTTGGCGTCTATACCGAGGATGTAGTTGCGACCCATGACGGTGATACAGCTATCTTCGACTTCTCAGGAAAAAGACGTCGTCCCATCGATATGCTTCCGGCTTCCGATTCTTCTACCCAGCCTGATGGTCTCTTCATCTCTTTCGGAAACCTCTTCTCCCCTGATGGACAGCGCGCGTATACCGGCTCCAAGTCCAATCCTACCGGTTTCCCGGTATCTTTCATGGTAAAAGTTCTCCAATATACTGTTGTAGGAGACTTTACCCCGGCGCGTGGCACCGAGCTTACCTTTGGCAATCCGATGGAAATCTGGGTTATGAATGGAGATAAGATCCAATATGAGACCATCCGTTTTGAGTTCACCCAGAATGGCCAGCCTGCTTACTATGATATGCCGGAGAATGAAGTTACGGAAGAGGCTGATCCCTATTCTGAAGGGGCTATGCTTTATACCTTCCTGATTCCGGAACTTCCCTGCGATGAGGATACTCCTGTAACCGTTCGCATGACCGGCCTGATCTGCGCTGATGGTCTGGACCACTCTAACGATGTATATGGTGATTTCACCAAGGCCTCTCCGAGTGGTGTCGAAGGCGTAGCTGTAAACGCAGCTGATACTTTCGATGTATATGACATCGCCGGTGTAAGGGTATTGAAGGGTGCTGACCGCAATGCATTGTCCGGTCTTGCCAAGGGTATCTACCTCGTAAATGGCAAGAAGATTGTAATCCGTTGATCTCAAACCGTCCTTGACCGATCATTTGGTATTAAATTGTAGGGACATCGCTTTGCTATGTTGGGATTGCCAGCGACAACACGATTGCGGGCAATAAACATGCCGAAGGCATGTCCCTACAAAAATATTTTTCGCTTTTATTTTTTATTATATAAATCTAAATCACATGAATTTCAAATCATTACTTCTTACAGGAGTGGCCTTAGGAGCAGGCGTATCCGCATACGCTTTCCCTGAGGTTACAGCTTATCCGGAGAACGAAGCAACTGTAGATAATGTCGGCTATCTTACTGACATTCAGCTTTACGGTTCTTTCACCATCGTTTCCGACTGTGACATCAAGCCCTATTTCGAAAACTGGGATACCGGAGACATGTTCTATTGCTCTGAGTTCTATGATCAGAACTTCGACGGCACTATACTTCACCATGTCAACTTCAATGAGTCTGACTTCTCAGACAATGGCGAATGGGTACTGACTATTCCTTCAGGATGTCTGTTGGCAGATGGAGAATACAATGAGACTATCGAGTTCCACTACAATTTGAATGATCCGAATGTAGGTTTAGGTGACTATCCTCAGATCGAGCTGATCTCTTCTGATCCGGCAAACGGCTCTTCCCTCGCTTTCTGGGGCCAGTCTCTCGGTAAGGTGTACTTCCAGACCAGCGATGACGATGCCGTTAATTACATCGAATGGTTTCTCTATGACGTTACTAACGGAGATGCTGAGGGCGTAAAAGAATATATGCGTCAGGGCAACGAGAACCGCATTGATCTTAACCGTACTTTCGGCGATGACAGCGACCAGTGGGTTGACGGCCTGTTCATCAGCGTAGGTGGTCCAGACGAGAAACTTCTTCTTAACCATACCTACCGTCTGGAACTCCGCTTCTGCGGTATCGGCTATGATCTTGAAACTAACCAGTATCCGACTCCCAATCAGGTCGAGAAATCAACCGAGCTGGTTACTTACATCGAGTTCCATGGTCTGGTTCCCGGTACTGAATATAGCCCTTGGGAGGTTGAGAACATTTCTCCGGATCCGGAAGTATACGAGTTCGACAATATCAATATGCGAACATTCACCATCTACTATACAGGCTACGTTAAACCGACTATGTTCATCTACTCTCTCGGAGTTGTAGGAACAGAAGACGCTGGCACATTCACTCCTGCAACTGATGCAAATGTAGACGGCTATGCAGAGGCTTGGGACTTCACTTTCGATGAGAACATATTAAAGGGTATAACCGGTGGTATTACAATCACAATTCAGGCACAAGACGAAGATGGTCTTTATGTAAAAGGTAACGGCGGATACTCTACCGATGACTTCGACTATACCATCACTTGGACGTGCAACCTTGGTGCTGACAAGATCGTTTCCGTATCTCCTGAAAATGGTGAGACTGTAGAGAGTCTTTCTTCAATCACCATTATGGCTGAAGGTAATAAGGAATTGAATCTCTCCTATAATACTTCCGAGCGTCCTATGATCGTATCTATGGGCCGCGCCGGTTTCGCTCCTATCGACCTTGATGAGCCGGAGTTCAGCGCAGACGGCAAGTCCGCTACTTGGACATTTGATCCTATCACAACTTCCGGCACTTATTCCCTCATCATTCCGAAGCAGTACTTCAGCATAGGTACTGAGTTCTCCTCTTCTGTTAACAACCAGACTGTCTTCACCTATATAGTAGAAGGTGAAGAACCGGGTCCCGGCAATGTAGAGTATGACCTTATCCCGACTGCTTCTATCGAGGAAAACGGCAACTATGACTATCTTGATATGATTGTTCTGGACTTTGACCAGATCACTTACTGCGACCTTGAAACCTATGCTCCCGGCTACCTGTACTTCAAGGGAGCTACCGATTCTGAGTACGCCCTCATCGCTGAAATTACTCCATATGAGGATGATTGGATGGATCCGATGAGCTATACTTATGAATTCACTCCATTGACCGAAGATGGATACTATCGCTTTGAGATTGCCAAGGCTTCGTTCTTCGATGGTGTGTATGATCAGACCGGTGGTGAACAGGGTCACGCTTCTCCGGAACTCGTTTACAACTTCACTTTCGGTGATCCGGTTGGTATCAATGCTGTAATGGCTGAGAACGGTGTTGCTGATGTTTATGACGTAGCTGGCCGCATGGTTGTTCGCAACGCTAACGCTGATCAGGTTAAGGCTCTCAATGCCGGTATCTACATCATCAACGGCAAGAAGGTAGTTGTAAAATAACTCCCTAAATAGTGAGGAGTAATGAAGTACTTATTACTTCATCACTATGACCTATAACTTAAATCAGTCCGGACTCTCCGGAGTCCGGACTGATTCCTCCCTTCCGGGCGATCTGACCATCCCCGGAAGGACCTAACAATATAATTTAATAACAACGAAGTCCTTATGGACTTCCACAATACTCTTAAATACCAACATGAACATTAAGTCATTAGGATTCATGCTCCTTGCCGGCATGATGGCTGCTCCGGCCGCAATCCAGGCCCAGGAGCAACCTACGTTCACTAAGGTGAACGATGCCCAGCGAAACGGGCATCTCGACAAATTGTCCGACAATGGTCTTTGGGCGGTAGGTTACGCCAAAAGTCCCCTCGACCCGATCGGATATTCTTACCCCCGTCTTTACAATGTGAAGACAAAGGAAATGACCTGGCTCTACAAGACCGGCGAGGACAACAATGTAGCTAACATGATGGCATGCGACGTTACCGATGACGGTAAGATCGTAGCCGGACAGTACAAGGGACTCCCTGCAATCTGGAGCAGCGATACCAAGGAATGGACATTTCTCCCTTACAGCAATAAGAACCTCTACCCCTCAGGTAAGGCTACTCATATCACTCCTGACGGCAAGTATGCCATAGGAACCGTAGATAACGCGGCTTCTTTCAATGAGACTTTGGTAATGTGGGATCTCTCAGGTGACCAGCCGGTAGATATCACTCCGGACAACCTTCCTCTGCCAATCTCAATGTATGGAACCCTTCAGCCCATACAGCAGATCCGCTCTACTGACCTCTCTCCGGACGGTAAGAAGTTCATCGGTCTCATCTGCTTCTCTTACGCCGGTGAATCTTGGACTTTCGTTTACGATATGGAGACCAAGAGCTGGGAAGGCCTCGGATACAATATCGCAATTTCAGGGGAGGGAAATTCCACTAAGTACACATTCGAACCTAAATATGAGGGTTATGCCTATCTTGAGGGTGGTGTCTTCACTCCCGATGGGCTTTCTATCGTAGGTCCGGCTTTCTCTACTGAAGAGGCCGATGCGGTTTACTCGCTTGATATCGCTACTGGCGAGGTAAAAGTATTGGGCGAGTCAAACGGTATGCTCTTCGGCGGTGCTGATGGAAACGGGGTAATCTACGCTTCCTCCCCCTCTTCAACCCCGATCCGTAACTGGTATGCTCTTATCGGCAAATACTGGTATGATGTGAAGAACCTAATCAAGCAGGTTTGGAACGTTGACTGGCAGGGTGAGATCTCTCAGGATGATTACGGTTTGAGCGGTACTTTCGTATCAGCTTCTTTAGACGGTAAGACTCTCTTGGCTGCCGATTACTCCAATACTCCTTACGATTCATACGTACTGGAGCTGCCGGAGTCTTTCGCCGATGTAGCCCCGAGAGTAAACCTGCTTGCTGACTATACCGTTTCTCCTGTCAACAATGGTGCTTTCGCTATCCTGAGCGAGGTCAAGGTAATGTTCAGCCGTCCGATTGATGTTACCGGCGCTTACAATTGCGCTCAGCTGCTCGATTCTGATGGCAACTTGGTTGCTAATTCGATCAGCGTCAGCCGCGATGCGGGTGATTCCCGTACACTCTCAGTAGCCTTCCGCAACCGTCGTCTCGACGAGGGCAAAAAATATACTGTAGTTATCCCGGCCGGCATCTGTAATGTTGAAGGTGACGCTCCGCGTAAGAACGAGGAGATCCGCGTTTCTTACACCGGTCGTCCGCAGGGTCCGGTTGCAGTAGTGGGAATTTATCCGCAGGATGGTACTGCTATCTCCCGTATCAACTCCCAGTCTAACCCGGTTTCAATTACTTTCGATGCTGAGATCGCTCCGGTTGAGAATGGAGGGGCTATCTATCTCTACCGCGTTGGCGAAAACGGATCCCGCGAGCGTATCGCTCAGATGAACGGTACAATCTCAGGCCGCGTCATGTCTGTCTTCCCCGTTATGGAACAGCGTCTCGCTAAGGGTTCAAACTACCAGGTTGTATTAGAACAAGGTACTGTTTCAGATATTTCCGGTGCTGACCCGAATGCCGAGATAGTAATCAATTATGTCGGTTCTTATGTTCCCGACCCATCAATAGGTGCTGAGATCTTCTTCGATGATTTCGACAATGGCCTTTCTGGCGAGAAGTGGATGCTTTGGGATGGCGACTGCCTTGAACCTAACAGCGAGGCTCAGAGCTGGGGCTTCAGCAACGAGTTGGCATGGTGGACCGCCCGCGATGATGTATATTCTACCGATATGGCTGCCGTAGCGCACTCTATGTTCGCTTCCCCGGGTGCTTCTGATGACTGGATGATCACCAACCAGCTTTACATCAACGATGATACCGCAGTTCTTTCGTTCAAGTCTCAGAGTTATCACAATGTAGGTGATAACCTGAAGGTATATGTATATGCTACCGATGATATCATCACCTCTTTGACTGAATCCATCATGAATGATTTCCGTTACAAGTCGGATCTCGTTTATGACCAGGTTCAGACCCCGGGCTCGAATGATGACACGTTGGCCGGTGACTGGACTGAGAACAGCATAAAGCTTGACGCTTACGCCGGCAAGACTATTTACATCGCGTTCGTAAACCAGAACCGTAATAAGTCCGCAATCTTCATCGAGGATGTTACCGTTTCACGCGATATCAAGTTCTCTTTGATCAACTTGGCTCCGGAATCAGTAGTTGCTCAGGAAGAGATGACTGTTGCCGGTATCCTCTCTGTAACCAGTAAGACCGATACCTATAAGGGTTATACTCTTACCCTTCTCGACGGTGAGGGTGAGACTGTAAGCACAATCAGCGATTCTGATATCGAGATGAGCGAGGGCTTCACCTTGGAATTCGAGTTCCCGGAGAAACTTGACCTGACTGTAGGTAAGGTTAACAACTATACTATCCAGATTCAGGTTGGTGACCTGACCGATGAGGTAAATTGCAGCGTTCAAGACCTTGCTCTGATGACTACCCGCAAGGTTGTTATAGAGAAGATGACCGGTCAGACTTGTCCTAACTGTCCGCTCGGCATCATCGCTCTTGACTATATAGAACAGGACTTCAAGGGTCAGGTAATACCGTTGGCTTACCACTGTTACACCGGCGATTCCTTCAACACTCCGAAGGCAAGCTCAATGAATCAGTTCCTCGGAATGAACGCAGCTCCTACCGGCCGCATCAATCGTGGTCCGATTGTAAGCCCGATGAAGTCATTCCCTGACAATTCCTATGCTTACAAGAACAATGGTCTCTGGTATGACTATGTGGCTGAAGAGCTCAATACATACGCACCGGCTGATATCAATATCACTAAGGTAACTTGCAATGGCAATGAATTCTCTACTGATTTCGACATCAAGTATGCCCTGGATATGGAGAATGCTAACGTCAATGTACTGTTGGTAATCACCGAGAATGAGTTGGTAGGTAATCAGGACAACAACCTCTACAGCAACCCTGATCCGATCTTCGGTGAATGGGGACAGGGTGGTATCTATGGCAACTCTTCCAACCGCTATACATTCAATGAGGTTGTACGTACTTGGGAAGGTACTTCTATGAATGGTACCGGTGGTTTCGTACCGGCTACAATCCGCGGTGGCGAGGTCTACACCGGCACTATGACCACTCCGACTATCAACCGAATCCTGAACTACAACAATTGCGAAGCAACCGTAATGCTGATCGATGCTGAGACAGGATTGGTATTGAACGCTGACCGCAAGCCGGTAGGTTATGACGGCAGCGGTGTTGAGGAGGTTTCAGCAGCCTTGGCTGCGATCCGCATCAACGCTGAGGGTGGCAATATCGTTGTCTACACTCCGGAATTAGCCGATGTTCAGGCTTTCGCACTTGACGGAACGATGTTGGCTCGTCAGGCAGGTAAGGGTCTTGTAACTCTGGACACTAACGCACACAATGGCGTAGTGATCGTAAGGGTACAGACCGCTGATGGCGTTGTAACCCGCAAGATCATGCTCTAAGCATGGAGTAGGCACAGGCGTTAACAAGCTCATGCTCTAATAATATCAATTATAAACTGGGAAAAGAGGGTGCGCGATGGCGTATCCTCTTTTTCTTTTTATCATTTTTTTACTTAAGAAAGAAGTGTAAATTAGAAATAAAAGCTAAATTTGCAGTATTAAACATAACAACAAAAAACAGAAATAGATGAAGAAATTTTACATGTTAGTAGCAGCAGGAATCGCTGCCCTGAGCATGAACGCTCAGGATCTCCATTTCTTGATTCACGATCAAGAAGTAGCAAGCGGAAGTCGCATAGACATATCCCAATACATCCAGAAAACTGAAGAAGATTATGGCGGGTTTATTTCCAGAGATATCTTAGTTGACCCTCATTTCTTCATCATGGCCGATAAGGCAGGCAGTATTACTGCGACAGTTACTTGCACCAAAGCTACAGCCATCCCTGCTATGGATGCCGATTGGATGTATGGAGCTACGATTTCCGCTACATTCTGCGGTATCGATGGTTCTTGTGTTCCCCTCAATGTTGGCTCTACTGTTACCAAACAGGGAACTCTCTCAGCTGGACAATCCGAGAATATGCAGATAGAATTCATGGGTATAGTAGGTGAAGAACAGACTTTTGAGGGTTTGGAACTTTCAGGAGAATGTGTAGTTACTTGCAATTTCGGTGGACAAGATTACGAACTTACAATGTTCTTCGAGGACAACGGTGCCGGGGTTGACGGTTTGAAGTTCGATGCTAACGCACCGGCTGAGTACTTCGACCTCCAGGGCCGCAAGGTTACCAATCCTTCAGCAGGCCTTTACATCATACGTCAGGGCAACCACACTACAAAAGCCCTCATAAAATAACCCCTCCCCTCTCCTTTCCCAAAAATAAGGATAGGAAAAAAAGACACCCGGGCGCCGGCCTCCCCCAGAGACCGGCGCCCGTTTTTTCATAACCACCAAAGCAGTTTGATTTCTGACAAAGATTCTGTGGCAAAACTTGACTAATCATTAAAAGTTTATTATATTTGCCACAAAAAATCAATGATATGGATCAGATTTTAGCGCGTAATTTAAAAAAGCTCAGAGAATCCGGAAGATATACCCAACAAGAATTGGCTGACGCATTAGGCATCACCCGCTCGGCCTATGCTAATTATGAGGCCGGTTACAGGGAGATGCCGTTCGATATAATAGAAAAAGCCAGCGATTTCCTCGGTTGCGAAATGGCTTTATTGTTTGACGACAATGCCAACATTGAGGACCATATTCTTACAACTGCTTTTAGGATCGATGATCTTTCCCCGGCGGACGCTGAAGAAATAAGATATTTTAAAGAGATAGTGAAATCGTATCTAAAGATGGAAAGATTAGAGTCAAGATGAGAACAACTGTTTTAAATTATCTTGAAAGTCAGGTCACGCGTTTCAGGCAATTGTCCGGGCTAAGCGAGACAGAAGCCGTAAACCTTAAAAGTTTATTACTTAAACTTAATGTCCTTACCCTATTCCGCCCTTTGTCAGAATCTTTTTCAGGCATGAGTCTAAAAGGAGCAGGCAAGAGATTTATGCTCATTAATTCCAACCAGCCTTTATGCCGACAGCATTTCACCATTGCACATGAACTATACCATTTATTCATCGAGGAAAATCCTCACCCACATAGATGCACGGGTGAAGAAACAAAAGATGAATCCGAACAATGCGCCGATGCATTTGCTCTAATTTTTCTGATGCCGGCAGCCGGAGTAATCCAACTGATTCCGGAAGATGAACTAAAAAAAGGGAAGGCCTCTTTGGCAACCGTGTTGAAAATAGGACATTATTTTGAAGTTTCTAACACTGCTGTGCTTAATCGATTATATGATCTTAAATTGCTTTCCAGAAAAGATCGGGATCTTTATTCTTTGATACCGGTAAAAAGGAGCTCGCGAGAGTACGGATATCCCGGTTCACTTTACGAACCAGGAAACAAAGGATTAGTAATCGGTGATTTTGGAGAAAAGGCAAGAAAGCTATATGAAGCAGACAAAATTTCAGAAGGACATTATCTGGAACTTCTCCATAAGATAGGGATCGATGAAAACGAAAACTAAGATAGTATTGGATGCTGATGTCATTATCCATTTCATAAAAGGGGGGCTGTTTCTTTGCTTGTGGAGATATTTCCTGAGTACAACTATATTATTTTAGATGTAGTGTATAAAGAAGTCACTGTCAATACTAAATCCCGAATACAGATAGACAACACTTTGCAATTCTTGCCACAAAGGATTCAGCAGATTAAATTCTCGCCTCAGGGTGCTTCCAGGTTAGAGTATGCCAAACTCACCTCAACCCTTGGCCGGGGAGAAAGTGCATGTATGGTTTATTGTAAAGATAATTCAGATGTACTTGGTAGCAGCAATTTAAGGGATATCAAAGAGTATTGCATAGCACACCAAATCACCTATCTTACTACAATCGATTTTCTATATTATGCCTTTATCAGAAAGAAACTGACCGCAAGTGATTGTAATACCTTCATAAAAGAAGTTAATTCTAAAGGAAGTCGCCTTCCATTAATCGATATAACCCAATACACCCCATCAACCATACTCTGAAAATATTTAAACATAAAACCTTATATAAGGAGGTCAATATTATGGATGGACTGTTAATTGGTATCTTGCTGCCGTTTTTGGGGACTACTTTGGGAGCGGCTTGTGTCTTTCTGATGCAGGAGAGTATCGCGCCATTGTTACAGAAATCCCTTACAGGTTTTGCCCTCGGTTTCATGCTCATGATGACCTTAGACGTCCTTTTAGGCTAAAACCATCCTAACCATACCATCCTATAAATATTGCCAAAATAAGGAGGTTGTATGAGTTAATTTGTGTATCTTTGTAGATACGAAACCGCCATTTCCGAAATGACGGTTTCTAATATAGAGTATTTAAGAGGATATCCATGCTTTTAAGGTGATGGAATAAATTTGATGCTATATGAAATTCTTTGATAGAGAGAAGGAGGTGAAGCTTCTGAGAGAGATAAAGGAGAGATCCATTGATAACGCCCAATTTACGGTACTGACCGGACGGAGACGAATCGGAAAGACTACCTTAGTTAATAAGGCTTATGAGGATGAGCCGTTCCTGTATTTTTTTGTTTCACGCAAAGCGGAGAAGGATCTGTGTGCGGGGTATCTGGCAGAAATTGGAGAGAAACTTGGCATACCGATGCTCGGTGAGGCTACTTCCTTTAGAGAAATATTCAAATTCGTACTTAAACTCGCAAAAGAGAGGCCTATAACTTTGTTTATTGATGAATTTCAAGACTTTAAATTTGTAAACCCCTCCATTTTCAGTGATATTCAAAGAATTTGGGATCTTAATAAGGAGAAAGCAAGAATTAATCTGATCGTAGGGGGATCGGTTAATTCCTTGATGAATGAGTTGTTTCGCGATAGCAAGCAACCGCTGTATCAAAGAGAAACCCGCTTCATTAAATTGAAAAGTTTCCCACCCTCTGTCCTAAAAGAAATACTTTCCTTCTATCGGCCCGAATATTCACGGGAAGAATTACTGGCTCTGTATTCCCTTACAGGCGGAGTGGCTAAATATGTAGAGTTATTCATAGACAATGAAATCTTCACTCTCCAACAGATGTTGGAGTTCATGATTCGGGATGGGCCTACATTCATCGACGAAGGGAAAGTGATGCTAATTGGGGAATTCGGAAAGGAATACGGAACCTATTTCTCTATACTCTCCGCGATCGCCACCGGCCATACAACCCGCAACGAGATGGAAAACAAGGTCGGCAAAGAGATCGGAGGATACCTTACAAAATTAGAAAATGATTACGAACTGATTGTCAAGCAACAGCCGATTTACGAAAAAACTGCTAATAAGAACGTTGCGTATGCAATAAAAGATAACTTCCTTTCTTTTTGGTTCCGATATATTTTCAAACATGGGTATATGGTGGAAATAAGTGCTTACAAGAAGCTGCGAGAACTTATTAATAGAGATTTCCAAACCTTCTCAGGATGGATGTTGGAACGCTATTTTAGGGAGAAGTTAATTGAAACCGAAGAGTACACGCGCATCGGATCATGGTGGGATCGTAAAGGGAACAACGAAATAAATATCGTTGCGGCAGAAGATTTCGAGAAACGATTGGAATTCATCGAAGTTAAGAGACAACCGGAACGTTATAAACCCCAGTTATTAGAGGAAAAAATCAAAAACTTCTTCCGCCTCCACCCCGAACTCACCTCTTTCACTTCTTCACAAAAATGCCTCTCTATAGAAGACATGTAAAGATTGAGGAAGTCTATTTTGAATAGAACTGTTGGGGGGCAGGAATAACTGGGAGGATGCGCGCCCCGCGCCGTCTTATTATGATAAGGTCGAAAAAAGAAACTGAAGGTAGTATTATGATACTATTTAAAGACTGGGATTCACCCCAAATCAGGAATGAGAGATGCTGTGGTTTAGGGATTGAATTGCAGCATGGACAGTTTTTAAAAGCGGAGGGATATAATATTGCTTTCGAAAGTTAGCAGAGCCTGTGCAATTGCTTTCTCAGAATACTGGGATAGATTCATGGGCGATTTGGCTACGGAATTTTGTTGATAGATGCGAATGATTTCGGATAATATCAACGGTAGTCGAGAGCAAATTCTCAAGATATTCTTTCAATTCAGAAATTAGGATCAACTTCGGGGGCATGTCAACAAAAATATCCAAATCACTCTTTTTGTTATCTTCCCCCCGAGCAACCGACCCAAATATGGACAACGAAGACACTTCAAATTCCTTTTGAATCTGATTTTTATTTCTCTTCAATAACCTGATACATTCCTGGTTTCTGCTCATATCACTTAAACATCTTATTTACGAGATTAGCTCACTTTGAACTAATAATAGATGAACTTCTCTATTCCAAAAGCAAAAATAAGCTAAATACTTCTAACTACCAAATCTCTAACGAGAATCTCTTAAGCAAAAAACATTCCTGGCTCAAATGGAGTCAGGAATGTTTATAAGAGTGATTTGGATATTTTACCGGGTTACTTGGGACGGCGCGGGGACGCGCCTCCTCCCCAGTTATTGACTGTATGGGGGCGTTTCTTCCCGGTTTGGGAGGGCGCGCCTCCCAGGTATCTCCCCAGTTGGGGTTATTTCAGGTATTCGAGGATGTTGGCGGTCAGCTGCTCAACAT
>CAZKJP010000029.1:0-7025 GCA_964553075.1 uncultured Sangeribacter sp. | reverse complement strand
CCCAGTTGGGGTTATTTCAGGTATTCGAGGATGTTGGCGGTCAGCTGCTCAACATTGTGCTGGTATACGTTGGTACCGGAGTTCTGGTTCCATTCGTATGCTGCCGCTCCCATTGCTACGCAATGTCCATGGTGGGAGTTGGAGAAGAAGTCTACCAATACTGCTACACAGTGGTCCTGAACGTGTCCCCAAGTTGCGAGTACCTGGCAATCTACGGTCTTCTCGAAATTGGCGATTACGTCTTTTTCTGAACCCTTGCCATAGATGTTGAGGTCCCAGAGACAGTTGTGGTCCTCTCTCCAACCCGGGCCGATCATCGGGAAGCCTTCGAAGCCCCAGCCGTTCGGGTCAGACATTGTAAGACCCTCGAAGATCTGGTGTTCATGACGGTCATAGTAACCCTGCTCACCCTCGTTAGGTCCACCCGGACGGTAGATCCAGCCAAGGAACGGCATGATGTTCCAAGTGTCATCACCACTGCCGCCGGCACCATTTCCATAACATGTCGGAGCCATGTTATCGGGAACAATTCCTAAAGGTACAGTCAGCTGAGTTGCCATGTTGGAAAGGAAGAGCGAACCACCCTTAGCAAATTCCTTAAGCACTGCCAAGTTCTCAGGCTCGGAAACAACCGGAAGATTTTCCCAACCCAACGGGAGACCCTCGCGATCGATCATAATCCAAAGTACTGAATACTCATCGGTATCAAGGTCAGCCAATTCATCCATCTTCACGAATTTATGCTCTGCCTGAGCAGCGTACCATTCAGCAGCGGCGCGCTCATCATCATCCGGCAATTCCTGAATTGAATTGGCCAGCAGCAAGAAAGCAGTCTTAGGAGTAATGAAAGGAATAGTAGCCTTTACGCTGGTAGCAGGAGAAGAGTAGTACTTCTTATAAAGGAGCTCTACGCTATAAGTGAAAGTCTGCTGCATCGGCTGGGTCTTGATCTCGCAGGAAGTCATCTGACCATCGAAGCGATCTATTTCCTGGCCATCGCGCAATACGCGTACACCGGTAGCCTGATTATTGCTCGGGTTAGTCCAACTCAACGTAACCGAACGTCCATTGACCTGAGCGGTAAGGTTGCTTACGCCGGCAAAAGTAGTCTGCGGGATTGTAACGACAGCGCTCTCACCACGCGAAATTTTATTGTCAGCATAGAGACACTTTACAGTGAAAGTAGTCTCGGTTCCCATCGGAGTACCCTCGATTACATACTTGGTAGTAGTCTTGGGGAGCTCGATTCCATGGGCATAGTCGCCATTGGAGTAGAAGAGGTATCCGGTGAAAGAGTTATCGGTCGGGGCTTCCCAACTTACGGTAACTACATAATCGGAATTGACAGTTGCGGTAACGTTACGCGGGGTTGCCAAGGTAGGACCCTCTTCGTAACCTGTCGGCTCGAAATCGCGGCATGATGTAGCTGTCATTCCCAAGATGACCGTCATTACTACCGCTATGATTGATGAAAGATATTTCTTCATGACTTCTTAAAATTATTTGTACAGGTTGCCTGCGTTGTCAAGCTGTTCCTGAGGAACGGGGAAATAAAGGTTAGCGTTAGTAAGGTGAGCGCCGGCCAGGTAGGGACGCAGACGTACTTCGGTTGAATAGTAAGCGTTGATAACGTTTACGGCCTCACCCCAACGTACAAGGTCAAACCAACGGTGACCTTCCATAGCGAGCTCGATACGACGCTCCATGCGTACTGCCTTACGGCCGAAGTTCTGATCCCAGGTGTTGGTGTATGCCTCAACTGCGTAGTCAGCCAACATCGGGTTGCAGTCCTTCATTGCCTTATTTACATCCTGGAGGGATCTTTTAGCGCGGAGACGGATCTGGTTTACAAGGTCGCGGGCCTCATTGAGGTTCTTGTTCTGCTCTACCAAAGCCTCAGCCTTCATCAGCATAACGTCAGCATAGCGGATCAACAGCATGTTGAGGGTATTGGCGCCCCAAGGTACAGTGTTGGGAGTGCAATATTCGCTACGGGGATCGATATAAGGCTTCTTATTAGAATAAGTGCCATAGATATCGGGAGCGAAACACCAGTCGATTGAATAAGTCAGGTCAGTAGCTCTCCAAGGCATACCGATACGACCGATAGTGAAGTCCAGACGGGGATCCACGTTGCCGGTATAGTTTTCGTTGACCTCAACGTCATTGAAAGTATCGAAGAACGGCAGACCGCTGGCATCGGTACGGAAAGCGTTAACCAGGTTCTGAGACGGACGATAGAAACCGTCGCCGGGGCCATAGAGGTCGCCCGGAGTCTTCGGGCAGTTCAGACAGTTGTTGAAGTTGAACTGATCCGGCTGGCTGGCAGATGAGAACTGTACTGCGAGTACTGCCTCATACTGATTGTTATAGGCAGGGTCAGACATATCCAGGAAGTTAGGATAGAGAGAGTACTTGCCGGAAGCGATAACTTCGTTTGCATAGTACTCAGCCTGAGAATAATCCTTATCCCAAAGGCAAACCTTAGCCATGATAGCTGCGGCTACGTAACGGTTGAAACGACCTACAGCAGGCTGGCTCGGGGGAAGGAGTGCGTAAGAATTCTTCAGGTCCTCCTTGATGGCAGCCATGATCTGCTCGCGGCTATGGTCGCGGATGCTGACCTCGCTCGGGTTCTCATCTTCAGTATAGAAGGGGAACTCCTTGTAAACACGATAGAGTTCAAACCAATAGTAGGCGCGGAGAGTCTTCATCTCGGCTACTACGGACTCACGGTTAGGAACGTTTTCGTTGTCGCGGATAGCCTTGATAGCGGTGTTGCAACGGGCGATAGCATAGAAACAGTTTTTCCATTTGAAGTTAACTGTCTGCATGTCTGAGCGTACGTTACCTACTTCAAGCTGGTGCATGTACTCCTCATAGTTCATCGCGCCGCCACCTTTATAGGCATCGTCGGTACGGACATCCATAACCCAGTTATTGATCGGGCCGGCGAATGCCTCGTTGTTGCCGATAAAATGGTTCATCAGAGTAGCGTAAGCCGAGGTAAGAAGTTTATCGTAGTTGTCGGCTCCGATCTGCTCCTCTGAGAAAGTGCCCTGGGGCTTGGTATGGAGCATATCGCTGCAGCTTGCGAAACCTGCTGCGGAAGCTACTACCAGAAGACCGGCCAAAGCTTTATTGCTGAATATATTCTTGAGATTCATCTCGTCTTAATTTTTAAGTTAGTCCTAAATCTTATCAGAATTACAGATCTTATTAGAACTGAAGGTTAACACCGATTGTGAATGTGCGAGAACGCGGGTAGATAGCGTTGTCGCGACGGTCTCCCCATGCGCCGGGCATGATTTCCGGATCAAGGCCTTTATATTTGGTCATGGTGAAGAGGTTCTCGATCTGACCATAGAGGCTTGCGCCCTGGCAACCCCAGGATTTGAGAAGCTTTTCAGGGAAGTCATAGCTTACCTTGATATATTTGAGCTTCATGTAAGAACCGTCGGAAACCATGTAGGTAGAGAAGCGGTCTTCTGAGTTGTCATTGGTCAGGCAAAGAGCCGGTATATCAGTATTGGTATTGGTCGGAGTCCAAGCGTTCAGGATATCCTTAGCGCGGTTGGTATTTGCGATACCGGAGGACATGGTGTAAAGCTGAACCTTGTTGTCGTCGATGATATCGAAACCGAAGTCACCGGCAAAGAAGAGGTCAAGAGCTACTCTCTTATACTTGAAGCCAAGGTTGATACCCATGTTCAGGTCCGGGTTCGGGTTACCGATGATGCAGCGGTCAAGGTCAGTGATCTGTCCGTCGCCATTGAGGTCGCGGTAGATCAGACGGCCCGGAGCAGCGCCATGCTGGTTGGCGTGGTTGCCTACCTCGCTCCAGTTCTGGAAGATACCGTCGCATACGTAGCCGTAGTAAACACCCATCGGTTCATCTTTCATCAGACGTACGTCAGAACCTACGAACTCCTGGCGGGAGTTGAGTTCAAGAAGTTTGTTCTTGTACTGAGAAAGGGTAACGGTACCATTCCAAGAGAAGTCGCCATAACGGGGAGAGAGATAGCCGAGGCTGATTTCCCAACCGATATTGCGCATAGATCCGGTGTTGAGCCACTGAGTAGCGTTTTCACCTGCAACGTCAAGTGCCGGCGGGTTAGTAAGCATGTTCTTGGTTTTCTTTACATAGAAGTCAGCGGTAAGATTCAAAGCACCGTTGAGGAACTGAGCATCAAGACCGATGTTGTTCTGGGTAGTGGTTTCCCAAGTCAGCAGCGGGTTGCCGCTTTCACGAAGGGTAATACCCGGAGTGGTAGAAGAACCTGTACCGTAGATATCGTAAGCACCGTTAGTAGTGTTGATACCGTAGATAGAATAAGTAGGATAGAGAGAGCCGATGTTGGCGTTACCGTTCTGACCCCAAGAGTAACGGATCTTAAGATCGGTCAGGATATCCTGCTGCGGGAACCAAGTCTCAGCGGTAGGACGCCAAGCAAGAGAGAAGGCGGGGAAGGTACCACCGCGGTGTCCCTTTGCGAAACGGGAGTTGGAGTCGCGACGGATGGTGAATGAAGCCAGGTAACGGTCAGCAAAGTTGTAGTCAACTTTTCCGAAGAGGGAGAATACGGACCACTGGCTCTTGCCGCCGCCGGCGATGATGTGGTTAGGATCCGAACCGGAACCTACCTGCATGTAGTCGGAATCCTGGAAGAGATAATCGAAACGCTGGCCGGTCAGATCATTGAAGGTATATCCGATAGCCTCAGTACCGATAAGGGCGGTCAGATGATTCTGTTCTGCGAATGTTATATTGTAATTGGCGGTGTTAGTCCAAGTCCAGGTGTCGCCTTGACCATAAGCGGCAAAGACGCTGTTTTCTGCGCCTTCATAGTAAGCGCGGTTCAAGTCTTTGTTGAAGTATTGAGAGTGTTCGATACCGATATTGCTCTTCAGAACGAGACCATCGATGGGTTTAACCTCCACGAAGGCATTACCTAAGATACGCCAGGAAGAGTGATCGTTATCCTTACCAAGTTCGATAGTCTGAACGGGGTTATTAAGGTTGTTGATATCGAGAATCTCCGGAACCATCCAGCTGCCGTCGAGGCCACGTACCGGAAGAGCTGCGATAGTACCGATTGCTGCGCCGGCGATACCACGGTTACCGGAGTCGCCCATACCGCGGTCTGTCCAGCGGGCTACCATCAAGTTCTCTCCTACGCTTACATAACGGCCGATGTCGAAGCGGCTGTTCAAACGAGCTGAGAAACGTTCGTAGTAAGTTTTTTTCACTACGCCTTCCTGGTTGATGTAGTTGGCAGAGAAAAGTACTGAACCCTTGTCAGTATTGTTAGCGATGCTTACAGTCAGGTTGTTTGTCCAGGCTGTACGGTAGATTTCGTCCTGCCAGTCAGTGTCGGTGGTCAGGAAGTTAGGATTGCCGTTTACATATTTCTGAAGAACGGGCACATCACCATTGCCGTAGAGCTGATGCTGCGGAACAATGTTGGCGTTGCGGGCAGCAGCCCAGTAGGCCTGGCCATATTCCTCTGCGTTCAACAGTTTGAAACGCTTTGCGGTATGAGAAGCAGAGAGAGCGTAGTTTACATTTACACTCAGGCGATCACCCTTGCCATGCTTGGTTGTGATGATAACAACACCGTTTGCAGCGCGGCTACCATATATAGATGCGGAAGCGGCATCCTTCAAAACCTGCATCGTCTCGATATCAGAGGGGTTGATACAGTTGATGTTGTCTGTCGGCACACCATCTATAATATAGAGGGGGTCGTTGCTGGAGTTAGCGGTAGACATACCACGTACTCGAATTGTACCGGTACCGCCCGGAGCTGCATCCGGAACAACGTTTACACCAGGCATCTTACCGGCCATAGAGTTCATGATGTTACCTGAGTTCTCTGACATCGGGTCTTTCATGTTCATTACGGCTACTGAACCGGTAAGGTCTGCCTTGCGGACGGTCTGGTAACCTACTACAACTACGTCGTCGAGCACCTGAGAATCGGATTCAAGCTTAACGAGCATTTCGCCCTGAGCTTTGAGTTCCGCTGTCTGATAGCCGACATACGAGAATTTAAGGGTTGTTCCTTCGGGAACTGTTAGGGTAAAGTTGCCATCGATGTCTGTCGCGGTTCCTACACCGGCCTTATGAAGGGCCGTTACAGTTGCGCCGATCAGTGGTTCGCCGTCTGTGGCGTCCAATACCTGACCTTGAACAGTGATGGTCTGTGCATGGGCCATGGCTGCTATAGCCATCATAGTAAGCCACACAATGAATTTGTTCATGCTTAAGGTTATTGTGAAAATTAATAATTATTTCTCTCTAAAGGAACCAATCCATACATCCCTCCCGATGAGACGATATATAAATAGGTATCCCCTGCAAATCGGGTTTTTCAGTTCCCGATTTACAGGGGCAAAATTACTTTCTCCTTATAAGAGGGGATAAAACTCTTGTTATGTTTTTTAGGCAAATTTTAACCCATGTAACGATTGTGGTATCTATTGTAACCTATGTTTCAAGAACAGCATCCCTTTTCCTTAACTATCTGATAACTAAACAAAGGGAAAGAACCTTTTTTATGACGTAACGTCTTACCCTTTAATCTTGGAGGTACGTCCCTGAAGTTCCGAGGGGAGCTCTCCGAACTGGTCCTTGAAACACTTGGCGAAGTAACTCGGAGAGGAGAATCCAACCTTGTAGGCTACCTCGGCTACAGTTGTCTCGTCATCGCGCATCAGCAGTTCCTTGGCTGCCCGCAGACGGAACAGCCTCAGAAGATCAGCCGGCGAATAATTCGTCAAGGCCTTCAGCTTGCGGTAGAACTGGACTCGGCTCATACCCATGCGGGCAGCCATCTCCTCTACGCTCAGTTCCGAGTCGCTCATGTCGCGGGTAATCATAGCAACGAAATTACGGTAGAAGGCGGAATCCAATTCCGAGAAAGGATCCAATCCGGTTTTTTTCGGCTCTGCCTTCTCAGTCTTTTTCTTAGGCGTATAGCTCAAAATGGGTGCTAAAATCTTTGTAATCCATATGAGTTTCA
>CAZKJP010000028.1:0-27009 GCA_964553075.1 uncultured Sangeribacter sp. | reverse complement strand
GAGCTCAGAGAGCTCAGAGAGCTCAGAGAGCTCAGAGAGCTCAGAGAGCTCAGAGGAGTCAGAGGAGTCAGAGGAGTCAGAGGAGTCAGAGGAGTCAGAGAGCTCAGAGAGCTCAGAGGAGTCAGAGGACTCAGAGAACTCAGAGAACTCAGAGGAGTCAGAGGAGTCAGAGGAGTCAGAGAGCTCAGAGGAGTCAGAGAAGTCAGAGAGCTCAGAGGAGTCAGAGAGCTCAGAGGAGTCAGAGGAGTCAGAGAAGTCAGAGAAGTCAGAGAAGTCAGAGAGCTCAGAGGAGTCAGAGAACTCAGAGAGCTCAGAGGAGTCAGAGAACTCAGAGGCTATTGTTTTTTCGGTGTCTCTGGTTTCTGAGGACTTGGAGTTATGGGTCGGGTGCCGATGCATTTGGGATATGCACTGCAGCCCCAAAATTCACCTCCGGGATTCTGGCCTCGCTTTTGAATTCTTTTTATCATCGGGCTGCCACACAGTGGGCAAGTAGGTGTCTGAAGACTCTGAGAGGTCGGAGGATTCTGAGAACTCTGGGGAGGCTGATTTTTTCTGGCTTCTAATCGTGCTTTGGTCATCTGCTCTTTGATGCCACCTTTCTCCAAGAACTGCTTTTTCTGATACTCGAAGAGGCCGGTAATCATGCGGTCGCATTGGTGGATTAACGTAATCGCTACATTTGCCATGGTCTCATCGCTCCAGCCTTTGGCATGCTTGATAAAATCCTTCCTGAGCCATTTTCTCTTCATGGCTTCACGTGTATTCTGAATCCGGAGGTCATTGAGGCTCCATGTGTCAAGGTCGCGCGTAATAAGGTAATCCTCATAGTCAAGCAAAAGTTCTTGCTGGCTTCCTTTGCCAACATTGGTTAGGAGCATTTCGGATTGAGTGGACATAGTAGCCGCGATACTTCCTTCGGCTATATTTTGTTTGATGCTTCGCGCGGCCTGTACCATCTGGTCTTTCGTGCGGTCGCCTGTCTTTATGAAGCGTTCGCAGAAGACAAATGTGAGGTCATATATATGTTCCGCCAGCTGGTAGCAACGCAGCTTCCGGAAGTCGCCTTTACGTTTTAGAAATTCCTCTGCCATAGTGCTGGCTAATTTACAAAGAATAATCTGATACCGCAATAGGAGAGCCAGGTTTTTTCAGAGGATTTAGCTGGGGAGGAGGCGCGTCCTCGCGCCGTAAAATCCTCAGAGAAGTCAGAGTTTGCCGGGTTGGATTTTACTTAGGAATATTATTAAGGTTATTTGATTGGTATTCAGTAGTTTGCTTTCGATTATCATATCGGTGATGTCAACGATATGATCCGTGCGTTTTCCAACATCCAATTTTATGAGTCTGCGTTATCCAGCAGCATCTGATAGAGCGTTACTGGGCCGTAATGCCAGAGTTTCGTTTCTTCCTTTTCGAGGGCTTTGTAGGTGGCGGATTTATAAATACGCCGCAATGCCTCTTTAACTGAGACCCCGAAATCCGCAGCATACATCATCGCCATTTTACTCACCTTTCCAGGCAAGATGAGATAGAGGTTCTTATCAGTTATATTTCCGGTCATTTCTCACCTCCTTTGCTTCAATAAATGTTATACACGGCAATGCCTTTTCGGTATGAAGTAATATTAAGGCTTTTCAACTATTTCTAAACTTCCGTGATAGAGTAGCATTATTGATGTTCTTTATGGGTGGATAAATACTCTTCTATGTCAGCGAGAATCCAATGGTGGCTCTGGGTATGTATCACATCATAGTTTTCCTCTAAATAATCCAGAGTACCTGACTCAGATAGAAGCCTGGAAGCCTCATCTCCCGATAGAGAATGGGCGTTCTTATACATCTCAACGCAAAAGGCGAGGAAATATGCTATATTTTGGTTCTTTTGAAATTCCATATTTGCTTTATCTATTTCTGTAAGTTTCAAGTCCTTTACGAAGGACCCAAGCGTTACTTGAACGCAAAATTAGCATCTTTCCTGAGATTATCGATATACCAAAGCTATAAATATTGGCCTTGTAAGTTCCAGTTGGTTCCGGGCGACCATAATAACCATTCCATCCGGGTGGTTTGGGGGATGGAAGATTGGTGCGGAGATAGGAGCCCCCGACAGGGGCTTCCGCCTGCTTTGCAGGCCACCGACGATAGGTATATACGGCGCGGGACGCGCCTCCTCCCCAGTTAATTTTCCATTCTCAATTTTCCATTCTCAATTTTCCATTCTCCATTCTCCATTTTCCATTTTCGTTGTTATAGGGGTATGAGGGATATGATGGTTGCTGTGGGGATTCCTACTGTCGGGAGGCCGCAGCTTGAGAAACAGGGTGAGGGGTGGCTGTTGCGTAATATGATGATCGGAAAGGGATTCCACTGGCAACGCCAAGTGGAGGCTCTGCTGCCGGGAGAAGTTGTAATAAGATGGGGAAATAACGAAGAGAAACCGGGAGAGGTGAAGGTCTCGGGAGAGGAGGAATATGGCGTGCTCAACCGTCTTCCTCTCGAGACTTATTTAGAGTGCGTGGTCGGCAGCGAGATGAGCCCCTCCGCGCCGGAGGAGTTCCTGAAAGCCCATGCTGTGATTTCGCGTAGCTGGGCCTTGGGGAAGATACTTGGTGCCCACGATCATTCTCCAACCGGCAAAGTCGATACCGATACCTGTCTTATTGATTGGGAGGATACCTCGGATCATGTAGGGTTCGACCTCTGTTCTGATGACCATTGCCAGCGTTACCAAGGAATACAGCCATTGCCCCCTGCAATCCAGAAAGCACTTCGCGATACGCGGGGTCAGATCCTTACCACAGTTGAGGGAAAACTCGTTGACGCAAGATTCTCAAAGTGCTGCGGTGGACTGACGGAAGTGTTCTCCACCTGCTGGCAAGAGCGCGAGGAACCTTGCTTGGTAAGTTTCGCGGATCCATGGTGCGATCTTTCAGACCTTTCGGAAGAGGATCAGGAAAACCTGCTGAGCTCTGTCTTGAAGTCATACGATCAGGAGACAGGGGATGGATATAAGTGGGAAGTGGAAGTGACGGCGGAAGAGGTCAAAAATAATCTGAAAACTAAGTTTGGCCGGAATATAGGGGATATTACCAACCTGAAGGTGTTGGAAGCAGGACCCTCGGGGCGCGCCAAGAGACTGCTCCTGACCGGCACTCAGGGGAGTCTTGAATTGGGTAAGGAGTTGGCGATCCGGAAGCTACTTTCTCCAACGCATCTCTATTCCTCCCGCTTTACTATGGAGCCACTTGCCGGAGGGTGGCGTCTGAAAGGTCGCGGCTGGGGACATGGCGTAGGGTTATGTCAAATAGGAGCGGCAAGGATGGCCCATGAAGGCCATGATTACCGCTCCATATTATCTTTCTACTACCCGGGAAGTGTCTTAAGCGACACGTTTACGGGAAAATAATCTTATTCTGAGTGCTACTTTAGTGAGTGCTACTTTAGAAGGTGTAGCCGATTTTCATGTTGAAGCAGGAGGTAGTGCCCGCGTGCTTCGGTGTCCAGCAATGTCCTAAGTAGCCGATACCCCCGTACCACTGACCGAACTTCAGGCCTATCATTGGGTTTACCAACACAGCACCGTAATCGGTGTTCTCTGTATTGATCTCATAACCCACATCAAACGAGAAGAAAGGACGTAGGCCTTGGAATTTTCCGGAAAATTCCGCGCGACCAAACAACGGGATAAGCGGACCCTGGTCGAAGTTCCAGCGTTCTGTGATGCCCACTCCCAAGCCGAGGGCGATATTGGGATGCACCGGGGCAGTGAAGCCACCTTGGATATTGAAGGCAGTATGGTTATCGCCGGCCTGAATAGGCTGGAATTCCAAGAAAGGGGAGACAGCAGAGGCGGAAAAGGCAGCCGCTCCCAGTACAATTGCGAGTAGTTGTTTTTTCATAATCTTGTATTTATTGAAGTTGTCTAAACTTATTTGTTGACGCCAGATAAAGCTGGCTCCCGGTAACTATTACCTCATAACTTATAACTATAACTTATTACTGACCCAAAGGTTCATCCTTTAAGTCCCTGGGCGCGCAATTCCTGCGGGCGGACTACCCATCTCTGGATAATCCAGGCCAATACCGCATAGCCGGCACACAGGAACCAGGCGTTGTAATAACAGTCACTGACCTGGGTCAGCGAGGCTCCGTTGGCATTCATCTTCACAAACCCTTCAACTCCCCAGGTAGCAGGAACCAGATCGCTCAAAACGCGCCAGAAACCGGTGATCGCATACCGCGGCCAGGTCAAGCCCGAGAGGAAGAGGAAGATAACCGAAGTTACGACCCAAATGACGAAAATCTCCTCTCGCTGATGTACCAAACCCTGAACGCAGAATCCCATCATTATGCTTGCCAATACCACAGGCAAGATGAAAGCGAATATCTCCAGCATATTCCCAGCCATCGGGAACTGGAATATCAGCAATATGTAATGGAGCGTCCAGATCATAGGCACCACGATCAGGGTCAGATAACAGCTTGCCTGCCCCAATAGGGTCGCTACCGGGGACTTGCCGATATTCAGCGGGTCATAGCCGATATTCCAGCGGCGTTCGCGCTTGGCTCCGCCCGCCATACCTATAGCCAAGATCAGGGTCTGCTGAAGTATCAGCACTACAATCCCTAACATGATGAAGGAATCAAATCCTCCCGACGTATTACCCATGCTTATACTGTTGATTGGGAGCGGGTCCCCGGTCATCAGGGTCTCGGCCAGCGGAGCCATGGTATTTATATCCTTCTTTTGCAGCTCCGCCCCGTATTCAGACATGACATTGGTAGAGGCTACGAGGAAACCACGGTAACGTAACAGCAGGCTCATTTCGGAGAAAATAACCGCCTCTGCCTGCTCCTGACGCCCTATCTTACGGGCGAACCCCTCCGGAATCTCCAGGATACCATAGCAATGATGCTCATGCATGGCGCGTTTGGCCTCACCCATGTCTGCAGCGTAGCCGGTAATCCAAATCTCCTGGGTAGCATCCAATTTCCGGACCAACTCGCGCGATTCCTGAGTACGGTCATGGTCTACCACTACCATCTTCACATCCCTTACCAACTCCGGATTATAAATCAGAGAATAGATTACAGGATATGCCAGCGGCAGGAAAAACAGGAAAATCAAAATTCCCTGATCCTTGAAAACGAGCTTGAACTCGCGTATATAAACCTGGATAAACTGATGCCAGAAATTTTTCATATTCAATAGTTTATGAGCCGGAGGCTATGGGAGGTAAACCTGATCCCGATAGACCTTGCGCAGGCGCCACATCATAGTGAGCGGAGCCAGCATTATGAAGATATAGGCGATATACCACCATCTCGAATACCAGATGTCGATCCCGTTGAGGGCCTGGTCGATATAGATCAGGAAATTATATCGGGCCGGCAATATCCAGCTGAAGATGCTTATAGCCCCATACATACTCTCTACCGGGAAGGAGTAAGCGGCGATCGAAAGGGTAAGGATACCTAACAGAGCCGATATGGAGAGAGACAGGCGCAGGGTAGGGAACACCGCGAAGAATAACACCCCGAGAGCCTGAGAAGCCACTACGAACATCAGCTCGCTCAGGGTCAGCCAACCCCAGGAGCCGTTCATCGGGTAACCTTGCCAACGATAGAGCCAGCTCATCATGAATATCACCAATACCCACCATATCAGGGTCTGCGGCAACAGTTTACCGGCGACTACCTTGAAGATGTTACCGTCTGCCATCTCCAGAAGCCTGCGCGACCGCCGGTCCTTGATCTCGATGCCGAGGGTAAAACAGGTCATCAGCAGGATCATCAGCTGGAACACACCCGGGACGAATGAATTGCATAGATAGACGGCATAGTTCAACCCCGGATTCCCTAAGGCGCGGGTAGTGATGTTTACCGGAACCAACATCGGGGTGACATTCCCGGTAACGCCCGCGGTATTAGCCACTTCAATCACCGCCCCGAGCATGGTATATGTAGCTGTGGTCTTGAAAGACTTGAAGAGCAGCGAAGCCGGCACATAGAAGCTCATATTGGTATAGAAGGTCAGCGCCGGTCCTTTGCCCGATAGCAGATCCCGCTCGAAATTCTCAGGAATGAGGAAAAAACCATATATCTCACCGCGCTGCATCAGATCCCGGGCCTCGGTAAAGCTGTTTGCCTCCGCTTTTACGTCTATCAGCTCCATTCCGGCCAAGGTCTGGGAGATATGGCGTGAGGTGGAGGTGCCGTCGCGGTCGATAATTGCCGCCGGGGCCTTTATCGGCAACCCGTTCTCCATCTCGTTTGTGAGGAAGAGCATACAGAAGAGCGGCAGCAGGAAGATGCCGGTCCAGAATATAGGCCGGCATGCGATCTGCTTCAGCGACAGCATGAATATTGCTTTGAAACCTTTCTCTTTCATGGCTTAACAGAGAACAGGTATCACTCCGCCGTTCCTTCGTAGATTACCGACATACCGGGTCGGAAATTCTCAATCGGATTCTCGGGGCGCGCCTTCACCTCGAAAGTGCGCGCATCGTAATCACCCGTCGACTTGGTAGCCTGCCAGTTGGCGTATGTACCTAAGTCACGGATATAATATACTGTCATCTCGGTACGTAGATCCTTCAGAGCCGGGATACGTACCTTGATCTTCTTACCTTCCTTAAGTTCCCCTACGATGTTCTCTCGCATATTGAAAACAGCGAAATGATCCTCCTTCTGCAGGCTCATGATCGGGGCGCCTAATGCCACCAGCTCGCTCACGCTTGGGTAGACTACGGTTATGCGGCCATCGCAGGGAGCAACTAAGTATTGATCCTCCAGTAGAGCATCGACCTCGCTTACGCCACCCTTGGCAACGTTTACCATAGCCTTCGCGGCCTGGCGATCCTCCTCCTGAGGGCCGGCCAACGCCAACTGATACTGGCTCTTGGCCGCATTCTCGCCAGCTACGGCAGCCTGATATGCAGCCTTAGCCTCATCGCGCTTCTGTTCCGAAATCACACCCTTCGCAAAAAGGTTCTCCATACGGTCGTAGGTCTTCTTGGCGATACCGGAGGCAGCCTGAGCCTGAGCCCATACATCCTTTGCGGAGGCTATTATCTGTTTGCGGGTCCCGGCATCCACCTTGCGGTCGGCAGCGTTGGCTGCCGTCTCCATAGCCTGGGCCTGGGCAAGTCGCGCCTCGGCAAGGGAAGAGTGGATATGTACCAACGTGTCGCCGGTCTTCACCATCTGTCCTTCCTCCACATAAAGTTCCGCCACACGTCCCGGAAGTTTGCCTGATATTCGTATTTCCGTAGCATCCGCCTGGCCCTGGATAGTATCCGGGCCCTGCTTGATACATAGGAAGCCGATGATAGCCATAGCGGCGATAATGATAACCACTATCAGGATAGTGAGCATCAATCCCTTTTCCTTAGATGATACTGCCGAGGGATCTGCGGCATTGTTCTGTTGCTGGTCCATATTGTTCATGGCATGTATAAGCGTGATATTTCTGTTCAGATAAGTTTGCCGGCCACCTTGGCCAGGTAAGTGCGACAAAGGTTAAGTCCTATGCGGGCATCTATATACTCGGAATGAGCCTGAAGCCATGCGGTCTGTGCGCCAAGCACATCGTCGGCTGTCATTACCCCCTCTGAGAATCCAATCTCGGCATTGCGCAGGTTCTGGCCGGCAGCCTCCAGGTTGTTACGGGTCATCTCGTAGGTCTTGTTGGCCTCCTGCATCGAGAAGCGGGCCTGGCTCAGCTGGAGATCAACCTGTTCCTCTAAGTCTTCCAGCATCAGGCGCGAAGCCGCGGTATTACTCTTGGCAGCCCGGAGCTTATTGTAATTCCCACCCCAATGCCATATCGGAACCGTCAGGGTGGCCCCTACACTGAAGCCTCCTCCGAAACGTTTCTCGAAACCATCTATTACATTGGGATTGGAGAAACTCCACATACCTACAGCCGCGATCTTAGGTAGCATCGCACCCAAGGAAAGCTTCTCGCGGTTCTCCAGGACGGAAATGGAGTTGCGTACCGCCTCCAGGTCAGGCCGCGAGGCTATTACCTCGCTAAGACTGTATTCCGGTATATCCCCGACTTGGGTAGCCATTTCCTCTTCCGGCTCAATATCAGAATCCACCGGCAGACCGCAGATCCGCGCCAAGTTCATACGGCTAAGCGTCAGACCGTTCTCGACTTTGGTCAGGGCTATGCAGGCCTCGTTGTATTTCACCTCCACGTTCAGCTCGTCGCTCCGTGTTGCTACCCCCTCCTTATACATCTCGGTGACGTTATGGCGCAAGGAGTCTACAAGGCGTACGAAACTCTCGGCCAATTTTTTCTTCTCGCGTAGCGACACCACTTGCCAATAGGCCTCATCTACGCTGAAGATCACATCCTGAATGGCACTGTTATGCATCGACTGAGCGAATTTCTCAGCATACTTGGTAATCTGGTTCATCGCGCGGATGGTACCTCCCATAAATACCGGCTGGGTAAGGATAAAGGCCCCGGCGAACACGTTATGGGTGTCGAATTGCATCGCCTCCTTCGGTATTACGGCAACCGTAGTCGGTATCATCTGGCCGGTCTTGGGATCCGTAATCGGCATTCCGTTGGGGGCGGTAAGGATATTGGGCTTGTAAGAAGCAGTCGCGGGGTCGAAACTTAGGGTAGGGAGTTTCGCGTCTTCACTTAGAAGTCCGATTTCATGTTGGTTATACATATATCCGCCGGCAAAATCGATACCGGGGAGATATGCTGCTTTGGCGGCTTTGTTGAGATATCCGGCACCCCTTACGTTTTCCTGGGCTATCTTCAAGGCCTTGTTATTGCGCAGGGCCATATTGCGGCAGGAGTCTATGGTAACGGTACCCGCCATAGCTCCGGCCGGCCCGAGGAGTGCCAATGCAATGAGGCAGGTCTTCAGGGTTCGCGGAAAATGTGGAATTATTTTCATACAAAAGATATAGCTTGCTCGTGATTAGATAGGATCGTAAGCCTACGGCTTGCGGGGAAAGAGGAGAGGGGTTACCCATAAATATCTAACGCCTGAAGAGGTATGGAAGGTTTAGGTGAAAGGTAAAAGTTTATATGTAATAAGTAAAATAATATAGGTGAATAAAAAAACAGAGGCTTTTCGGAAGGAAAAGTCTCTGTTAAATCTTTATAAGCGGGGGCTTAATTCGGACGGCCGGCGGGAGCAGCTGCGGGAGCGGCCTTTTCAGCAGCCGGTGCAGCTTTAGCCGGAGCCGGGGTAGCCTTAGCGGGGGCAGAGGCCGGAGCAGGGGCAGGAGCGGTAGTCTGAACCGCTGCCGGTGCCATACCGGATACATTCTTTGCAGGCTTCATTGCGAAAGAAGCGAAGATGCTAACTACGCAGATGAAGATAGCCAGACCCCAGGTTGCCTTTTCTATAAAGTCTGTTGTCTTACGGTAACCCATATACTGGTTGCCGGCGGAATAATCTGATGCGAGGCCACCACCTTTTGATTTCTGGATCAATACAGCGCAGATCAGAAGGAAGCACGCGATTACGATCAGAATGGCGAGAAAAATATACATGTCTTTATTGTTTTTTCTGGTTGCTGATGATTATAAGTTTGCGCAAGAAACGCATTTGGTCTGCAAAGTAAATACTTTTTTCCGGATTTTTCAAGTGAAGTTGCTCTAATATTTCGTAAGCACGCGAATAATTCCCATTTTTAATCAATACTTTAGCGAAACTTTCGGTCAAATCGGGTGTTTCGGCCGGTATTTCGGGTCTGTCGACGCGCAAAGGGTGTTCCGGTTTTTTCGGGGTAGCCGGGGCTTTCCCTTCCTCTTCCATAGCGAGCAGAGTCAGGTAGTCCACGGCGGGCGCTACCGGTATGACGGCTCCCCCGTCCGGGTCCTCCGGTTGATCCAATCCCGGAAGAGCGGAACTTTCGGGTAGGTTGGATCCGAACTTGCCTAAGAAGGCATCTATGGTATCGGAGGTAGAGAGTTCCGGTGGCTGCTGGTCGGGATAGAAAGTGTCCGGATCAAGTGAGGATATTCCCAAAATCTGCATCAGGGCCTCCTGGTCTCCGACGTTGACTGCGATACGGCGCCGTAGCCGTTCCTGTTCTTCAGGGGCGGTTACGGAGTCTAAGGCTTCTATGTCGGGTATGATGTAATATTCGTTCATATTTAGTATTATTACGGGGCGAGGGCGCCCCTCCTCCCAGTTTTTTACGGCGCGGGGGCGCGCCTCCTCCCCAGTTAGATTACGGGGCGGGGACGCCCCTCCTCCCCAGTTATTTTTACGGGGCGAGGGCGCCCCTCATCCCAGTCACATTACGGGGCGGGGACGCCCCTCATCCCAGTTATTTGCCTTTGAGGAGGCTTTGGATGTCGTGGAGTTTGGTTAGGGCTTCCAAGGGGGTTAGCCGGTCGATATCTAAATCCAATAGCTGGTCGCGGATATCGCTCAGAAGCGGGTCGTCGAGCTGGAAGAGGGAGAGCTGTACTCCCTCACGCTTTTCCGCCAAACCGCGGAGAGTGCCTTTGTCGAGGTCAGAGCGTCCCGCTGCGCTCTCCAGTTCCTTGAGTACCTCGTTGGCCCTTTTTACCGTTGAAGGGGGCATCCCCGCCAAGCGCGCTACGTGTATACCGAACGAATGTTCCGACCCTCCCGGTACCAATTTCCTAAGGAATACTACTTTACCCTGAATCTCCTTAACCGAGACGCTGAAGTTCCGTATGCGCGGGAAGGATTTCTCCATCTCGTTCAATTCATGGTAATGGGTGGCGAAGAGGGTGCGCGGGCGGTTGCGTTCATTCTCATGGATATGCTCTACTACGGCCCAGGCGATTGAGATACCGTCGTAGGTGGAGGTGCCCCGCCCGAGCTCGTCAAACAATACCAGAGAGCGTCCGGTCATGTTGTTGAGTATCGAGGCAGCTTCGGTCATCTCTACCATAAAAGTAGATTCACCACCCGCTATATTGTCGGATGCCCCTACACGCGTGAATACCTTGTCAACCAATCCTATACGCGCGGCAGAAGCGGGTACGAAGGAACCGCATTGAGCCATGATGGCGATCAAGGCCGTCTGACGCAGTAACGCCGACTTACCGCTCATATTCGGCCCGGTGATCATCATAATCTGCACCTCCTCAGGATCCAGCTTGACGCTATTGGAGACGTATGGCTGTCCGGGAGGAAGACGGCGTTCGATAACCGGATGTCGCCCATCCCTTATATCTAAGATCAAGGTCTCATCTACGGCGGGGCGCCCATATCCCCCCTCCGCCGCCACTAAGGCGAAAGAGAGCAGCGCATCCATTTCCGCGATTGCCTCCGAGCCATGCTTCATATCCTCGATTAATGGATTCAGACGGTCGAGTAGACCGTTATAGATCTCTTCTTCCAAGACCTTGATACGTTCTTCGGCTCCGAGGATCTTCTCCTCCATAGCCTGAAGCTCCTGAGTCGAGTATCTTTCGGCAGCTTTCAGGGTCTGCTTGCGATTCCACTCCGCCGGTACTCTGTGGGCATGGGTATTAGTTACCTCGAATAGGAAGCCGAAAGTAGGGGAGTTCACTAATTTCAAGGAGGAGATTCCGGTCTTCTCCACCTCTTTAAGGCGCATCTCCTCCAAGGTCTGACGAGCGTTGGTGTGAAGGTTCCTCAGCTGGTCGAGCTCCAGGCTTACTCCCGGGGCTATGAACCCGCCATTCTTAATATCATTCGTCGGGTCTTCCAATATAGTGTTGCCGATCAGCGGGATGACTTGATTAAGATCAGGTATACGGTTTGCCAGTTCTCGCAGGGATTGGAAAGTCTCGATTCCGTTTGCCTCGCAAGCCCCTTCCAACATTTCTTTAAGGACCAAAGCACATTCGGCACCTCTCATCAACTGGCGCATCTCTCGCGGTAGGGCCTTACGTTGGGCTACCCTTCCGATCAACCGACCCATATCCCCGGCAGCCGGAAGAAGGGAAGTGAGACGTCCCCGCAACTCTGCGTCTCTGAAAAGGGATTCCACGGCATCATGGCGTTTGCGAATACCTTTCAAGTCCATCAGCGGGAAGGTAAGCCAGCTATGGAGCAGACGAGCCCCCATCGGGGTACATGTACGGTTCAGAATATCATACAGTGAGGTTCCAGTCTCATCTAAGGGCTGCAGAATCTCCAGATTGCGCAGGGTGAAACCATCCACTATCATGTGCTTGCTCTCATCAATGCGTCCTAAAGTGGTGATATGATGAAGATTGGTAGTGGAGGTCATATCTAAGTAATGCAACAGCGAACCGGCAGCGATTACGGCCGCCTCCATCTTCTCGATACCGAATCCCTTGAGGGAAGCGGTCGAGAACTGGCGCTCCAGACGTTGACGGGCCGCATCCGAGGTGTAGACCCAGTCGTCGAGTTCATTGACCGTCGAACGGTAATGGAGGTTGGTCTCGAACATGGCGCGCGTGCCGCTCATACGCAGCACTTCCTTGGGGCGTATCCCGCTCAGCAGTCGGTCTACCACCTCCGCATTACCTTCGGTGCAAAGGAACTCGCCCGTAGTCACATCTAAGAAGGCCACTCCGATCACAGGAGGGAGAGAAGCCTTCTTCTGCATGAATGATACGCCGGCCAAGAAATTGTTCTCAGTCGGATTAAGTGTTCCGGGGCGGGTATTGACCCCGGGAGTAATGAGTTCGGTAATCCCTCTCTTGACCAATTTCTTGGTAAGCTTGGGGTCTTCGAGCTGCTCACAGATAGCGACTCTCTTGCCGGCGCGTACCAATTTCGGCAGATATGCATCAAGAGCATGATGAGGGAATCCGGCGAGCTCCACATGCGTAGCCGAGCCGTTGGCACGCCGCGTAAGGGTGATACCGAGAATCCGGGAAGCCTCAATGGCATCCTCGGAGAAAGTCTCATAGAAATCCCCTACCCGGAAGAGGAGTATGGCGTCCGGATGCTTGCGCTTCATCTCCAGGTATTGCTTCATCAGAGGGGTTTCCGCTATCTTTGCACTCATTTCGTATCTTTCTTTAATAGGGGGGGAGGAGTTCTGATCTCTTAATTATATGATTCAGGATAGCGGCATCAGACGCAGCATCCAGATAGACATTGACACGTATATCAGCAGTCCGACCACATCATTGGTAATCTGTATGAACGGGCCGGTTGCAAGGGCCGGGTTGATTTTCAGTTTCTCAAGTGTAAGGGGCACGAAAGTACCGAAGACCGTAGCGAATATGACGACACAGAACAGCGAGGCCGCGACAGCGAACGAAACCGCGTACATGTGAGGCTGGGTAAGCAAGACGTAGACCAACACTACCCCGGAGATTATTATAGCATTCAGCATCGCCACTAAGGATTCGCGCCCTATCTGACGCCAGGCATTGCGTATGTCCAGACGGCCGTTGGCCAAGCCCTGAACCACAATCGCCGAGGCCTGTACTCCCACGTTACCACCCGTACCACCGATCAGTGGGATAAAGATTGCCAAGGCAGTTACAGCTGCTATCTGCGCCTCGAAACCCGTAAGGATTATAGAGTTGATTATACCTCCTACGATTCCGATCAGCAACCAGGGAATACGCGCTTTCGTTTGCTGGAGCACAGAGTCGTCGGCATCCACATCCGAGCTGATACCAGAGGCTAACTGATAGTCGCGTTCGCTCTGTTCGCGTAGCTGGTCCATGATGTCATCGACCGTAATCTGACCTACCAGGCGTCCGATACTGTCTACTACCGGCATCGCCACGAGGTTATATTTCTCGAAGTCTATCGCTACCTCATCTATGGGCGTAGAAGTCTTTACGGATACCGGGTCAGTCTCCATGACATGTTTAATCTTGGAGACCGACGGATGAGTGATCATCTTCTTTAAAGGGAAGATTCCTTTGAGACGGTCCGAGTCATCGGTAACGTAGACATAGTAGAGGTTATCGAGATCCTCTGCCTGGCGGCGCATCTCGCGCAGACATTCAGGCATGGACCAGTTCTCGTTAACCACTACCATCTCGGTACCCATCAGACCGCCGGCCGTATCCTCGTCATATTGCAACAGGTCCACGATATCTCCGGCCTGTTCCACGTCATCGATATGCTGGATAACCTCCTCCCGGTCCTCCTTGTCAAGGTCCTGGATAAGGTCTACAGCATCGTCGGTATCGAGAAGGTCGATGAACTCGCCGATCTGTTCGGGCTCCATGTGCTCGAGGAGTTTCTTTCGGTCCTCCTCATCGAGCTCCATAAGCACCTCCGCCTTCTGTTCCTTATCCGATATAAGGTTGAAGAGCCATTCGGCCTGACGCAGCGATAGCTGACGCAGCAACTCGGCGATATCCGCCGGGTGTAGCCCCTCGAGCTCCTCGCGGGCTTTGGCTTCATTCTGATCCTCTACCAGCCGCTCGAAGTTTTCTATATCGTCTTCATTAAATTCTTTCATCCTATTGGAATGTTTGCTGTTGGGACATTTGGATTATCTAACATCGCAAAGCGATGTCCCTACAAATACTTAGTATTTGAATGATGAGCCGCCTAAGAACTCCCTGAGCAGGGAAGTGGTCGGAATCTGGTCAGCCGGAATCGGAATGAACAGGCTCAGGAAATTCAGCAGCCTATGGGCCTCGGTATATTCCGGGCAATCATGAGGCACCTCCTTCAGCAGCGGCTCGGCGTATGATTTCATCACCCCGAGCTCGAACAGCAACGAGGAATTGAAGGTAGCATCCGCGTTCTCCTGGAACGGGAATATCCACTTCTCCTCGCCGCGCCTTACCGAAGGCCAGCGGCGTATGGTCTCCCGTGCCGAGGTATGGCGGTATTTGTAGTCCCTGACTATTCGTCTTAGAAGACGGTTGTCGGTAGTCGAGATCCAGTTATGGTCATCTATCCCTAAGGTAGTGAGGGCTGAGACATATACCTTATATACATCCTTAGGATCCAAGGCCGGGATAAGATCGGGGTTAAGGCCGTGGATACCCTCTATTACCAATACCTCATCCTGACCTAAACGGAGGGGACGATCCTTGTCAATACGGCAGCCAAGCTCGAAGCTGTAAGTAGGCAAGTTTATCTCCTCACCGTCGAGAAGCCGTTTCAGATCTGAGTTGAGGCGTTCGAGATCCAGGGCATAAAGCGATTCATAATCGTAGTCACCATCGGCATCGCGCGGGGTTACATCACGGTTCACAAAATAATCATCCAGCGATATCATCTTGGGGGTGATGAGATTGGTCATCAGCTGTATTGAGAGGCGTTTGGCCGATGTAGTCTTACCGGAAGATGAAGGACCGGCGATAAGTATGATACGGGCGCCCCCTTCGCGCCGGCGCTGCAATATTTCGTCGGAGATACGTCCGAGGAGTTTATCGTGCATCGCTTCGGCGACGTTGATAAGGCTTTCGGTACGATGTTCCAAAACGGTCCGGTTAAGTTCCCCTACATCCGAGACATGTATGATGCGGTTAAACTTCAGGTAGTCGGTGAAAGCCTGATACATCTTCTCCTGTACCACCGGAGTGAGAGGCCTATCGGGTTGGGTTGTATCCTGACTCAGTAATAACATACCCTCTTTGTATAATTGGAGGTCGAAGACGCGGATAAAACCTGTAGAAGGCGCCAAAGCCCCGTAATAGGAATCGGCCAGGTCCCCGAGCTTATAATAGGAGGTGTAGAGCTGGCGCGTTGTCTCCATCAGCTGTACCTTGGCCTCCAGGCCCTGGCGGCGGAATAATTTCAGCACATCCTCTGTAAGACGCTCTTTATGAACGAAGGGTATATCTTCTTCGGCCAAGCGGTTCATTCTCTCCCGGATACGGGTTACCTCTTCGTCAGTCAGGGTCAGCGGGGTGGAAGCACCCGGCTTGAACAGCCGGCAATAGTATCCGCGTGAGATGGAATGCTCTATACGGAGCGAGACACCCGGCATCACATCCTCGACCGCACGGTATAGCATCATGCAGAGCGAGCGGGTGTAGACCCTCTGTCCCGAAGGGGAGGTCGAATCGAGAAACTCGACCATCTTGGGCGCGAAGAGGGGAAAAGAAAGGTTCTCAGTCTTATAGTTGACGCGTCCGCAGATTGGAGTGATATCGAGGACGGAAGAGAGCCTTGCGGCAATCTCAGCGAGGGTTTCGCCGCCGGCAACCTCCACATACCGCTGAAGGTTGACGCAATATATTTTCAAGGTATCCTTAGGCATACTGGCCCGAAAATTTTAAGAGAGACTTATTAATAATTCAGAAAGCTGCTTGTTCCTTCCCGGTGCAAAATTATTTCCCCCTCTACAAAATTAGTTAAAAAAATCGGAACAAAGAATGTTAATTAGGGTAAAGAAAACTATCAATCAGAATTTTATTACTATCTTAGCACTTGAAATAGAACTCGTTTAAATAAGTTCAGCAGAATTTATCTCCGACGGGACCTCGGACTCTATTCAATATTTATTCACTTATCCCCTTATTCACTTAACAGAAATGAGATGAAGAAAACCTTTACTAACCTTTTTGTCCCGGCAGCTTTGATATGTGTTGCCGGCGGAGTCCTGACAGCGGCCACTTCCGGTACACCGGCCCCCGTAACCGAGGAGCCGTTGCGGATAGTAGGCAGCCTGCTCTCCGCCTCCGGGCTTACGGCCAGCGAGCAGGGACTCTACTCCTTCCCCGTAGATAATCCCGGAGAGCGTACCCTGATTCTACAAGGGCCGGTAGCCAGCTATGGCGGCGTTGTGATAGATGGCATATATTATTGCAATACCCATTCATCCTGGTTCGGGATGTTCAATTTCTATGATGTCTACGGCTATGACTTGACTACAGGTCAGGAGGTAATGGATTATGATGGCGACGATGCGACCGCATACTTCGCCCAGGGTGGAATGAATCTTGACCCTGTTACCGGCGAGGCGATCGGTATCTTTTATGATGCCGAGATGGATGGCCGTCAGCTTGCGCTCGTATCCTACAGCGATGCCGGCCCCACGAAACATATCTTGGCAGAGCTCTCGGATCCGGAACTCTCCTTCAATGCGTTCGCTGTCGACGGCAGCGGTGGTTGCTGGGCCATCTCGATGGCAGGCGATCTCTATTCCATAGACCGTCAGAGCGGACTATGCACCCTGATCGGGGCTACCGGTTACACCCCATACGCTGTTTCAGGAGCCGTAATCGATGCGGCGACTAACAAAATGTACTGGGCACTTTCAGCTGAAGACAATACCGGACGTCTGATAGAGGTGGACCTCGCTACCGGAGCCGGTACCCAGAAGCATATATTTTCTGACAATGCTCAATGGAACGGTCTCTATATCCCTCAGAAAGAAGCAGAGCCGGAGGCCCCGGGCAGCTGTACTGACCTCAGGATTGATTTCCCGGGAGGAGCTATGACCGGTACGCTGAGCTTCACTACTCCCGCAACCCTCTATAACGGTGAGCCCGGATCCGGGGATATCTCCGTAGCGGCTTTCGTAAACGGTGTGGAAATTGCCCGCAAATCAGCAGCCTGGGGTAGCGAGGTCTCGGTTGATGTAGATCTTGAAGGACGTCCGGCCGGACAATTCGATTTCATGGTATATGCCTATAATGAAGTTGGAAACGGACCGCGGGCCAAACTCAAGAATGTCTGGGTAGGTACCGATTACCCGGCAAATCCTTCCCCGATTCTGACCTATAATGACGGCGTGATGACCCTGAAATGGGATGCTGTTACGGAAGGAGCCAATGGAGGAGTCATCAATCCCGAGAATGTAGAGTACACTGTTTATGATAAGCATAATACCCTTGTAGTCTCAGGTCTGACCGCTCTTTCATATCAGATCCCCGTCTCTGATACTCAGACTGCTAAGGCATACCGGTATATGGTCAAAGCATCTGCCAATGGATTGGATTCCGAGACAGTGAAATCCAACACCGTCTCGCTCGGGTCGGTAGATGTGCCGTTCGAGGCGGAGTTCTCTGAAGAAGGGATTGATGCCTTCACCATTATTGACGGCAACAATGACGGTATAGAATGGAGCCTTTATAACGAATCCCCGATAGGAGTATCGATCCATTACTCGGAAGATTATGATATGGACGATTGGTTTATCTCGCCGGGGTTGAACTTAGAGGCCGGGAAGGCCTACGCTGTCTCTTTCTCAACCTATTCCATGGAGTCTTACTATGCCGAGCGCATAGAAGTAAAATGGGGTAAAGGAAATACACCGGAAGATATGGATCAGACAATCCTTCCTCCGACACTTCTTCCCAATATGAAGACTGATCCTCTCTTGGTAACCAAATATATCTGCCCTCAGGAGACAGGACGCTATTTCATCGGTTTCCACGGTATCTCTGACCGGGATAAGTTCGACCTGATACTGGCGGAATTCAGTGTGGCAGCCCCCGTATCGGCTTACGCACCCGCGAAATGCACCACCCTCTCGGCCGAAGCTGATCCCTCGGGTCTCAGTCAGGCTACAATAAGCTTCAGGGCTCCGGAAAACTGTCTGGCCGGCTCCGCTCTCTCTGCTCCTGTAAGTGTGGAGGTTTACCGCAATGGTAATCTCATCAAGACCTTTACTGATCTGGCTCCCGGCTCAACCCAATCCTTTGTAGATGAGCCTCAGGAAAGCGGTCAGATGACTTACCGTTTCTTGCCCTCCAATGCCTACGGGCCCGGCGAACCCTCGGAACTGACAGCATACGTAGGCTTCCATACACCTCTGGCCCCGGTACGTGCTACTATCTCCCGTACTCTGAACGAGGGCGAGGTAACTGTAGAATGGAGCGAAGTCAGATATGATGTAGATGACTTGGAATTTCCAGCCGGAAGCGTAGTCTATGATGTATATACGGCTGACGATGAAGTAGAACCGGTAGCAAGCGGCCTTACTAATCTCTATTATACTTTCGATGCCGTAGATATAGGAAAACAGAAGATGGTCAGCTGTCTGGTATATGCACGTTACGGTGATCTGGTCAGCGAGCCAGCTACCACTACCAGTATCCCTGTAGGTACTCCCTACGATGGACTTTGGGAGACAGGACCCTTCGGTAATTATATCTGGGGCTTGACCTCAGCCGGCGGAGCCGCATGGTCGGTATTGGATGATACCAGCGATGGCTTCCCGCCCTCGTATGACAATGACGGTACCTATTTCGGCTGCAGCGGCTCCGAGGCCGATGATTTCGGCATACTCTTCTCCGGATTAGTATCCCTGGAGAACCTTACAGATCCATCTTTGGAATTTGCTACCTACCATATCCCGGGTAGCAACGGCACTATAGACCAGAACAAGATTATGGTAAGTGTGAAGCCGGAGGATGCCGAGGAATGGATTGACCTCTGGGAACGAGGTGTGGATGAAATCGCGCCTGTCGCCGGTGAATGGGGCAAGGCAACTATTCCATTGGCTGAGTATGCCGGTCAGATATTGCAGGTTCAGTTTATGGCTACCTGCGTTTCCTATCCTTTGACACTGATAGACGGAATACATATCCATTCCGGAAAAGGCCAGAATCTGGCGATCGCAGGGGTACAGGTTCCATCACGTGCTGCTACCGGAAAGGATTTCCAGGTTAAGGTAGATGTGGAGAACATCGGTGGACGTATGTCAGAGGAGTTCGAGATCCGTCTCTATGCCGATGGTGAACTAATGGATACCCATGGAAGTGCGGATATAGAGCCCGGGCAGCTCATTACAGAGGAATTTACCCTTCACATGTCGGGTATAGCCGAGGAACCGATGGCTGTTTATGCCGAGGTAGTGTATGATTTGGATGAGGACTTGGCCGACAATCTGTCTCGCGTTCTGCTGGTAGAACCTAAGTCCAATTCACTTCCTGCTCCGAGAACCCTTAAAGTCGAGAGGGACAAGGAGAGTGCGGTCCTCAGTTGGGATGCACCTGCTAACGGGACTGCCGGAATGTCAGTGACAGAAGACTTTGAGGATGCAGAATCATTCTGCGACTCCTTCGGAGACTGGACATTCTTAGACCTCGACAAATCTCCGGTTGGTGGCCTTACAAATACCAATATCCCGGGTGTAGTGTCTGGTGAGACACTTGGTTCGTTCTGGGTCTGGGATGCCGACAGGCTTCCGATCGGTGGCAATGGCGTACCTCATTCCGGTTCCCATTATCTGTTCTCTCTCTTCCGCTACGACAACAAGCAGAGCGATGAGTGGGCGATCTCGCCGGAATTGAACGGTGAGACGCAGACTATATCTTTCTGGGCCAAGAGTTATTCCACAAGGTATCCGGAGCACCTGCAGGTATTGGTATCCCCCAACGGGACGGATCCTGAGGATTTCACTCTATTGGAAGATGGCGATATCGCGGTGGTACCAGGGGATTGGACTTATTATGAGATGGAGATTCCGGCCGGTACAAAATATTTCGCGCTGCGCAATTACGCGGCCGGAGCGTTCATGCTGATGATAGATGATGTGACCTATATTCCGGCTGCCGGTACGGATCTGGAACTGCTCGGTTACAATATCTATCGAAATGGAGAGTTGATCTCGTCTGTTCCCGTCACTTCCCGTAGCTGGAGCGACAGCGGTCTGGATAAGAAAGTTGATTATACCTATCAGGTTACAGCCCTCTATGAAGGAGACGAAGAATCCGGTTCCTCCAATAAGGTAGTAGCAAAGGGTGATGACACCGGTGTTAACTCAGCGTCTGCGGATGATCTAAAGATCTCAGCCGAAAATGGCTGGATAATAATAGAGAATCCGTGCGGAGTTGAGGTAAAGGTCTATAATACTTCCGGAATGACGGTATTCTCTGGTCATCAGGCAGGTACAATCCGCATCGCGGCCACCTCGGGCATCTACCTGATCAGCGCTGAAGGCAGAATCCAGAAACTCCTCGTCAGAAATATGTGATGATGGATGAAGTAAGATATCCAGTCGGAATGGCAACATTCTCGGAATTAATTGAGAAGGGCTATATATATGTAGATAAAACCGCGTATATAAAAGCTCTGCTCAGTCAAGGCAAATTCATTTTCCTGAGCCGCCCAAGGCGGTTCGGGAAAAGTTTGTTGCTTTCCACTTTGGAGGCATATTTCCAGGGAAGGCGAGACCTTTTCAAAGGACTTGCTGCTGACACTATGGAACTTGAATGGAGTCCCTCTCCTGTGCTCCATTTTGATTTCAATGCAGAAAATTATAGCCTTGAAGATGGTCTTGATTTAAATCTTGATTCACAACTCAGGAGTTATGAGAAAATCTACGGGCGTCAAATTGAGGACATCACACCCTCTCAGCGTTTCAGACATCTCATAGAGAGTGCATACGAGCATACTGGGAGGCAGGTGGTAATCCTGATTGATGAGTATGACAAGCCTCTTTTGGATATTGAAGAGAACAGGGAGCTTTTTGAAAAGAACCAGCGTATTCTCAAAAGTTTCCTCGGTAACTTGAAAAGTCTTGACAAGTACATACGGTTTGTCTTCATCACCGGGGTAGCCCGCTTCAGCAAAGTCAGTATTTTCAGTGACCTTAATATGCTTGACGATATTTCCCTTGACCACGAATATGCCAACATATGCGGATGGACAGAAGAGGAATTGCTCAGGTATTTCCAGAAAGGAATAACACTCCTGGCTGAGGAGCGGAATGAAAATTTCGATACAACACTTGCAGAACTTCGAAATTACTATGATGGTTATCTCTTCACTCTCAAAGGCTCACGGCTTTATAATCCATATAGTATACTCAAAGCCTTGAAAAAAAAGGTTATTGATCCCTATTGGTTTGACAGCGGCACACCGACTTTCCTTGCAAGGCGTGTAAGGGCAAGAGGTACCTTCCCACCCTGTCTCAACGCCCAATTGTGTGATAGGGAGGAATTGATTGAAGTAGGTCTCAACGATAGCAATCCCGTTCCTCTAATGTTTCAGACAGGTTATTTGACCATCGCCCGGTATCATCAGGATACTCAACTCTATGAATTACGTTTTCCCAACAAAGAAGTAGAGAAAGGTTTCTATCAGCAACTTCTGCCCCTTTATGTACCCGAAGTAAAGGATCCGCATAGTCCGTTCAGATTTACTCATTTTAAAAAGGATCTGGTAGAAGGTAGACCAAATGATTTCATGACCAGACTCCGGGTATTGCTAAAAGATCTTCCCGGAGAAGATCACAGGGAATCTACATATAGAGCTATTACCTATCTTCTCTGTGTGTTATGCGGAACGCAAACTCTTGCCGAGCATCATGGATATAAAGGTCGAAGTGATCTGGAGGTTATCGCAGGAAATTATATTTACATCTTCGAATTTAAATATAATAAGAGTCTAAAGGAAGCTATCGAGCAGATAAGAGACAGAGATTATGCTGGGAGATATTCTCTTGATCAAAGAGCAGTCTATCTAATTGCTGCAAACTTTGTAGAAGATAAAGAGGAACGTGATCTTCAATTCAAGGTATTGAGGGAAGGGGTTGTGGATTAGAAAAATATTTTGTAGATTTGCCAATCTAACCAACATTAGTATTTATGAATATACCTTTACGTATCAACAGGAATAGCCGTCAGACCCGGATTCAGGGCGCCGGCCGCGCCCTGCTGAGAGGAGGTCTGTTGGCTTTGGGGACGATGATCCTTTGTGGCTCCGGGATTGCCCGAGCCGACGCCACTCACCTGGATTTCTTTATCCAGGGGCAGGAAGATCCTTTCGTAGTCAAGACCTCGGATCTGGCGCGTCTCTCCTTCGGAGAGGATAATACATTACAGCTGCATACCGGAGAGGTCGGAAATGTCACTTCCTCCTTCTCCCCAGCCTCCGTGACAAGAATCGAGTTCAGCAACGCTCCAATATCTCCCGTAAGCGTCAAGGGGGTAAAAGGAGAAGAAAGCCTTAGGGTTTTCCCGAATCCGGCTGTAGAAAGTTTCCGCGTATCGGGAGCACAGGGGGCGGAACTCGAACTGTTGTCCGTTTCAGGGGCTTGTCTCCTGAAAATCTCTGGTTACACGGGGGAATCTATCAATATTTCTGACCTTCCGGCAGGCATTTATTTATTGAAAGCCGGGAAATTCACTACCAAATTGATTAAGAAATGAAAAAATCCATGATACTTCCGGCAGTGATGTTCCTGGCCGGTATCTCTACTTTCTCCACCTCCGCAGAGCCGGTAATCCCGGCTGAGGGCGTGGCAAACCGAGTGATCCTGCATACCAAATCAGGAGAGACCAAAGTCTATAAATTCTCTGACCTCGACTATATGGACTTCGAGCAGGTAGCCGAACCGGCCGTTTCTCTCGAAGTTAAACCGGGGACACTGACCCATAACAGCGTTACGCTGCTGATGTCAGGCGAGTGCGAGTATTTCGATATGTATTATTGCCCGGAGAACGTAAATATGGAGTCTATCCATGGTACGTATCCCGCAAACGGTGAGATAGAACTAACCAACCTACTGCCGGAAAGCCTCTATATCGTCTCCGTCATCCCATACGATAAGTATGATATCAAGGGAGAAGAAACAGCCTTTACTTTTACTACCTTGCCGGAGCCGGCCCAGCAGTCAGATCCCAAGATCGGCGACTACTTCTATAGTGACGGCACATGGAGCGACGGCGGTCTGATCTCAATCGATGCCGATGGCCAGAATGCGGTATGGAAAGCGCAGAAGCCGGCTCCGATTGAGGGCAAGAGTGTTATCGGTATCGTCTGCGTAACCGATCCTTCACGTATCGCACCTGAAGATGTAGCAGACGGCTATACCCATGGTTACGTGATCTCGACCCGTAACATCACCGATCCTAATAAGATGAACTATAACAGTTATCCCGAGAGCGTATGGTATGGCGGATATCTGTCCGAAGGAGATGAGACTAGGGTTGTAAAACTGATGTCAAGCGCTTACGAAAGAGTATCGGGCCGCGTGGATACCCAGGAGGTCCTGTCCAAATATCCCGGTACCGAATGGGAGGATTGCCCGATGTTCTGGCAGGCGACCCAGCAGATCGCTCCTGAGAATACAAGCGGATGGTTCGTACCCTCCGCAGGCCAACTTTGGGATTGTCTGGCCAACTTCTGTTCCGGTGAAGTGGCTGAGCTACTGAAGCAGGACCGCACCGAACCTTACGACTTTACTTACAACCTGAGCCATACCGGAGTAGCTATGAATATCTTCGAGGAGTTCATGAAAGTTTACGAGCTCGTACCGGCTGAAGATAAGGATGAGATCGAGATGGAGGATGGCACCTGGCCTACCCGATATATCTCGCTGCGTACATCAAACCGTTACGAATCCGACTCAACGATCGTATTCAATATCAGCATGGTTCCCAATGGATTCATTGAAGGAATGGCCGCCTGGCGCGATGAGGATTGTCATGCCCGTGCATTCTTAGCATTCTAAATATTCACCAAATACTACCTTTTTTTATGAAAAAATTGACTCTTTGTCTGGGAGCCTTAGCGACGGCAGCCGGATTTACGGCTATGGCGGTCTCCGGCTCTGCGGAAGCACCCCTGAAAGTACCTGAAGGGGGCTACAAGATCCCCTGCACTTTCATTCCTACCGAGCAGCAGTTTGAGGAATGTGTAGTAAAGAACTTCAACGATGACAGTTCTACTTGGAGATATGATAGTGAGCAGAAGGCTTTTAAGTACTCCTACAATTTCTCTAACCCTGGTGATGACTGGTGTGTGTTGCCACAGATAGCACTTAATGAATATACCTATAGCTTCACTTACTCTTACAAGGTGGGTAGTGGACCGGAGAACTTCAGTATCCGCTTAGGACAGATCTCTGACGAGGAACTGGCCAATGTAGCCAATACTCAGGAGATGCTCGAATACTTCCCCACCGTTCTGCTTGAAAAGGAAGATTATCAAAATAAGGATTATGTGACCGAGACCGTACACGTCGAGATTACGGAACCCGGAGAATATCGGATAGCGCTTTATGCCAACTCTGCCAAGAACCAGTATTGGGTATGGGTAAAGGATATTAAGGTGGCGGTATTTAGCGATGATATTCCGGTTGTTCCCACCATGGAAATTGTTTCCGAAGATTTGGACGGAACCATCTCCCTCACCTTGCCGGCTGAGAATATCGCCGGGGGTGAGATAGAGGGTACCGTATATGCTTCGGTAGCAGTAGACAACGAAGAAATTGCAACTGTAAGCGGTAATCCGGGTGAGACTATAGAGATTCCTTATACTGCCCCCAATTATGAAACTTATACCTTCTCTGCCCGCGCTAAGGTAGAAGTGGAGGGTATGGACCTTTATTCAGATGAGGTGGTAGTCGACCATCGTTTCCGGCGTATTCAGCCACAGCCACTACCCTTAGGATATGTCATAGAGCCAAATCTGGACCAGTTTGAATGGTGTACCATCATCAATGCCAACGAAGAAGAGGGTTCAATATCCTGGGATCTGGCAAACACCAATCTTCCAGACGACGCTCTCTATCCGGAAGCATTCCGTTATTCCTATTCCAACAATACTGCCGCGGACACCTGGTTTATTCTGCCGGCATACGATAACACTCAGGTAGGCGCTATGAGTCTCTCGTTCCTTGCTGCTACCCGCTACGCAGTGGAATGTCTTGAAATTGCCGTAGCCCAGTCCGATGATTTGGAAGTACTCAAAGAAAACATCATCTGGAGCGATGACTCATTCAATACGGATAATGTATGGGAGCCCATCACAGTCAATTTCAGTGTTAACGAAGGGGACGGCTTCTATGTGGCGTTCCATTGTTTCTCCCCCAAGCAGCGTGCTGTCTTGTATGTTCAGGACATCTGCGTGACCAAGGGTAACGAGCTTATTCCGGATGCTCCGGCCTTCGAGAATATCGAGATAGAAGATTTCAGCGCTTCCATCACCTTCTCCTATCCTGAGAAGAACCTCGGGCAGAATGTGATTGAGACTCCGATTTACGCGGAGCTCTATCTTGATGGGGAACTTTATGGAGAGCCTATGGAAGGAACAGCCGGGGAACAAAAGACGGTTACCACAGAGAAACTCAATGTCGGTAACCATACCTTAGCTCTTCAAGTATATGTAGAGAATGAGGAGGGAGAAAAAGTCTACTCAAAAATGATAGAGGATAGCTTCAAGGTTGAGTTTGCTGAAGGTTTCGTATTCTCATTGCCGGTTGACATGATACTCAATGAAGGAATGTTTGATGCGTTCGAGATTTTCAATGTTAACGAGGACAACAGAACCTGGGCTTATGATGCTTCCACGGATTCGTTCAAGTATACCTATCATTCTAGTAACCCTGCTGATGACTGGGCAATATCACCCGGGATCGAGATCGAAGAGGTAGAGGCAAATTATACCATTACCGTTTATGCTCGCAGTTATAGCGCCGGTTATCCGGAGCTGATGGAAGTCTATATGGGCACCGAACGCACTCCTGAAGGAATGACTGTCGAAGCTTTGCCTCCCACTACAGTTGCTACCAGTTCCTTCGATCCCTTCACCGCGGACTTTACAATTCCGGAGGCTGGTACCTACTATATCGGATTGCATGCCATCTCTGATGCGGATGTATTCTATCTTATGGTGAACCGTATTGAGCTCAAATATAACGGTGAGATTGTTAAGGTGATCACTCCTGGGGCTTCGGCTCAGACCGCAGTAGGATTGCGCGGAGCCATCCGTCTCAACGGCATGGCAGGAGAGCAGGTAACCCTGATGACCATGGCCGGTCAGACTCTGAACTCCCTTAAAGTTGCAGAAAATAGCCTCACAATCCCGGCTGCTCCCGGTCTATACGTAGTAAAGGCCGGTGAGAATACATTCAAGGTAATGGTGAAATAATCCAACCGAGTTCAATAGAGACCCCGTCTCATAAAATTTAAGAGGTACTGGGGTCGCTGGATTGGAGTGATTTTTGCCCTGCGGGTGAAGGAGCATAGCGAGCTATGTGACTGAACCAAAGGGTAAAAAGCACCCAATCCAGCGATGAAGTTGGTAACTTTTTACCTTAAATAACGTTGCCGACTAAAGAAAGACTTATTTGGATATTTTTATAAATTAGCCATCTCTTTCGTTATAAAGTTAAATAATTTTGAAAAAAGTTACCATACACCGGTTTTGAAGGGCGCTTTCCG
>CAZKJP010000027.1:0-27499 GCA_964553075.1 uncultured Sangeribacter sp. | reverse complement strand
TCCTGTTCATGGGCTTCTGTCCCCTCTGGATCTGGATCACCGATTGGGCATTAGCAACTTTCTAATTCCTACTAAGAATTATTGAAATATTAAGAAAAGAAGAAGAGGTTAAGATACATCGCGGTCTTAACCTCTTCTCTCATTATACTATTTTTGAATCAACCAGCCTTCGATTCTCCGCTTCTTGGATGAAAAATTGACACCGATTTTAAAAATTTTCCTTGGATCGGTAGCGAACCTCCCGGCATAATCCTTTTCCTCAATTTGCCGGAGAGCCTGCTCAGGAGTTGCGTCGAATTTCAATTCTATGATGTAGATGTAATTCGGAGTTTCTATCAGCAAGTCTATACGGCCATCCGAGATATGCAACTCCACCTTTGCGTCAATGCCAATCAGAGTCAATAAAATGTATACTGCGTTATGGAAATTGTTCTCATTGTCCAACTTTAGGTCGTATGGTATTCCAGCGAAGTATGCATCGAGTTCCTGCATCATCTTCTCCGGTTTCCCATCGCGGATGCATCTCCTTATAGTATCAACGACACTCTCGGTCCAGCCGGCCTTACCCTTAACGTATAATGGCACCAAGTCATTGAAGAGAGCACCTTTCACCTCATCGTTGGGTACTTTTAGCGATACTTCATCATACTCAAAATCATAGTCGGCTATAGTCAGGTATCCCGTCTGATAGAGCAAGGCGGTGGGATTGGCATTGCGTAGGTCAAGCCCAGCTAAGCGGTCAAGCCTCCATTTGGCATTCAGGATTGCTTCTATATCAACATTAGCGTTATAAAGCGCTTTCGCGACGATGGTTGGAGCTCCTGTGCCGGCCCAAAAGGTACTAATCCTGCTCTCATCCATCGCGTTTAGCAGAGACCACGGATTGTAGATCTCGTTACCCTCTGGTGCAAAGCGGTAGCCATCATAGTTCTGTTTGAGCATACGGCATGCTCCTGAGAAGTCTGTTCTTCTCTTGGAGGCAAGTCGCTCGATACCCGAGCGGAAATTGTCGAGTAATTCTTTTTCGGTTATACCACATATATCCGCGTAAGCATCTACGAACGTGATATCTTTAAGATTGTTAAGGTCGGAGAAAACGCTGAGTTTACTGAAACGGCTAATGCCGGTTAAAAACACCAAACGGATATGCTCCGCTGAACTCTTGAAGTTGGAGTAAATACTCGCCAGCTTCGAGCGGTAATGTTCAAAGTTCCCGTCATCGTCAAGATTGCTGGAAAGGGGTTTGTCGTATTCATCTACTAGGATTACGACCTGCCTACCGGTCTTTTCGTGAGCTCTTCTTATTATATTCTTAAAACGTTGGGAATAACTATCTGCCATTTCAGACACCTCATATTTTGCTTCCCATCGTACGAAAATAGTATTCAGAACCTCCTCAAGCATACCCGGTTCGGTAAACCTGTCGGTATTTAGGTCAAGTTGAAGTACTGGGAACTCCTCCCAATCCCAATCTATGGAGTCAATGTAAAGATCTTTGAAAAGGTGCCTTTGTCCTAAGAAAAAATACTTAAGAGTAGACAGGAAGAGACTCTTTCCGAAGCGACGCGGACGAGCAAGGAAATAGTATTTACTGCCTAATAGCAGTTTTTCTATAAATGGAGTTTTGTCGACATATAAGAATCCTCCTTCGCGAAGCGACTTGAAATCTTGATCTCCAATAGCATATTTTATTTTTCTCTCTTCCATATGAGTACATTATGACGCAAAGATAAATAGAGTTAACAGTTTAAGCAAATCCAATAGATTTTTTCTTCGAACTCACCAGGATAGTTTATATTAATTGAGGTCGAAGTCGGAGTATATGTTTTCGTCTAATGGTTTGGAAAACTTAGTGGTTTCCGGACGGAAGTAATGAAGTGCGATATATTTGTCTTCATAAAGTTCCCGAGGAAGACGGTTGAAGAAATAACGGTCCCCTTTCATTCCAACGGTATGAATGGAATGGATATCGCGATAGATGATAAGACGGTCTCGTGCACGGGTCAACGCAACATAAAGACATCTGCGGTCCTCCTCAATCGCATCCTCCCCATTTAAGATCGCACGTTGGGTTGGGAACGCCATGACATTGGCACCTATCAGATACACGTTATCGGATTCGAGACCCTTAGCCGAGTGAATGGTAGAGAGCCTGACCACATCATCCTTTTTTGCTCCATCCTTAGAAGTTGTCTCCAATTTAGGATCCAAGACATATTCCGCTACAAACTCCGCAATACTACCAGTCTGTTTGGCTACCTCCTTCAATAATGGGAAATCCTCTTTTCTCCATTCCCATTCCTCCTTATAAATTTCCTTTAGCCTCGGCTCCATTATCTTGTAGGCCTCCGTAACGGCAGATGAGGGATTGTCCTGAAGATCCCTCAATCCATTCAGCGTTCCCGCTATTTCCGCTTGCAGGCCTTTATTTGAAGTCATGTCAGCCAAGGTATCAAGACTGTCATCCAGAGTCCTGCTGTTGATGACCTTCCCGACAATCTCAGCAGCCGTAACGGGCCCGACATTTCTCCAAAGCTGCAGATATCGGGACCAGGCTATCTCATCAAGGAAATTGGAGATTATCCTCATAGGAGATACAACATCCCGGATATGGCGGCTGGCCATGATCCCTCTTCCACCAAAAATTGTATAGGGAATCTTATGTTTCAGTAGGGCGGCTTCTACCTTGCGCAGTCCGAACATTGTACGGCTCAGTACCAAGTTCTCCGTCCAAGGTTTCCCATCCTTAGCGTAGGCATCCTTTATAGTCAGGGCGACATCATTAGCTTCCTCCCATTCATCTCCCCATTGCCGGAATTCCGGTTTCAGGCCGTGCCCTCTCTCAGCTGCCAACTTCTTGTTATACTTAAGAGGGGATTGTTCCAAAAGCCAGTTGGAGAGATCCAAGATCTCCTGAGTCGATCGGTAGTTGATAGTCAAACGACAGACCTGAGCCTCTGGCACGACCTCGGTAAAATGGTGTATGGACTTGAAATCAGCACCGCGAAACCCGTAAATAGACTGGGCATCATCCCCGACGCAGAAGAGATTGCAATTCTCATAAAAAGAAGCCAGCAACTCATATTGTAGCGGATTAGTATCCTGCATCTCGTCAATAAGGATATGATCATAAAGACTTGAGATATGATGACGCAACTCCGGATTGCGTTGAAGATATTTACTGACCGTCAATAGGATATCATCATAATCAATATATTTCCTACTCCGCTTATATTCGAAATACATAGATATGACCCCCTTTAGGATTTCATTGTCTCGGGAGACGTCCAAGGTTTTGGGAGCATTGTCATAGAGCTTCATCCGTATGGCATCTGTGAGGGAACATTTGGCATTGGCCATGTAGGAATAGACCTGAAGGATATCCTCAGGTTTGATTTTCTTATCATTCAGTCCCTTGTGTTTCCAGTCTCTACCGCATAGTAGCTTGAAGCAGCTTTCCTGGTCATCCTCATCCAAAAGAGTGAACTCAGCTTGAGGAAAGATATGAGGATGGTTCTTGATAATTGACATGCACCATGAATGGAACGTTGACCCGGAAAGACCTTCAGCCTTATTGGAAGATAATTCGGAACTTATGCGCTCTACTATCTCAGCAGCCGATTTACGGGTGAATGAAAGTATAAGGATGCGTTTGGGATCGACTCCGGATTGAATCAGATGCTTAGCACGCGCTATAATGGTACGGGTCTTGCCAGTGCCGGCACCGGCAAGGACCAAAAGATGTCTCCCATCGAAGGAGGCTGCGAATTGCTGTTGAATGTTAAGGTTATCCATAAGTATATACAAAGTTAATAAAAATCCCGGTCATACAAGAACTGCTTCGGGTCACTCATTTTGAAGCAAGGAAATTATTTGCTAATTTAGCAGCTTAGAATCAAAGCTGACTGTAGATGAGAAAGAAATTTATAGCTACCATGATATGTGGGTTGGCAGTGGCCTCGGGATTTGGAGTTGACAAAGGTATAACGCATTATTCCGCGTCGGATTGTCAAGGGAGTTACTTGCCTTACCCCGCGCCGGAAAACTCCGTTGCGTTGCCGGACTCTCTGACACCGGTGTTCATCAGCTATATAGGACGTCACGGTGCTCGCTTCCCATCTTCTGATAAGAACGCATTGTTAATCAAGAAAGCCTTACAGAAAGCAGATTCACTTGGAACTCTAACCGGAAAAGGGAGGGAGATGCTAAGTATAACCGATATGGTGCTTAACCGGAGTTCGGGTCAATGGGGTGCGCTTGATTCCTTGGGAATGTCCGAACAGAGAGGAATTGCCCAAAGGATGATGGAGAATTTCCCGGCTTTGTTCAGGAAGGGTGGCGCCGTTCATGCTATTTCATCTTATTCACCCCGAGTGATGATGAGCATGTATTCCTTTACCCATGAGATGGATCGTCTTAATACTTCGCTTGAATTTACCACTACAACGGGAAATGTAAATGACCTTTTGGTTCGTCCCTTTGAAGTGGAGGAGGATTACCTTAAATTCCGAGACTCAGGTCAAGCGGAGCGAATATTGCAAGAATATATTGAAAAGGTGTGTCCTACCTCAGCCGTAGAAAGAATATTAGGTATGGGATACCCATTTAAAAATTCCGCTGAAGCCAAGAAACTTGCTTTAGCCCAATATTATGTATTGGCCGGCTTGGGAGCTATGGGGATTGAGTATGATTTGTTGGAGATGTTCAGTGAGGAGGAACTGAATGGCCTATGGTCATGTTTCAATATGCGTCAATATCTTCAGCGAACGGCCACGGAATTGAGTGATGTGCCGGCCGCCATAGCAGGTCCATTGCTGCAGAACATAATTTCCTCAATAGATTCAGTAGTGGAGGGTAATTCCACTCTAGCAGCCTTCCTAAGGTTCGGACATGCTGAGACAATCATGCCCCTCGTATCTTTGATGCAATTGCCCGGATGCTATTATAAGACTGCCGATTTGGAGGATGTCGCTTGGAATTGGAAAAATTTCTATGTGGTACCAATGGCCTCCAATTTGCAATTTATCTTACTGCGAGGGGAGAGCGGGGAGTATTACCTACGTTTGGACTTTAATGAAAAGCCTATAGCTTTGATACCGGGTGATACCCGGGTTTACCTGACATGGAAAGAGGCGAGAAAACAACTTGAAAGTTGTCTTCCCGCCTTTTATCAGCCGTTGGTCAGGAATAGAAGTCGTCTAAACTGATCAACGTATTTAAAAAACTATGGTCTATAGAGGTTTGAGTTCACCGGTATATGAATCCATAACGAATCCCTGGACATTGATTCCGTTAGGAGGCATCAAAGGATGCCTCGCTATGAGGTCTGCCGTCTCCTTTACTGCGTCTTCAGTATTCTCGAACCCGTGAAGCCATTCGCGGAGATTTATTCCGCAATGCTCCATTAGGGTAATGTGTTCCTCATTTACCCCACGTTTTTTCATCAGATGCAACATTTCATTGGCATCCATACCCTGGACACCACAACCGGTATGGCCTATCACCATTATCTCCTCTACTCCTAACTCATAAACGGCGATAAGCAATGAACGCATCGTAGAGTCAAAAGGATTGGTGATAGTCGCGCCTGCATTCTTAATAACCTTCACATCCCCGTTTTTGATACCAAGAGCAGCTGGAAGAAGCTCTACAAGCCTGGTATCCATGCAGGTTACAATCGCTATTTTCTTGTCCGGGTATTTGCTGGTAGCAAACTTTTCGAAATCTTTCTGTTCAACAAACCGACGGTTGAACTCCAACATTTCCTTTATCATTATTTAAAAGATAACTCGCGTCCTTTATTTAAAAGATAATTTGCCGCTGACTATATCCTCGATCATTCCATCGTATGGAGCCTGAGAAATGACTTTCTCATTATTTGCCCCTTCGTTAGCCTGATAGAAGATCTCACCGAATTCCGGAACTACATACTTAGGATAATTCTCGTATTTCTCGCGGCTTTCTTCCATCAATGGAATATGCTCATTCTGATAGCAGACTGTGATTTCAGGATGTTCCTGAACCCATTTCGGGAAGAATATCACACCATGCAGCTTATTCTCTTTCGGCATGAAGTTCAAGGATACATCTGTTCCGGTCGGTTCTGTCCATGACACTTTGTAGACCCCATCTGTAAGTTTTACGATATCTGCCTTCTGATCTCGTACCCATCTTCCTCCAACCATTCCGGAATGTATCCGGTAGTCAACAGTGTTTTCGTTCTTTACATAAAATTCATACATCCAGCCATTGGCGTATGTATAGATAAAATGTGATCCAATAAAGTTTTCCATAATATTTATTATAAAGGACTTAGTGATCATTCTGTATATATAACGAATAAAACGTCCCTCAGGTTTAGACCCCATCTCATAAATTTTATTTGATAGGGTCCAAGAGTCACGGGCTTCTGATCAGATCATTCTATCTTATCAAATGAACAGATTTGAGTCTTTGTTGCCATACTTGGGATTGGGGGGTGGAGTAGACATACACATCACCATGCGAAGGGTTCAGAGCTGAGCCGAATTTACCGAAACTCCCTGCGGAAGAAATGAAATGTTTACATTTGGATAACAACCATAAATCTACATAACCCTTATCTGATTTATTACAGTCAGCTATAACGTAATTCCCCGGGGGTAGCCTCTCCTCTACGAATGATCTTACCCAATCATGGTCATCGCTAAAGAAATAAAAATATAGATCCCTGCCATATTTATTCTTTAGTTCGATGATGGCTTTTTTGAAGTACGCCTCTGGAGCCGGTTCTCCATAAGCAGGGAGGTAATTCTGGAGATCTCCGCGTCTTATGTGGACTCCGACCGTATTAGGACGTGATATAATATCAGAAGCCATTTTTTGATCCTGTATCGAGAGTCCTTCGGGTTGAGCCATGAAAACCTTGGCAATATCTTCATACAGCTCATTATATGGGCCATAATAACCTGTAAGATAAAGAGGTGGTTTCAGAGCTTCCCATTTCCGGTAATGATCGTCCCAATTCTGTTCATGAGTATATAGTAGACGGTAAAGATGAGTCTTCCAGTTATTTTGGGCTATTTTGAAATCAAGGTCAGGCGCGAATTTCAGAAGATCAAAATTTCTGACTTGTTTGCCATCCATGTCTTTGCCGACTTTATCGAACCATATCAGGTCGAAATAGAGAGGGTAACCCGATTTCTCACTAAGATATTTCCCTATCATGTAAAAATAGATCTGGGATGATATACCTCCATCCATCCTTAGAATGAAAACAGGCTTGATGATCCCGGCTTTATGTAGAAACGTGGATAAAGGGCGTGCAATAATTTCAAGGCTTTTCCTGATGATATTCCTTTTCATGACTTATAGCTGTTAGCCTGAGACGGGCATGAGTCCCTTGTGTATATAATCTCAGAGCTAAGAAGTAAAAGGTTAATCTTGTTTTTGCAAAGTTACAACTAATCACGCAAATCTTTGATATCTCCTGGTAAGGAAAGTTGGGAATTTACTTTTTTTTCTTAACTTTGCTGAAAACCAGATGCTATGAAGAAAAACTGTTTCAAACTATTTGCCTTTACCTTAATTATAGGGGGAATTTTATGTGCGTTTTCTTGCTCCACAACTAAAAAGATAAATGCTCCAAAGGTTCCGGGAATTGAAATCACCTTCACAGGTGAGGAGGTAGCAGATACGGTATTCGTTTCTGTAGCTCCAATTCCTACCGATACCAGTTTATACTTTTTGGATTACTTCAATGCCACTGACCAAGGTGTAAGAAGGGCGTATCCGGTAAAAGACCGTAAAGTTTTTATTTTGCCAGAAGAGGTGCCGAGTGTCTACAAGATCCACTGCGATTATTATTCCTTTCCTTCTGTAGAGATGAGGAAGACCGAGCATGTGGATATGCAGGTTAGCCGGCTGAGTCCATCACGTTATACAATTGAACATTCCGCCTTCCCAAACCCAATTCCATATTCCGATGAATTCTATCAGTTAAAGAGAAAACTGTGGAAATTGAGCAGGTATAAACTGACAGATCAGGAATTCGATTCCCTCTCTGTCGAGATGCGCCTGCTGATAGACAAGATGATGAAGGAGAGCGATCTGGAGAACAGTACCCGTATCATTACCCAATTGGAAGATGATTTTGCACCATATGCTTTCGGAAAACTTCCGGAAGGTGCGGAAAATACCTTGAATTATATGTGTGCCCGTGCCTTGAGGAATACCGGAGTGAGAGATGCTACTCAAGGAAAGAAATTGGAGGAGGCATTGGCTACCCAAGCTCCTACACCATCGTTTTCACTTCCGAACGCGGACGGAACAGAATTCAATCTCACTTCCTTGAGAGGGAAATGGGTAGTTCTGGATTTTTGGACGACCTGGTGCGGACCTTGCAAACGTGGCTTCGAGCAGATGAAAAAGTTATATCAGGATCATTCGCCAGAACTGGAAGTGGTAGCTATAGCTTGTGGAGACCAAGAAGAGACCTGGCGAAATACAATAGCTGAACTCGAGCTGCCATGGATCAATCTATTAGCTCCCGCTCCGGAATCACATGATGGTACAGTAGCCGGTTATCCTATCAACGCGTATCCCACTGAGATCATAATAGATCCCGAAGGGAATCTGCGTGACTACACGATAGGAGAGGACGAAAGTTTCTATGAGCGGCTCGTGAAGATGATGAGTAATAATTAAGGGATTATGTTATCCATATCACTACTGGAAGTAATCTGGGGTGATTCGTTGGATACGTTCAATTAATTACAATTTTGTGGCATGAATAAAAGAAAGCTTTTAAATTGGGCCTTTTTTGTAATGGGGTTATTAACCACATTCTCGGTTCCTTCCGCGTATGGTGCCAATAATAAGGATAGGTCTCTCAAAGAGGAGATCAGGGCTCGCCTTGAGATGGCTGACAGCCTTCACAGCATAGGTAAAACAGACTCGGCCGCTATTGTCGGAAAGGAAACTATCGAACTTGCCGAAAAGGCCAATGACCCAATCCTTAAGGTCGCCTCAAATTCTGCTCAAGGTGTGTATTTACGTTCCCTCGGACAGGTAGAGGAGGCCCTTGAATGTTATAACAAAGGACTTGCTCTTGCTACCTCCGGGAGTTTCCGAGAACATCCCGGTCAGGAAGCAATAGAGGAAATCGCTTCCTTATATATAAACTTGGCTGTACTTAACCTCGATATGCAAAACAAGACTGAAGCAGCCAAGAATGCCCAACTTTCGGGAGAGTGGATATCGAAAAGCACAGACACAGGCCTTAAAAGTACAATACTTGGAGTAGCAGGTTCCGTGCTAACCGGCACCGGTGACTATGAGAAAGCACTCGAATTTCAGGATTTGGCATATAAAAATGCCCAAAAAGCAGGTGATATAGATGCAACATTCCGCGCCGCTGCCTACTCCATGTTACTGGCAGACCGAACTGGCAACCCGAGGGCTAAAGAAATATGGCAGGGTAGGTGTGAGACAATTTTACCGGAAATTTCGGCAATGATGAGCCGTCTTGTTTATTTCCAGGCCCAATGCTCCATAGCCTTGAAAAACGATAATCCAAAGGATGCCCTCCTATGGTTTGACAAGATTTTACAACTTGATGGCATCGATAATCTCCCCTTCGTAAAGTACGACTGCTATAACAATATGCACCTCGCCTACTCTAAGACAGGAGATTACAAGGATGCCTATGAGACACTTCTGAAGGGTAATGAGTTGCGGGACTCAATCTGGGAGAAACAGAAAGAGGAAAACCTCCGCGACCTGACAATCAAATACGAGACTAAAGAGACCGAACTGGCCTTGGCCCAGAGTGAGTCCAAACGCTCGCGCACCCTCGCGTGGCTATTTGCAGCCGCGACGCTACTTGCGCTCGGCAGCGCGTTTTTCATAGCCTACGTTTCGAGGCAACGGCGCCTCCGTCTCAGAAAAGAGATGGAATTTGCAGCCCTGAGAAGCGAAACGGAACGAAGGCTCACTGAAGAATACATAGGAGGACTCGAAAACGAGCGCCAACGACTCGCAGGAGAGTTGCATGATGGAATCTGCAACGACCTGCTCGCTATCCAGATGAATATCCGTAAGGAGGGCCTGACCACCAAGACAGAGGAAATGATTACCAGTTGCAGGGATTCCGTAAGACGCATCTCCCACGAACTTATGCCTCCCGAATTCCATTATGCAACGCTTGAGGAGGTAATAAGATGGCATGTCAGCAAAACCCAGGAGGCTACTCCCGAATCTATAACGATAGATTATACTTCCGAGGTAGAGGGGACAGAATGGAATGATGTGCCGGATGCGGAAGCACTCGAAGTATACCGAATCCTTCAGGAAGCCCTTAGCAATGCCATACGACATTCCGGCGCTACCAAAATAAATGTTATTCTTACATTGAATGGTGAGAGTCTTATACTAAGAGTTATAGACAACGGGAGTTTCAAAGTATCCTCAAAGAAGGGTATAGGACTTGAATCAATCCATCGGAGAGCAAAGGCAATCGGAGGATCTGTAGAACTGAGATCTCTCTCGGAAGGAGGAACGGAGTTAATCTTGAAAACGGATATTTAGAATATTTAGGCTGGGAAACAAGACATAAGACTCTAATAAACAACAACGGGCAATCAAAACTACGGAAAACCGTAATTGACAGACATGATCTTTCGCAATAACTTTGTACTTTGAAAGAAAACATGCGAAAAAGATTAGATGAAGCCCGTAAAAACAATACCGTCACAATTGAAAATCGCCCTTGTAGATGACCATGATCTTGTCAGGGAAGGCCTCAACGCGGTGCTTGTCAGCAACGGAGCTACGTGTGTTGACAAATTTGGCTCTGGCATGGCTCTGATAGAGAGTCTTGACTTAGGCAAGACATATGATTTCTTTGTCATAGACCTTGAGTTGCCCGATATCGATGGCTTCGTACTTATCGAGATGCTCCGGGCGCGCAATCCTGTGGCTCAGATAATAGTGAGTACGGTACATGATGAGGTATGGACACTCCGCAAGTTGCTCTCGCGCGACGTGAACGCTATCATATACAAATCAGGCGATGGCAATGAGATTGTAGAGGCAATATTCGAGATTTTGAATGGACGCAACTACTATTGCAAAGAGGCCCTGAAAACACTTCAGGCAGCTAAAGATAACTCGCTCCATCCCTCAAGCCGGGAGCTGCAGGTGCTCTACCAAATCGCTCAGGGCAAGACATCGCGTGAAATAGCAGCCGCTATGTTCATCACCGAGAATACGGTCGAGGCTCACCGCAAGGCTCTTTTCTCTAAGATAGGAGCCGTGAATGTTGCAGATCTCATCATCAAGTCTATCGACCGGGGCTATATTAAAAAGAACCTCGGCAATCATCTCACTTAGAGTTTTAAGTTTAACAAATAAAACCAGCGAATATGAAGAATTCGATAATGTTTGTATTGATTGCCTTTTTAGCGGCAGTCGCACCAGTTTCGGCATCTGCACAGGGACTCGGAGGATTACTTAAGAAGGCCGAGAAAGCTGTAAACAAGGGCAAGGAAGTACTCGACAAGGTTTCAGGTACGGAGAAAAATGGTACCATACAGACCGGTACACCGGAAGCTAACGCAAAGGCTGCTGTACTCTCTAACGGTATAGAAATCATCAATCCGGTTGCTGAATGGATAGATGTCGAGCCAATTGGGCTTTATGGAGTATCCAAAAGCGAGAATTACGGGGACGCCTATCTCGTAATGAAAGTCACAATGAAGGCTCCCAAGGAATCAGCTCTATTCGGAAGTAGTATCCAAAACAAGAAAATGATCGCTGCCGACTCCCAGGGAAAGGTCTACAACATTGACTCAAGTGGGGCTATGCGCTATGACACACCTGAAGGAATACCGGTGGTAATAAAGATGATCGAGCCCTCTATGATGTTCATGGACATTAAGAAGGATGTGGACCAAATGCAAGTTGTAAAATTAGGCATCAATATCGATGCATATCAACAAGGCAATATCACACTGAAGAATGTCCCGATATTCTGGGATGTTGAACCGGAACTCTGAAACCACTAACTAAAAAGCCCTGTAGGGACATGCCTTCGGTACGTTGGATCATTACATCGTAATTCCAACATACCGAAGGCATGTCCCTACAATTAGGTGGATGGAAAACTATTTATCAGTTCTTCGTAGTGATGTAGATGGCGTTTTTCTGCTTGTCGATTTTCATCTCCTTTATAGTGGAGGGATCAATAGAGTTGATGTCCTCGCTGCTGATCTTCTTACCGTCAAGGTAGTAATCCATGGCGCCAATATTAGATTTGGACGCAACTACTCCTGAGTGGAGGAATTTTTCCAGATTGAATGGCAATTCCTCTCCATTAATGATAAGGGTCATCCTTGAATTCTCAAACTCACTAATAAATGGGAACTCAGCCGTAATTAAGGCCTCTCCATCTGTCAAAGTGCATTGGAGCGCCTTTGCTTCGTAGCTCTTCCCGTTGGTTGTGAAAGTACCTCCGGAAACTGTCATGTGGTCTCCGACATTCTGACCCTTTATAGTTACAGTGGTCTTGTTTCCGTTATTATTAAGGTTTGTTACCTTGTAAACTCGAACGGAAGTTTTCTTGTTAGCCGAAGTTTGATTATCTTTGCTAACATTAAGCGAAGAGTTACTGATAGCTGAGACCGCGGCCCTCACCGGTGTAATCTCAGTAAGGCATAATGAAAGGGCCAGCATGGGCAGGAGAGCCAATGCCTTGCATTTGCTCCCTTTGCGGCTTTTTTCTTTGTACATCATGGTGATACGTTTTTTAAGTTTGCTATGATTAAGGCTGTTGGCTAAGGACGGGAATCTGCAGCCAGCAGCTTTTGTTATTAATAATAATTGGTATTGTTGAGGGTCAATGCCAGTAGAAAGCACCTCTTGGTCTGCTTGAAATTCATGGATGAGCATAAGTTGGCGGCGCATGATCCAAACGCATGGATTAAACCAATTGATGATGCATGCAAACTGGGCGATGAGAAGATCAATCCAATGTCTATTGGCTATGTGAACCATCTCATGGATAGCAATCGTTTGGAAATTATTCTCGTAATCCTCCCTGCTCATTACGATATAGTTCAACCAACTGAAAGGGGAGAGGTGGGTGTCTTCAGACACAATAAGGGTAGATCCATCCAGTTTTATTCTCTCACCGGATTTGATTGTCCGTATGATCGAGACTACTGTCAGGAGAGTATGAAGAAAAGTAACTCCAATACCGATTAGAAATACCCATATCAGAAGGGTTGTGAAAACTGAATTAGAAGGATGCAAAGGAGAGATTGGGATATAAAGAACTTCCCCGGATATGTCTAAATTCATCTCCGGACTTACCAATTTTTGAGTCAAACCGATTAATGGAAAGCTAAAGAAAGATATGAGGTAAATCATAATTAGTACCCCTCTGTTGAATCCATATTGCTTATCTCCTGCGAGAAAAAGAAAATAACCAAGGTACAGCAGACTTAAAACGATACCTCCTAAGATTGAATACGCTAAAAACTCACCCATATCATTTGCCTTTTCGTTTCACTAATTCCAGAAGCTCCTCCAATTCCGAAGCCGATATTTTCTCCTCTTCCACCAAAGAAGAGACCGCACCGAAGTAGCTTCCGCCAAAATAGTTTTTTATGAAATTACCGAGACTCTGACTCCTGAAATCAGATTTCTGAGCTACCGCGAAATATTGGAAATGACCGTTAACCGTATCATGGCTAACGAATCCCTTGGTTTCCAATCTACGCATAACGGTAGAAACAGTATTGAAATGAGGCTTCGGATCCGGGTACCGATCCACTAAAGAGCTGATAGTGCTGGGCCCTTGCTCCCAGAGCAACCTCATCAACTCTTCCTCTTTGGGCGTTAGCCTATTCTTATTATTCCCTTTGTTCATTTGCTCAAAATTATTTATAACTATAAAAGTAGTTCGCAATGCAAAGGTAATAACTATTTTTATAGTTGAGATGAAAAAGCCTGGATTTAACCTTGTTTAACAAAAGAAATAATGAATCGATCTTTAGGTTTCAGATGGATTCCTTCAAAAATTCTTATTAATTTTGCATAAGAAAAGAATGATGTAAGAAACAAGAGAGGATGAAAATCGAGAAGGAAAAGGTTATCGGGTTTGTATGGCAGCACGTGCTGTTGTTTTGGTCAATGTTCTTTATGACCTTTGGAGTGGCTTTATGTGTGCGGTCTAACCTTGGTAGTGGGGTAATTTCATCTATACCTATGGCATTTTCATTAGCCGGTGAGGTTGGTTTAGCTCCCGGATGGACTATCGGAGGATATACCAACATTATGAATGTCATACTCGTAGCGGCCCAGGTGCTTATCCTGCGGAAACGATTCGATCCAGTTCAACTTTTTCAGCTTTTAATAGGATTTGTTTTTGGTGCATTGTTGGACCTGAATATGTGGATCACTTCTTATTTCTCTTCCTACGAAGCCCTGTACTCTCAGATAATAGCGCAGTTTATGGGTGCGACCATCTTAGGTTGCGCTGTAGCAACCGAAATAAGATGCGGATCAGTTACGATGCCCGGGGAAGGGATTCAGGTAGCGATAGCAAAAGTAACCGGAAAACCTTTCCCGATGGTAAAGATAGCAGTCGATACGACATTGGTGATATTGGCAGTTATTTCCGGTTTCTGCTTTTTCGGTTCTTGGCCTTGGACGGTAGTCGGACCCGGTACCCTCTTTGCTATGTTCTATGTAGGGTACGTAGTGAAATTAGTTAATCCTCACTTAGGGTGGTTTGACCGTCTGTTGGACTACCGTCCCGGATTCCGACGCTACATCTACGGCTTAGCTCGTTTTATTTATCCAAAAAGGGAAGGTTAAGACCCCGTCCCGGTGCCTCTTTAATTTTATGAGACGGGGTCTAATTGAGGTTAGAGAGGGGAGTCGATCCAATGGAAATTTTCCTTTCCTGCTCCTATCTCGAAATTGTACATGGCAATTCCAAGATCTATTTTGGTATAACCTGCCAATGACTTACCCTTTATAGGCTTAACACCATCTTTAGGCACAAATTCGAAATAGAACTTCTGTTGATTAATAGCGGTTGGAGCAAGCAAGGCGGCATCCACTCCCTTTTTGAACCATTCCGGAGACTGTGAGGTTACATTGCTGACCTGCTCAGGGCTTTTGATTTTGTGAGTCCGGTATCCGTCGGGTTCCCCGTAACCTATAGCAATGCATAAAATAACCTTCTCATCAGGTCCGACTTCAAAAGCACCATCCACTTTTTTATACGTTAAACCGACGAAGCATGTATTGAGTCCGATCGACTGAGCGTATAATACTAACTTCTCACCATAATATCCGGCACGGTATTCCAAGGAGTCCGACTTCTTTCCGACAACCATTATATAATTGGAGACATTTGAGAAAGAACCGTAGGAAAGAAATCCTTTGAAAGCTTTTCTCTCATTGAGTACCAATTGCATACGGAGGTCTCCTTCCTTATTCAACATCTCTATTTCCTGTTGTAGTTTACTAACCGCCTCCTCATCAAGGGGCCTATCCTGATATTTCCTTACCGAGTGCCGGCTACTTAAAGCTTCAAGTTCTGTCATAGTTTTTTTTTATTTGAACCAATTTAATTACTTAAACAAGGTAGACAATTAAAAAGTTCCACCCCAAAGGATAGCCAATTATGCGAGAGGGTTTTCGGGCCAGCTGTGTTTGGGATAGCGGCGTCGGAGTTCCTTGCGGACTTCGTGGTAGGTGGTACGCCAGAAACCTTCCATGTCTTGGGTGAGTTGTACCGGTTTGAAACCCGGTGATAAGAGTTCCATAAGAACCGGTTGTTTACTGGCATCTACTCTCGGAGTATCTGTAAGACCAAAACAATCCTGCAGACGGGCACTTATAATCGGAGAATCAGCCCCTCTTCTATATCGAACTTTAGCCCGTCTGCCTGATGGTAATTGGATATAGGAGGGTGCCAATCTTTCTAACTCCTGTTGCTGCTCATAGGTCAAAATTCCTAATATGACCATCTTGATATCGATCTTCTTCAACTCTTGGGCTGATGTGGCCTTCCCAATATATAAAGGTAACCAGGTGGAAACGGAATTTAGGATCGTTTCGGTAGTAACATCCGGAAGTTCCAATTCAGGATGCCATGTGGCCACGGTCTGAATCCTAAGCTGTAGCTCCTCAACAGACTCGTTGAAATCAAACATAGAGAGACCCTCTTTGGGAGCTGCCTCAGCAATTGCACTTACGATCTTTGAAGTGACATTTTGTTTCAACGACCGGGAAGATAGGGTCAATGATCCGAGTCGCAGCTCTTCTCTTGCTATTGCTTTTCCTTCCTTAGAGTTCCAAGAGGCAGTTTCTATCCAATTGCCCAGCCCCATCAAATGCTCCTTAGCTATCGGAGCAGCCAAAAAGATCCGTGATCCTACGGAAGCAATGGCAAGGAACTCATGTCGCGCTAAGTCATCTGAAGGATGAAGTGAGACGAGGTTGCCACCCTGTGCCATACGATATTGACCACTTTCGGAGCGCATAGCGATTCTCTCCGGATAAGCCATTCCCACAAGTCTTCCGATCTCTTCCGGTTCTAAGATGGGAGGCCATGTTGAGACCTTGACCAGCTTCCGGTATTGTGTAGCTATGTTATCTATTCTCTTCCAAGAACCCGAGAGACCGGTTTTGCGCAAGTGTTGTAAGGTGGAGAGACGGGTGGACAAATCAGAATCTGATTCATCCTTTATAGGATCCTTTTCTTCAAGGATAGCTGCGATATCGCAAGCCAACGCTGAGCTCTTATCCGCTTCTGTCAGCATATTCGCTAAACGAGGATGACAAGGTAGGGTAGCGATTCTTTTCCCTTTTTTAGTCAACTTACCGTAGGAATCAATGGCTCCAAGTGCTAAGAGCAACTTCTTGGCATTATCTACATGTCCGGTCGACGGCATCGTAATCCAAGGTAATTTTAGAGGGTCGGCTTCACCCCAAGCAGCCACACTTAATACCAATGATGACAGGTCTGCGGTCTCTATTTCCGGTTGGCGGCTCTCTTTCATTCTTGACTCCGTTGCCTTGGTCCATAGACGGTAACAGGTGCCGTTCATCAGACGGCCGGCGCGGCCGGTGCGTTGGATTGCCATGTCCATTGAAATCCGGGCAGTCTCAAGATGGGTGAGTGTAGTCGAAGGATTGAAGACTGGCGTACGGTGTAATCCGGAATCGATTACCACCGAAATCCCCTCTATGGTAAGAGAGGTTTCTGCTATAGGAGAGGCCAAGAAAACACGTCGTTTCCGGTCTTTGGAGGGATTCAAAACTCGTTGCTGATCAGCCGGGGACATCATGCCATAAAGTGTCAGGATCTCGACATCATCATATTTATCCGAAAGCAAATCCCTGCACTTCAAAATCTCGGCCTGACCTGGAAGGAAAGCCAGGATATTCCCGTCATGTTTTTTGAGTGCCTTGTTGACAGCTCGGGCTACTTCTGAAGGGCAATCCCGGATATCAACGTCTTGTCCATATTCGACTTTGACCTCGAAATTCTTGCCCGGACTCGTGATTTGAAGTGCACCCAATTGAGAAGCTATGGCCTCGGAATCAATGGTTGCGGACATCACTATGATCCGGAGATCCGGACGTATTACATTCTGGATTTCCCGGGTCAAGGCCAAGGAGAGGTCGGAAGAAAGACTGCGTTCGTGGAACTCATCGAATATAACTGCGGTTACCCCATCGAGGGTAGGATCCTGAATCAGCAAACGTTCCATAATCCCCTCGGTTATGACTTCGATACGGGTTGAAGAGGAGACCTTAGTGTCGAAACGCACCCGGTAACCGACCGTCAGGCCTACATCCTCCCCCAACATCTGAGCCATACGCGTTGCTACTTGGCGAGCAGCGATCCTACGCGGTTCGAGCATCAGGATCTTACCCTCCGGCAGATTTTCCAATATCGTAAGGGGAAGCAGCGTAGACTTACCTGCACCCGGAGGGGCGGTAACCACCAACCGCGGACACCTCCCCAGCGCCTCATTCACCTCATCAGCCACCGCCCCCACCGGCAACTCCCCAAACCGCTCTTGTATCTTCATAAATCGTATGCCGTTTCCTACGTTTTCAAAGGATTTCATTAGGCTCTATTTCCCATCCGAGTCTTTTGCAAATTACTGAACTCATATACGGGAAAGTATCAGATGGTGCCAGCCATTTAGGAATATCTTTATTAATCCAACCAAGCACTTCAATCATTTCATCATGTGTTCTTTGTACGTTGCTTATATTCCAACATATCGCTTCGTTATGAAACACCCTATTCCTAAAATTTCGGAAACGGTTAAGAGGAGCTGAGATATTTTTTCTCTGACGTAGGGACTTGGGCATATAGGGAAAAGATCTTCTTAAGTGTTTCCATAACACCCTCTCGTATTCGTTATTTAATAATGAAACCCAAAAACCTAAGGTTAATTCCGCTATGATTTTGTCAGGGGTAATGGATTCGTGTCTGCCTGTAATATGATGAATTGCTTGAGTGATGTATTTGTTTAAAGATTTCAGGCCGGAAGTTTTCGGGAACACGACATACCAATCCTCTCTTCCGGTCATTTTCCGCAACTCACGTGAAAGGGCATTTCTTAAAGAGACTTCTAATACCGATATACAGATATACATGGATGCCGAAAGTTCAAGATTACATTGGTAATGAAGAATGGCACGTTTAGGATCAGCGGGGTATCTATCAAAATAGCGAGCCATGCGTTCCGTTGAAAAAATCTTTTCAAAAAATTCTTTGGAATGTTCCATAAATTTATTAACTTTGCCATGCAGTCCCGGTAATTCCTCTCCCTGATATCAGATGCAGGTGATGAATCCGGGTTTTTTTATTTTATCAAATCTGAATAATAGTCAGACCTTCTTCCTATGCTTGTAATCTGATCTTCACCCGCTAATTTCTTTTAAAGTCCTTGGTATTTATATCAAAGAAGAACTTCTGATTGGAAGTCATAAGATAAGGTTTAATATCCTCAGAAACTTCCTCATTTAAGGATGAAAAAGATGTCTTTTTAGCATCCTTATCATTTTTAAGGCAAGCTGCTCCTATTATAACCAGAACAAATCCTGATATTATTAATACAATACCCATTCCTTTCTTAAATGCCATTTTAGTTATTATTAGTATTTAGCGAGTCATCAGTTTTGAAGAATTATTCAAATGTGGCTCAAAATTACCAAAAAACTATGTGGTGGCAAAAAAGTATGGCTCTAAAAGAGCGGAATAGACAGGATCGTAGGCCTCCGGCCTGCGAATTTAGAAGGAAGGGTTCCAAGATCCTGTCTATCCCCGGAGGGCGGAGGAGCTGGTATACCGCAGGCCGGAGGCCTACGATCCTGCCTTGATTCTGGATTGGATTGTAGGTTATTTTTCAGATTTTTTCTAATTTTGTGGGAGGAAGGAGAGTCTAAATTAGGTGATTATGAAAAAGTATTTGTTTGTGGCTGTGGGGATGGTGATGGGGGTTATCAATATATTCGGGCAGTCGGGGGAGTGGTCTGGCGATCTGTCGGTTCAGGGTATGAAGATACCTTTAGTCTTTCATTTAGATGCGGAGAACCCAACGCTTGATTCTCCTTCACAGGGTGCGAAGGGAATTCCTATGTCGGTGTCAATGATTCAGACCGATTCAATTGCCATATCCATCCCGGCTATAGGGGCCACTTTTAATGGCCGGACTTCGCCTGAACAAATAGTAGGGAAATTCACACAGCGTGGTTTTTCTTTCCCCTTGACTCTCCTTCCAGGCGAAAAGAAATTATCGCGTCCGCAGGCTCCTCAAGCCCCCTTCCCATATCAACAGGAAGAGGTGAGTTTTGCCAATGGGGACGCTACCTTAAAAGGTACTTTGACTTTACCTGAAAATTATAATAAGGAGACCCCGGTCGTAATTATGATTACAGGCAGCGGACTCCAAAATCGGGATGAAGAGATAGCAGGCCACAAGCCCTTCGCCGTAATCGCAGATGCCTTGGCAAGAAACGGAATCGCATCTTTAAGATATGATGACAGGGGATTCGGGGAGTCAACCGGAGATGCGGCGAACTCCTCCATCCAAGACTTCAAAAATGATGCATTGGCGGGAATAGAATTGCTTCGGAACAGGTTCAATAGAGTGGGAGTCTTGGGTCATAGCGAGGGAGGGACCATCGGTCTGATGCTCGGCGAGGACCATAAAGTAGATTTCATTGTCAGCTTGGCCGGGATGATAACCTCCGGCAAAGAAACGCTCATAGATCAAAATCGTTATTTGCTTACCCAGTCGGGAGTGCCTAAGGAAACTGTTGAAGAGTATTGCAATCTCCTCAACTCCGTCTTTGAGGGTGATGAGGCCAAGAAGGAAAAAATAAATGATTCATCATTACCATTAGGGCTAAAACAAAATCTTCAGGAGGTTATAAAGCAAGTAAATACTCCATATTTGAAAGACTTACTGAGTTTAGATATCAGACCCGGCTTAAGGACTATAGACTGTCCGGTCTTAGCATTGAATGGTACAAAGGACACCCAGGTGTTTTTTGAGCGCAATTTAGGAGATTTGCAAAAGGGGTTGCGCGAGAATAAGCATACTCGAATAGAGGCTATGGAAGGTCTGAACCACCTCTTCCAACATTGCGAGACAGGAGCCATATTCGAGTATTCTACAATTGATGAGACCATTTCCCCGGAAGTCTTAGAAATTATAATCCAATGGATTAAGACGAGTAATCAAGCATTGTAGGGACATCGCTTCGCGATGTTAAAATTGAAAAGTGGGATTGGCGTTTGACCAATCCCACTAATTATTTCTAAAATAAATAATCGTTTTTTACGCAACACACATCATACCGAGCCATACCATCAATAGACCGAGGACTACGGTTGGAACGATATAACAGATGAACTTCCACCATTGGCCTTTCTGAATCATAGCGAAGCTATCATGGCTGAAAGAGGAGAAGGTTGTGAACCCGCCACAGAAACCTGAGATAAGGAGGGCGTTAATTATCGGGCTCATCTCATGACGATCAAACAGCCCGACAAAAATACCGATGATAAAACATCCGATAACGTTTACGGCAAATGTGCCGACAGGATATTTGTCACCAAAAAGTTTCTTTCCGGCAACACCGGTTAAGTAACGACCGCAGGTACCGGCAAAACCACCTATCCCTGCAACAAGCATATATTCGATAAGCATAATTTTCAATAGTTTAAAGGGTTAAGCATTTTGGGTTTTTGCTGCCGGCTTACGGATGCAAGCTGCTCCGAGAGCTACCATTGCGATACCAAATACCAGACTGGTTACCATATAAAAGACGAACATTCCGTTGTCTCCTTTATCCAGCAGGGAAATCATGTCATCCGAAAAAGAGGAGAAAGTGGTAAGACCACCACAGAAACCTGTAATCCATAACAGGTTGGCGGTTTTACTTAATTTCCCGGTCTTGTTAAGATATCCATATAACTAATAAGGCAGCCAACCATGTTGGCCATATAAGTTCCTAAAGGGAAGGAGAGGTGGCAAATCGCTCCACCTAATTTTTCCGAGAGGAAACGGAGACAGGTGCCTAAGAAGCCACCGATCCCGGCGATCATAGTGGATTTAATCATAATGAATGTTTTTATAAATTTTGCTAAATATCATTTTCTTTAAAACATGGTACAAGTTAAAATGGTTCACCAACGATTTATGCTTGAACCTATTGAATTATGGAAGTGTTTTAAAAAGGAGCGAGCACTGATGCTTACTCCTTGTAAATTAATTTATAAACAATATTATGATTGAGACTGAATATAAATTTGGTGAAGTCCATAAACTCGCCGATCAGATTCAAGTAGCAGAGGATCGTCCTCAGTTTCACAGGATTTTTGAAAACGCCAATGGTGGAGTAGTATTGATAGGACTTAAAGGCGGACAGAAGCTTGACACCCATTTGGCTCCGGCTGAACTGATGGTAAATGTAATCGAGGGATCGATCGAGTTCACTATGCTCGACAAACCTCATATCCTCAACGCCGGAGAGTTCATGTTAGTAGGAGAGGGCGTTGCTCATAGCGTCCTTGCCAAAGCCGACTCAAAAGTTGAACTTATAAAAGTTAAAGCTTGACCTGATACATACTGATTATAAAATTAAAGGAAAATCCCACATTGGCAACCATAGTATTCCAATGTGGGGTTATTTATTTATTTTTAAGAAGAACTTAAAGCATGGCAGCTATTTGTTTCTCCACCGCTGTGCGTATGAAGGAGTTTATTGATACTCCGGTTTGTTTAGCCAAATAGGCAATCCGACTGTGTAAGTCAGGGGACAACCGAATATTAAATGATCCAGAATAACTTTTATGTGGTTCAATCCCTTCTTCTTCACAATATGCTAAATAGTCATCCACTGCTTCATGGAAGCTATTAGTTAGATCTTGGACGCTCTCTCCTTCAAAATTTACAAGACCATTAATCCCTTCAACTTTACCAAAAAAGATATTGTCGGCCTCGCTAAAAGCAACTGAACCTAAAAATCCTTTATATTTCAGAGTATTCATATCAAATTGTCGTTTTTAAGATAATTATGAACTTGCCTCAAGACATATCCCTTGATAATATTTCCCGGATGTGGCTTATGCAACATTATAGGAGTCTTATCTTGCCCTTTAAATATAACCCGGGATCCTGATGTTTTACCTTTATTATAAGGGGTGTACCCCAAAGCCGTTAATAAACGAGTCATCTCTTCCCAAGTGAAATCACTTGGGAAGCTTTTGAATCTTCTTATGAGTTTGTCTTTTGACCCCACTGATTGCGACTATTTATCAGTTGCAAAGATAATTAATTTATAGCAACTGAACAAAAATTGAGGAAGTATTTATTTTTTCTTAAGAGAGGAGGTGCTGAAGGACAAGGGCGTTGTTATGGAGGGTGTCGTGAGATGAGTAAAGGAGTGTGATCTTGGGTTTATCCGATATTAGTTGCTTCAACTCAGCAAATGCAGGGTTTTGTAGAAGTTCATTTTTATAACGCTCTTCAAATTCAGCCCATTCTGCAGTGGGATTCTCATGAAACCATTTACGCAATTCAGTCGAGGGAGCCACTTCCTTATCCCAAAGGTCATAGTGGAATGTTTCATGAGAGAGACCGCGTGGCCAGAGGCGATCTACATAAATCCTGAATCCATCTTCTGGTGAAGAAGGTTCGTAGGCTCTTTTTGTAACTATCTGTGTATTCATATAAGAAGGTCTATTTAGGGTTTGGTTTTGCCTACCGGTTGTTCGGTCAGTGTTATTCTGATTACATTAGTCTTGTCGAGGCTGCGAGCAATGGCCTGATCGAAATGCTCCATATATTTAGGAAGAAATCTTTCGCAGATAAGCCTTAGAGCCTCGATCTTTTCTGGATCATCATTAACCTGTTCCGCCTTTCCAAGGGCAATAGCAGAATTGAAGTATTCCGTGAAATTATTTTTCTCCTCCTCGTATTTCGGGGTACAACGGCTTACAGCCGAGAGACTCACCATTGGATTACCTCTCAGACAATCTATTTTCTCGCCCTCGAAAGCACAATGGAAATAGAACGTACACTCATCCTTGCGGACAATATTCAATGGCACCGCATAGGGTGTCCCGTCGGGTCTAGTCATGCTCAACGTTATGAACGGAGCCTTATCAAACACCTCCAACGCCCATTGGGCATCTCTTTTATGATCCTTCCTTCGCATAGGTTTCATAATCACGAAACAAACCGCAATGGGCCTTGGTTGTAATTATCATAGGTTTCTTTTCTTCTTAAACAGAAGTTCAACTACTTCTTGATGGTGTTGGAGTTCTGGTTATAGGCTTTGGCCACGCATCTCCATTCATCGTTTAATTTAAGAAGCAAGAGGAAATCGGTGAAGTCAATACGACCTCCCCAACCTTCCTCGAGGACACGAACTACCGCAACCGTCTCTTCTACAGCCAAGACATCAATTCTGGCTTTGAAATTCTCACCGGCCCCTACGCTGTCAACGTTACGATAGAATTGTTCTATAGAACCATGTTCCAGTACTCCATCGAGCATTCCGAAGAGGACCGCATCTTCGGTGAACAAAGTTTTTGCATACTCACTGTTGCCTTCGGCTACGCTTCTGACAAACTTTTCAGCAGCTTTTGCCACTGCATCATATTCCTTAATCTCGTCTCTCATATATTCGGCTTTTAGTTGGTTTACCGAGGCAAAATTAATACGGTATTGGAATTTGCGCAAGTACCGAAAAATTTTTCATATACCGAAAATTTTTTCGGTATGCTGATTTTCAAGAATATTTCGTAATTTTGTATTCCTAAATAAAGTTGTTAAGAACAAAGGGATATGGCATACGAAAAAAAGATACCGGTTGATCTGGATTGTCCTCTAAGGTTAACCATGAGTCTGATTGAATCTAAGTGGAAGTCATGTATCCTCGATGAACTAAGAAGTGGGGTACCCTTACGTCCCAATGAAATCCATAAACGTCTGCCGGAAGCCGCTCCAAGGGTTCTGGATATACAGCTGAAAGAATTGGTGGAAGATGGATTGGTAGGCAAGAAAATATTTCCTGAACTTCCTCCACGTTCGGAATACTCTATTACGGATCTTGGCAAATTCCTACTACCCATAATAGACTTAATGCTGCTTTGGGGCCAAGAACATTTTGAAATCTTCGAGAAAAAATATGGTCCCCAAACATCTTGTTAATTGGGTCATATTATGAAGTTGTTTAAACTTATTTAAATAGAATACTATGTGGAAATTTATTATTATTTGTCTACTTGTAAGTATGGCGGCCTGTACAGGAGCGCAAAAAAACTCCGATAAGACAGACTCAGATAAAGCAGTGAATGAAGAAATCTCAGTCAACAGTATTCATGGACAGTGGGATATAGAGAATGTGGTGGAGAACGATTCCTCCTATGTTCGTCCCTCCGAGATTGAGCCCAGTATCACCTCCTATATAGACTTTAGGGAAGATAATACTTTCGGGGTGATGACCAATTGCAATCATATTGGTGGGCAGTACCGTCAAACCAATGATTCCCTCTTCTTAACAGACATCTCCACCACGGAAATGGCCTGTGACAACATGGAATTGGAGGAAATGCTGAAAAAGGTTCTTCCACTTGTAAATACCATAGATTGCATTAATGATTCTATCACACGTCTGAACTCTGAAAAAGGAGAAACCTACATCGTACTAAAAAAGAGGATCCGGGGCGTCAAGTAACACAGAGGGATGAACACTACATTTTTCATTATCGGATGCTGTAACATAGCAATAGGCTTCGGTTCTATCAGAAAGAACGGAACCAAACGCAATGTGATTGCCTACCTCAACTTTCTCCTTGGCCTCTTCCTTATAATATTCAGTTTCATCCTTAAGTAGGAAAGAATCGGATGCTGAGGCTCTTTACGAATGTGGTGCGGATATTACGAGGGTAATCTAAAATCGAAAAGGGTCTGTGAAAAGTGCGGATTCATATTTCATCATACCAATCACAACATTGTTACACCACTCGGAGATAAACGCACCGAAGATGAGGTAAAACGAAATTACAAGCGATGACACCAGATGATATTTTGAAATATTGTAGCTCTCATCTTGATGGAGTTGTAGAGGTGAATAGTTGGGGAGAGCGAGGATTATTCTACAATCCAGACAGTCTTCTTAAGCGAGGAATATATATTTTAACCATAAAGGAAAAAGATGGAGAGAACGATGGAAGTTCTAATTTGAACCGTGAAGATATATGGTGCTTGAATATTGGACTTAGAAAGACCACTTTCCAGTCTCTATTCGGAGTGATTCCCCAAAGACCGGCCAAGGGAAAGACTGTGGATATGCAATATGACTTCACCGCTATAAATACGCTTATTCCACATCCAGTGTATGCTTGGATGGCGTGGGTTCGTATCTTGAATCCATCCGAAGCATCATTTGAACATATTCTGCCTTTGATTCAGGAAGCATACGACTACGCTAAAGACAAATATCAGTATCGGATGAAAAAATATTGATGAGATAAATTATTATTACTAACATGGAACCGAATCCCAACCTGATATATCATCGAACAGGGGACACTCAAACAGTTTATCTTAACTCAGTAATAACACGACCGACAATCGAGGTTAGAGATTTCACAATTCACAATGATTTTGTGAATGATCCTCGTGACTTTGAGAAGAATAATGTACTGTATCATAATCCCATAAACCACGATAGATTGAATATAGGTAAATTCTGTTCAATAGCGTGTGGCGCGAAGTTTATCTTCAACTGCGCAAATCATACATTGAAATCTCTGTGAACCTACACCTTTCCTATCTTTTTTGAGGAGTAGGATTTGCCTAAATAGGAAGGTGTAAGCAGTGTGTAAGCATCCCTGTTTATTTGGCTCGATTTCTGCGGTCATGTTAACGAACCTCCCAAGCGCAATTCAGGCTGTACCACCTTTTTATCGGTGAATTACAGCCTGAAATTAGGTTTTATGTAAGTGGAGGATTAATCTTCGATAGCAGCCTGCGCCACAAACAGTTTTATCGAAAATAGAGGGAGTTATGTTTTGGTACTAATCTATTTCCACTAATTGTAATTATTCAGATTTCTGTACATTCCGTAATGCTTCGTGAATTGGGATTGGTTTTTGTTACGGTTGAAATTTTTTTGCCTCCTGAGGCTTCTGCGGTGCATCCTGACGCGCTTGGAGGCTCTCGGTGAGGGTTTGTATTGTCCGCTCTGTTTGGAAGGTCTGAAGGGTATTTATTTGCTTTTCCTCTCAACAGGGCTATCTCTGTTTCAAGATCCTTTATCCTCTCCTTTGCCCGGTCGAGCTGACCTCGTAGGGCATCGGGGTCGGTCATCAGGTATTCAGGCCAACCATGGGAGAGTCCGGATCACTTCTTCGCTTGCCAATCATCGTACAGACCGCATAACATGAGTAAGAAGCTGCCTATTGCAACGAATGTCCATGTGATTTCTAAAGTATCTACTAGATAAGCGATAACAGTGAAAAATAACGTAATCATAAAATTGATTGAAAGTAAACTGCGAGGAGAGAAGTGAGGTGTAATTAGAGCAAGAAAGAAAAAATCCAATAGTGGGAAGAGTGGAAAGTACCCAATATATGACCAAGTAAGCAGTCGGTTGACACCTTTTAGACACTGTAGCTCATAACTCGGTATATCATAATAGGTAATGCTGCCTATCAGGCAGGCCGCCAAAAGAAATATGGTAGCACCAGAGATAAGTTTATCCCTTCTATCCTTATTCATTTCCTTTCTTCCAATAGTTTTATGATTCGTTCCTTGTCCGCTAACTGGGACTTGAGCAAAGATATGTATTCCCTTAGGTCCTCCTCGGTGGCCGAGGAGCCTTTGTATTCTGTTCCGTTGTGTTCGATCGTCCCTTGCTCCACATAGTCGCGCCCCGCTTCCCTGATCTCAATGTCCTCATC
>CAZKJP010000026.1:0-28844 GCA_964553075.1 uncultured Sangeribacter sp. | reverse complement strand
TATAAAATAACAGATCGTTTTGGTCAGACAAGGTGTTTTAAATGAAAGAGCCGTGATGAAAGGAGAAAAAATAATTCGCAAGCTGATAAAAATTATTGAAAATTAAAAAATAAAGATTATATTTGCAGTGATTTAGCCGTAAAGGTTTTTAAATCAGCCGAATGAAACTACCCGTAATAATAGCAAAAATAAACCATACATATTCACCAAACTTAAATTCATGAGTAAAAAGTTTACATTTTGTTTGGGTACTTTGGCAGCGATGGCCGGATTTTCGGCTATTGCCCTTGCCAATGTTTCCAACGCCCCACTTAGAGTTGAGGGGGAAGATCCGGAAGAGCCGGAGGTAATAATCTATACACCGCCGGTAGTGTTTGCGCCAACTGTGCCTCAATTCGAGCAGTGCCATGTCTTTGATCAGAATGATGACCAAAAGACATGGCGACTCGAGTATGACAATGGTGAGGCCACGTTCAAATACTCTTATCACAATAATAATCCTGCGGATGACTGGTGTATCCTGCCTATAATGCAGATGGAGCCTGGTATGTATAAGATTTCCTATACATACCGTACTAATTCTGACCCGGAAAATTTCAAGATTCTGTTTGGTCAGGGCTGGGAACCGGAAGGTTACACTCAGGTCCTGCTTGAAAAGGAGGGTTATCAGAATTCCCGCTATGTAACCGAATCTAACGCTGTAACAATCGAGGAAGCAGGTGAGTACCACATAGCGTTGTATGCTTTCTCCGATCCCTATAAATACTTTATCTTTATAAAGAATATAACAGTAGAACTCCTATCTGAACTGAAGCCGGGTGTCCCTGAAGCTACTATGACATCTTCCGGTTTCGAGGGTATTATGAGTATAACTCTGCCATCCGAGACCTATTTCGGAGTGCCGATGTCAGGGGAAGTTTCAGCTCAGGTAGAGGAAAATGGCGAAGTAATCGCTACTATAACCGGAACTCCCGGAGAGGTCATTGAGCAGGCTATAACAGTAGAGAGCCGTGGTGAGCATACCTATACATTAAGGGCATTTGTAGAGTCTGAAGGTGAGAACATCTACTCAGAGCCGATTTCAATTACCCATTTCTTTACCCGCCTACTGCCGAATCCCCTTCCATTAGGATATGTCATAGAGCCGGACGATGATCAATTCGATGCCTGCACTATAGAAGATCAGGGAAGTGACGGGTATACTTGGAAGTTATACACCTATCAGTCCTTATCCAATAGGGAATATCCGTACTGCTTCCGTTATAACAACAGCTATACCGAATCGGGAGATGATTGGTTGATTCTGCCTGCTTATGAGGCCGTAGAGTCCGGAGCTGTAAAAGTTTCCTTCCTTTATGGTACTGAAGCAGCACGTGAAAGTGTAGAGATGGCTGTGGCAACCTCAGCTGATATAGAGACACTTCAGGAAAATATTGTCTGGGGAGCAGAAGAATATTCTACAGGCGGCAAGTTTGAAAAGATTGACGTAGAGTGTGGCGTCGAGGCTAATGAACAGATCTACATAGCTTTCCATTGTAAATCTCCGGCCAGCCGAGGATATGCATACCTTCAGGGTATCACCATGGTAGCTACATCCCCCTTAGTTCCTAAGCGCGCCCAGATAGAAGAACTCGACTTCGATGGTGGTAACGGTACAGTCAAAGTTATACTGCCGGAAGCTACTATCACTAACGAACCGTTTGCAGGGTCTGTATTTGCTGAGGTTACCCTTGATGGCGAACCGTTTGGCGAACCTCTTGAAGGCTCAGCTGGTCAGGAATTCACCCTTACTTTCGAAGGCCTTGAAAGAGGAGAGCATACCCTGTCCGCGACCTCTTATGTAATGGTAGATGAAGAGCGTCTGGATGGCTCTACAACTACAGTTGACTTCAGAATCAAGCGAGGCAGCCAGGATGTCTTTACACCTCCGTGTACCATTACTCTTGATCAGGACATTGTAGATGATGTTGTAATCGTTAACAGCAATGCTGACGCAGACACATGGTCTTATGATACCTCAGAGGACGCGTTCAGGTATAAGTACAACAGTCAGAACGCAGCTGACGACTGGCTGATTTTGCCGGCTGTACAAATCTCCGCAATTAATTTCCCCTTCAAGGTTACAGTTGACTCCAGGGTTTATAGTGCATCTTACACTGAGAGGTTCGAGGTCTTCATGGGTACTGAGCAGACTCCGGAAGCTATGACGATTAGGGTTATGGAACCAACCGAGCTCAGTTCTACTGAATATGGCGACTTTGAGAGTGAGGTAACTCTTCCGGAAACCGGTAATTACTACATCGGTATCCATGCTATCTCCGATAAAGATAGGTTCTATCTGTACATGAGAAGCGTAAGCATCGTTTCTACTGATCCGAATGTAGGCGTTGAGGCTGCTAAGGCTGTAAACGGTACTGTTTCCGGTCTGCGCGGAGCTATCCGTCTGAGCGGGTTCGCCGGTGAGCAGGTAAGCATCTACACTATGGGGGGGCAGACTATCCAGACTCTCAAAGCTGACGGCAACGCTATGGTGGCAGTACCGGCAGGTATGTATCTGGTGAAAGCCGGTGAAAAGACCTTCAAGGTAGTAGTAAAGTAATTTAAGATACGCCAGCAATAGTTGGTTTAATGAAAAAGGGAGACTATGCTCATTTGTGAGCATGGTCTCTTTTTTCTTGTAAAGGATTGTGAATTTTAATATTATTTATTAAATTAGCGGTTACAAATCTTTGGAATTATACTCAGGAATTTATCAACTTACCTTTATAAAGTTCATTTCATGAAAAAAGTCTTACTATTTGTTTTGGCGTTTTGGCTGCTGTAGGCGGTTTGACTGCCTATGCGCTGGAAAATGTCAAGCAGGCTCCCGCAAGAGAAGCGGAAGAAAATGAGGAAACAGTCTATACTGTTCCGGTTGTATTCCAGCCCACGGATGTGGAATTTGATGATTGTACCATTTTGGATAGCAACGGCGATGGCACTACTTGGCGTCTTGGTACCAAAGATCAGAAGAATGCTTTCTTTTACGAGTACAACGGGAGTAATGATGCGGATGACTGGTGTTTCCTCCCACCGGTTCATATGATGCCGGGTGTTTATAAGGTGGCCTATTCCTATGCGTGCAGGGGCATGGCTGAGAATTTCCGGGTTTTCTTTGGTCAAGGTACCGATCCCAATGATTATGATAACATGCTTTTGGAGCAGGAAGGGTACAGTGCCGGTGCGTGGGCAACTGAGTTCAACGAAGTCGAGGTTTCGGAAGAAGGAGATTACCGCGTAGCCCTGTATGCTTATTCCATTAAGGATAAGTATGGCATATATTTCCGGGACATCACCATCACCAAGATTGATGCCCGCACCCCGTCTCAGCCTACAGCTACTGTAGAATCCACCGGCATGGAAGGTGTAATCACCGTTAATTTGCCCACTACAAATATTGGCGATGAGGAACTGACCGGTACTATAGGAGCAACTGTAACACGTGATGACGAGGAACTTCCTTTCGCCACTATTACAGGTAATCCCGGAGAATCCATCGAAGTTGCGGTAACAGTCAGTACACGCGGTGAACATGTCTTCACACTGCGCTCATTCGTAGAGATCGAGGGAGAGACCCTTTACTCTGAGCCCACAGAGGTTGAGCATCTGTTTACCCGCGTAATGCCGGAACCTCTGCCGTTAGGTTATACCATTGCCCCGGATGAGGATGATTTCGCTGCATGTATGGTACTTGACGCCAATGAAGATAACCGTTCATGGGATCTTTATGGAGCAGGTCTTCCCACAGGTGGGGAGGCTTCCAAGGCCTTCCGTTACAATTCCGGTTATAGCGGCGGCTCCAATGACTGGCTGGTTCTGCCGGCATTCGAAGGTGTTGAGACCGGAGTAGGCTTGTTCTCATTCTTGTTCGGAACTAAGTCTATGAAAGAGAACCTCGAGATGGCAGTTAGTCTGACCCCCGATATTGAGTCCTTAGAGCAGAATATTGTTTGGTCTTTGGATGAGTATTGCACCTATGATAAATTTGTACGTCAAGACGCATATTTCCCCGCTCCGGCAGAGACCTTCTACATTGCTTTCCATATCCATAGTGAAGGAGCTACCGGTACAGCCTTCCTCCAGGATCTGACTCTCAACGCTTCCAGTGACAATGTTCCCTTAGTTCCTGAATTTGGTGAAGCTGAGTTCAATGGTGGAAACGGAACCGTACAACTTATTCTTCCGGAGTTGAATGTAGCCAACCAGACTATGGAAGGAACAATCTATGCCGAGGTAACAATTGACGGCGAACCTTATGGTCAGGAAGTATCCGGTAATCCGGGTGAGACAATTATTCTCGGGTTTGAGGATCTTGCTATGGGTGAACACGAGGTTACAGCCTCTGCATATCGGATCGTAGATGAGGAAAGATATGCGAGCCGCGAGGTATCTACCAGCTTCCGCGTAAAGATGCCGGCAGACTATTGCTATGAGATTCCGGCGAATATCGTCTTTACTCAGGATATGTTGGATGCATGTGTAGTTGAAAATGTTAATGATGACAACCGTACTTGGGAATTTTATCCGTCAGGGGATTGCTTCCGTTACACTTATACTGATGACAATGATGCCGATGACTGGCTTATAACTCCGGCTATCAATTTCCCCATTGCCAATGTGGAATATGATATTCAGGTAGCTCTGAAAGCCAATAGCTCTATGTGGCCTGAGAGAGTAGAGATATTTATCGGTGAAACTCAGAGCGCGGCCGGTATGAATATACAGGTAATGGATACTACAGTTATTGCTAATAATTCCAGTTTTGAAGATTACGGAAATAAGATAGTAGTTCCTGCTACGGGTAAGTACTATGTAGGTATCCACTGTATTTCAGAGAAAGGTCAGTATAATCTGTTCTGCCAGAAAGTTACAGTGACTTCTCCTTCAGTCGGAGTTGGTGCAACGAAGTCTATCAACGGCAGTGTAGCCGGTCTTCGCGGAGCTATCCGTCTGAGCGGTTTCGCAGGTGAGCAGGTCAGCATTTACACTATGGGCGGCCATGTAATCCAGGCGCTCAAGGCTGAAGACACCGATATGGTGCCGGTACCGGCGGGTATGTATCTTGTAAGAGTCGGAGATAGGACCTACAAGGTAGTGGTAAAGTAAAGTAAATTACGCCAGCTAAAGCTGGCAACCAATTAAAATGGGGACTGTATCAACAATTGATACAGTCCCTTTTTATTGTAAATATTTGTAAATATTAAACTTAATTCTTAAATTAGCACTTTCTTATCTCTTGTAAGTTACCAAGAGATTAATCTACTCACTAACCAAAAATTTATAAAATGGCAAAAAGAATGACAATTTGTCTTGGTGTTCTTGCTGCTGCTATAGGTCTCACCGCCTATGGACTGGAGAATGTCAAGGAAAAGGGGCTGGTACCCCAGGACGCTGAACGCCAGAATCCGGCTCTAACGTTGAAGAAGCTCGGACAAAGACTGACCCCTCCGGCACGTGTCCTGGCAGAAGGAGAGACTTACAGCATTCCATTTGAATTCCAGCCAACGACTGACCAATTCATGGAATGTACCATCATCGATGCCAATCAGGACAACAAGACTTGGACACATAACACAGAGGATGGAGGTAGTTTCAAGTTCAATTATCACAGTACAAATGCGGGCGATGACTGGTGTATCTTGCCCACCATTAGTTTTCCGCAGGGTTCTTTCAAGCTTTCCTATAAGTGTAAGACTGCAAGTTACAAGGAGAGCTTTAAGATCTGTCTTGGAAAAGGTACGGATATCGACAGTTACACTACGGTCATTGCCGAGCAGACTGAATATCAAAATACCGCATGGGTTGAGTATGAAGATGTATTCTCTGTTGAAGAAGCCGGAGATTATAATATAGGATTATATGGCTGCTCGAAAGCCAATATGTATTGGGCAGCGATTCAGCAGATAAAAATTGTCAAGCTTGACGACAATCAGCCTAACCAACCCGAGGCAACTATCACATCAGTGATAGATCAGGCTACCATGACGATCAAGTTGCCCACCAAGAATTATGGTGGTTATGATATTCAAGGCACCGTAGGGGCTACTGTTTATTACAAAGGTCAAAGCGATGCTATTGATTCCGTAACCGGACTACCGGGCGAGGAAAAGGTGATAAACTTCACAGTTCCCGGCAATGGAGTATTTGAATTTAGTGTAGTGGCATACGTAGAGGTAGATGGCGAGACTATATCATCCGAGCCTTATAATGTAAGTCATCGCTTTACGAAGTTTAAACCGGAATACCTTCCCTTAGGATTTGTAATAGCCCCGGATGAGGATGATTTCTCTTGGTGTGAGATAAAAGATGCTAATGATGATGGCCAGACATGGAATTATCAGACAGAGAATATCCCGAGTAAGCGTGTATATGACGCTGCATTCCGGTATTATTATAGCAGCTCCAAGCAGGCTGACGACTGGTTGATCCTGCCTGCCTACGATGGAACAGAAGGCGGCGCCATGGAAGTCAGCTTCCTGGTTGGCACAAAATGGGATATAGAAGGTCTGGAGGTAGCGGTTGCTTCATCGGCAGATATAGAGGATCTGTCTGAGAATATCATCTGGAGCAATATGGCCCTCAAGACTTCCGATGAGTTCGTAAGAGAGAGCGCTATGTTTACCCATACAGCCGGAGAGCCGATTTTTGTTGGTTTCCACGTTGTTTCTATGCCTTACCGCAACTCCGTGTTTGTTCAGGATATCACGGTCAATAAAGTTAATGACCTAATACCTCAAGGCGCTACCCTTTCCGATCCGGTATTCGACGGTGGGGACGGTACCATCAAATTGACAATGCCGACTTACAATATCGGAGGAAATGAAATTCAGGGGTCGATCTATGCTGACGTTATGATCGATGGTGATATCGCTTACAGCGAAGAGTCAATAGAAGGAACAGCCGGAGAAGAGATCGAGCTCCCATTCACCAACCTGTCATTGGGAGGCCATGTCATTACTGCTACTCCGTATGTACTGGATGAGGGTGAGAAACTGTATGGAGTTTCGGCTGACATCGAACTTGAGATTGTACCTGGTTCGGATTTCTGCTATACTCTTCCCATGGACATGGCTATCAACTCTACAGTAGCATCGTTGCTCGATATCGTAGATGCTAACGGAGATAACCATACTTGGTCATATACCAATTACAATGGTACTGAAGGGATGAAGTATTCCTATAACAGTAGCAGTGCTGCCGATGACTGGTTCATAACTTATCCGATAGATATACCGAGTGCTGAGAAACTTTATGAGGTGACAGTATACGCAAAATGCGAGAGTACAAGCTTCGAGGAGCGTTTCGAGGTAATGCTGGGCAAGGAACGTTCGGTAGAGGGTATGACAATCCAGGCTCTTAACGAGACTGGGTTGCAGACTACGAATGTTACACCGGTTAGCGGTGTGTTCGCCGTGCCTGAAGCCGGTCGCTACTATATGGGAGTACATTGTACTTCTGCTAAGAACATGTATGCCCTCTATATCACTCGCATAGAGCTGAAAGAAAGTGATATGTCTGTAGATGTCCCGGGTAAGGTAACGGATCTGACTGCTACAGGAAATATCACCGGCGCTCTGAATGCTGTAGTTGACTTCACTTTCCCGGCTGTCAATATGGTCAACCAGCCCCTGCCGGCTGACCAGGTCCTGACTGCAACTGTTACCAGCGGTGCTGAGTCTAAGGAAGTTACCGGTACTCCGGGACAGGCTGCTTCAGTAGAGCTCGAATGTCCGGAAGGAATAACTCAGATTACTGTTAAGGTATCAAATGAGATCGGTGAAGGTCTTCCGGCATTTGCTAATGTGAACTGCGGTCTGGATATTCCTAAAGCCCCGGTTATCACCGGTTACACCGTAAGCGAGGACAATGGATCGGTTACCATTACTTGGGAAGCTGTTACCGAGGGTGTGAACGGTGGTAATGTAAATCCCGGCGGTATCGATTACTACCTCTGGGAATGGGATGAGGAGGATGAAGACTGGTATCAGATTGACGTTACAGATCAGCTGAGCGGGATATATGAATATTCTACTACCGCTCCTCAGGCGTTCCTCCGTCTTGGTGTACAGTGCTATAATGGCCTCAATTCCGGTTCTTCAATCTCCTCTATCGGAGTGGTATTAGGTAAGCCCTACGATCTCCCGATGACAGAGGATTTCGCTGACGGACAGCTCCATAACACTCCAGTAACTCTTGCTACCTCCTATAATTCAGAGTACGCGCCGACGTGGAGTATGGTTGAGCCCTCTACGGTTGTTGATGGTCTCGAATCGGAAAGCGGATATGCTCTCTATGGCCATACCAGCTTCAATAAGGGTGACTCGTATGTAGGTCTGCCTAAATTCTCGACTGTAGGTATCGAAGCTCCGGCCGTAAGCATCACAACCTTCACTGCTCCGAGCGCCTGCACCATTCAGGTCATCGCTACTACTTACGGAATGGATGAGTATGTGGTAATCGGTGAAGTAGAACTTCCGGCAACTAACCTTGGCTGGGTTAAACATAGCTTCGCTCTTCCTGCTAACTTTGTAGATAAGAATTGGGTAGATGTCAAATTGGTATTTGACTTCGTAAGCGGCAGCTCAAGCATCGCCCTGTTGGATTCATACGTTATCAAGCATGATCCTGAGGTTGGGGTAGAGGCAGCCGCAGGCAATTATAAGGCTGTAGCCGGTCTGAAAGGTGGAATCTTCGTTAGTGGATTCGGTGGTGAGGAACTGATGGTAGTGAATGCTGCCGGTCAGATTATAACTTCCAAGAAGGTATCTGACAGCGAGACAATCTCGGTTGCACCTGGCATCTATATGGTCAAGACTGCAGCTAAGACCTTCAAGGTTGTGGTAAAATAAGGACTTCCGACGGTCTGCTAACATAATTAGTAAATCTGAATTAAAACTCAATAAAACGAGAGCGAGTCGCTGTTGACTCGCTCTCATTTTTTGAATATATCTAATTCCGTAATAGGAATTAGCGGAGGTGCTTTTCGGCTTTTGAGCCGGAGATCTCTATCCATGGGCCGTGAGTGGGTTTGGAATTGAGAGGTTGACCCTGAAGATTGAAATAGAGGGTTTGGCCTTCCTCTGAAGCGTTGATGCCTTTAACGCTCACGGGACCCGGCTGCTGAGCGGTAGGCAGGTAGATCTTGGCCGGCCAATTCAGTAGATTCCCTTCCGGGTCCTGCCATTGGTATCCGAAATAATCTCCTGCGTCTGAGCCGAAGATCGGAGTGTTGATTGTGATGATATCATTGGTCATCTTATCTCCATATTCAGGATCATCACCTATCATCTCCTCGATGTAATCCTTAGGATACCCGGCAAGATAATAGTAGCCGGCGAAGTTGCCTATATAGTAGGGGAATAACTCGCCTGCGTCATAGCCGGTGAATCCGGAGTATTGAGGTACAAGATAAACCATATCCGGATTGCTTGCATCGATCTTGATCATCACATCTGATCCCTCTACCGCATTAAACTCGTATAGAGCGGAAGCCTCTGAGGTATAGGGATTCTTCATCATGTAGATTCCGGGCTCATCGCTCTTGGCAAAGAACTCGACTTGCCAGCGATATTCAGCCGGATTCCCCAAGTACCCGGGGGTAATGAAGCCATCTTCGTAGGTACCGAAACCGATTGATTCCCATTCCGGAAGCGGTTCGCCGGCCGGGAGCGTGATCTCGCAAGGATAATTCTCGGTGCCGCTGCAGGAGTATCCCATGTCAAGGCCATTATCGGTCTCATGGCCGTAGCATGGGTAATTGATGGTTATACGTCCGGTCTCCGCATCGAAGGTGGAATTATATCCATAGCTGATTATGGCATCGCGAGAATTTCCCTCATCGTAAAAATACTGTGCCTGATTTGAGATATAATAGGGAGCGGCATAACGTTGGGCCTTGTTACCCGGATTGTTATGGTCAAAGCCAGAGATCTGGTTGGAGACCAAAACGAACTCCGGATCCGTGGCATCGATAATTATGTCGTAAGGTTCAGTATTACCATTAAGTCCAACAAACGGGAAGAGGGATGAGGTATAGGGGGAATGGAGCTTGTAAAGGCCCGGTTGCTCTGTGCTTTGGGAAATCATGACCGGAAAAACATAATCGGTAGGATTATAGAAGGCATTTACATCTTCTGTAAGTCCGGGGGTTACCCATCCGTCAGCCATGGAGCCCATGCCAAGATAATTCCAGCCTTCCTCTTCTACAGCTCCGGCTTTCTTTACCGTAACGCCATCGATCATCATGGAATTGCCGGCGCGTCCGCCGACATTGATGTAGCGGAAAGCGACTTTAACAGTCTCGCCGGCGTAATCGGCTAAGGAAACCTCGTAAGGGAAATATGACATCTCGGTATTATAGAGATAACTCCAGCTTTTATCGCTGAGTGTATCCATAGCGTAGTCCCAGATTTGGGTCCAATTCTGACCATCATCGGTAGTGATCATCACCAGCATATTGCAATCGAGCTGGTCGAAATTGAAATCCATGGTGGTCCAATCAAAATTCCATACCGAGAAAGTGTCTCCCTGATGCAGGAACTGAAGCACCTCGTCATCCCCTAAGGTAATGGAAGGGGATACCAGCCATTCATCGGCCGGAGCATCGCTCGAGCCATATCCACCAGCGTACGGGAAATGGATAAAGGCCTCCGACTCTCCGTCGGTAGTCATCTCCTGATAGAAGTCAGAAGAATAGTAGACGTACCAGGAGTTGTTGATGTTATGGGAAATAGCCTCTTCAGTAGGAATATGAGCTTCGGTATTGATCTTGGTCCATCCCTCCGGAATCCAATTTAGGCCGAGACTCGCCTCGTAGTCCTCAAATCCTTCGTAGAAAGTAACTTCAGCGGGAGCCTTCCGAATGGATTTGAGTGGTGATTCAGCCAATGGTTTAGGCATCTGTCCCTTGCCGACACGCTGGCGGAAGATGCGTCCGCGGGAGTCGCGCAGAGTCTGAAGACTCATTCCGTTCGGAAGTTCCTGTTTGTCAAGGAGTGTGAGGGTCTCCAGTCCGGGGACCGCCTCGACCTTGACCGGGGTGGCAGCTCCGGAAGTCCCGGCTCCTAAGAGAAGGGCCGAAAGACCTAAGAAAATTGTAGGATAAATTTTCATAGTAGATTAGTATAAAGGTGAATAAATAAGAGTCTGATGTATATAGAATAAGGGGGTAAGAGATTGATTTTTCAGAGGAGATTGCGGAGTAATCCCCAGAGTATTATGGCCAAAATCAGAGTCCTGACCGTGAGGGGATGATAGAAGAAACGTCTGGCCCATCCCGGTCGCAAGTCTCCCCAAATCCCTATGCCGATCAAAGGCAGCATACAGAGTATGAAGGGATTCGATTCCCAGGCCCCGCTGAGGTTCCCGTGAGCTAAGGCATGGACCATCCTTTGGGCACCGCAACCGGGACAATCCCAGCCCGTCAGCGTATGAAACAGACACCGCGGCATAAAACGGCATGAGCCTGGGTCTGCGAAATAATATATGAATCCCAAAGCCAATGCTATCAGACCGGCTATGATCCATAAACGGCCCTGCTTACGCGGGGAGTATGGGGGCGGTAGATTCTCGTCGGCCATGGGAAGTAAACGTATTATATGTGACAGATCAGTTGCCGCTGACCATCATCAGAGGAATATAGAGGGTGTTGGTCAGCATCCCGAGTACAAAGGATACGATAATCCATATCTCAGCGCGGCGGGAGCTTTTGCGAGCTCCTTCCATATCCCCGGCATAGTATCGTGAACTGACTTTCGAGGAAAAGAAGATCGCTATTATTCCGGGAATAAAACAGCAAAGCAGGGTGCATAGGATGCTCCATACAAGGTAAGTTGGGGGCATCGGTTCCGAAATTTCTACCGGAGAGTTGCGCAAAGGGAAACCCGAGAAACGCTGCGGTTGCTGGGGAGCCTGGTTCTGAGGTTGGGGAGCCGGATTGCGCGGAGGCTGGGGTGGGGGTACCTGATTATTTGGATCTGAAGAGGGTACGGGTGGTGGCACCTGATTCCGATCCTCGTTGAAAGGTACTCCTAATTTTTCAGCCCATTGCTGATCCGGGGATTTTCCCCCATTGTCGATATTTTTTTCTTCTTCAGACATAAGAGTCATTAAAGCTTGGTCGTTATTGTTTTGTGCCGCCTAAGTTCTGCATTGAAACCAGGCGGTGGTAATAGCCATTCAGGGCCATCAGTTCATCGTGAGTCCCTTCTTCGACGATCTCGCCTTGATGCATTACGCATATTTTGTCGGCGTTCTTAATCGTAGATAGACGGTGGGCGATGACAATCGTGGTCCGATCCTTCATCAGCCGGTCCAGGGCCTCCTGAACCACTCTTTCGTTTTCTGTATCCAAAGCAGAGGTAGCCTCATCGAGAATTAGTACCGGTGGATTCTTAAGAATAGAGCGAGCGATGCTGATACGTTGGCGTTGCCCTCCTGAAAGGCGGCATCCCCGGTCGCCCACTTTGGTATCATATCCAAATTCAGTATCCATGATAAAGTCATGGGCATTGGCTATCTTGGCCGCTCTCTCCACTTCTTCACGGGTAGCATTGGGCGCACCGAAAGCTATATTATTATAGAACGAGTCGTTGAATAGGATAGCCTCCTGATTGACGTTTCCCATGAGCGAGCGGAGATCGTGGACGCGGTATTCCCTTACATCATGGCCGTTTATCTCGACGCTCCCTTCCTGAGTATCCCAGAAGCGCGGGATCAGGTCGACTAAGGTAGTCTTGCCTGACCCGGATTGTCCTACGATGGCCACTGTCTGTCCTTCCGGTACCTCCAAGTTGATATTTTTCAACACCGGTTTATCGGGATTGTAGGCGAAGGATACATTTTTCAAGTTGATGCTTCCTTTGCCATCTTCAGATTTGGGAATCTCAATAGGATTAGCCGGATCCTTGATCGGGTTCTCAGCCTTCATGATCTTGTCTATACGCTGGAGAGATGCCATACCGCGCTGGACTGTATATCCGGTCTTAGTCAATTCCTTGGCCGGGTTTATGAGGGAGTAGAATATCACCAGATAATAGATGAATCGGGCCGGGTCAAGGGAGGTGTTGCCTTCGAGAATAAGGTTTCCGCCGAACCACAATACCAAGGCTATTGCGAAAGTGCCGAGCAGCTCACTGACCGGATGGGCCAAAGCCTGACGGCGCGACATGCGAGTTGCATACCGGCGCAGGCGTTCCGTCTCGCTCTTATAGCGTCGGTTCATCTGGTCTTCAGCATTAAATGCTTTTACGATACGCAGTCCTCCGAGGGTCTCTTCGGTTGTGCTCAGCATTTCCCCGACCGTCTGCTGTACCTCAAGGGACTGGGCTTTCAGTTTCTTGCCTATGCGTCCCATGATATATCCCATTACCGGGAGGACTATCAGTACGAACAGGGTCATCTGCCAGCTGATTACTATCATAGCTACCAGATAGAAGAGTATGAGGATCGGGTATTTGAAAACCGCATATATGGAAGAGAGAGCGGAGTTCTCTACTTCCCCGACATCGCCCGTAATACGTGCCATGATATCACCTTTGCGCTCTACGGTGAAGAATCCGATTGGCAGGGTAAGGACTTTCTCATACATGGCGTTGCGTATATCGCGTGTTACGCCGTTTCGCATTGGAATAGTGAAATATTCGCTGAAGTATGAGGTGCCTACCTTGAGCATGGTCATGAAAACCAGGATCAGGCCTAAGAAACCGAGAGTGGCTGCCGGACTGTAGGCGCTGGATAGCTGGGTGATGTAGTAGTAGAAGTTATTGACCGCTATGTCCCACCATCCCTTGAGGGGATGCCCTTCGAGCGGTATGTGTTCGTAGGTTTTGGTAGAGATGCCGAAAAGTACCTCTAAGATCGGGATAATGAACATGAATGAGAAGAGGGTCATTATCGCCGAGAGGATATTGAGGGCAATGCTGAGCACGAGCGTCCATTTATAGGGCGCTGCGAAACGTTTTATAAAGAGAAAAAAATCTTTCATTTAATATAAGCGACGCTTAGGTGTCCCGGATGTCATGTAAGTTCAGGTATTCCAGCTTATGAGCAGGCATACACACGGGAATCAACTACAAAGATAAATATTTTTCTCCGATTATAGGGAGGGTAGGAAGGATTTAGATTAAATTTGCAGTCTTTAAAGGTGATATTAGAGAAAGATGGGACATTCAAGTGATAGTCAAGGGGAGAGTAATGCTGCTAAAGGCCAATCTCAGAAGGTTAAGGCCTATAAGTTGCATACACCGTTTACTATGGGGGAGAAAGTGCAATATATACTGCTTCGGCTCGCGTTTGGGGCCGTGGCTTTGTTGCCGTTCCGGCTACTATACCTTTTGTCTGATTTTCTCAGTTGGATAGCCGATGACCTTATAGGATACCGCCGTAAGGTTGTAGAGGCCAACCTGTCCAGTTCATTTCCCGATAAGAGCCGGGAGGAGATAAAGAGGATACGGAAGAAGTTTTACCGTTTCTTGACGGATTATTTTCTGGAGACTATGAAGATGGGGCGGATGTCGCCTGAGGTTATGAGCAGTCGGATGCGGTTTGAGAATATAGATGAGGTATCCGAACGTCTCCGTAATGGTCAGAACGTGTCGCTGCTGTTGGGGCATTATTGCAACTGGGAATGGGTCTCTTCTTTGCCTTTGCATTTCCCCAAGGGGGCGGAGTGTGGACAGATTTATCATGTGTTGCATAACCGTGCGGCAAATAAGGCATTCCTGCATTTGCGTTCCCAATATGATGCGACGAGTATTCCGATGAATGACACATTGAAAGTGTTGTTGGGATGGAAAAGGGATGGGAAGGCGAGCGTTACCGGTTACATAGCCGACCAATCGCCGCGCTCGGATGCCATTCATGAATGGATAGAATTTCTGCACCATGATACCCCGGTAATGAATGGCCCGGAACGTATCAGCCGGAAATTACATTGCGCGGTCTATTACATTGACATGCGCAGGGAGCGCCGCGGTTATTATACTGGGAAATTTGTACTGATCACGGATGACGCGGCCAAAGAGCCGGAAAGACTAATTACTGAGACTTATTTCCGGATGCTTCAGAATACGATAGAACGCGACCCGGCCTACTGGCTCTGGAGCCACCGCCGCTGGAAACGCCATCGAAATTGAATCGACTTAACTATTCATATCCTCTTATTCGGTCTCTAACTGGCAGTGATTTTGAATTTGATTTGGATGGGAAGAAAATTTTTTGTAACTTTGCAGAGTGGAAGTTAGTGGCGCCCTCCTTAGGGCAGCTGTTGCTTCCGTAAGGATTGTCTTATGGTGTAATGGTAGCACTGCAGTTTTTGGTTCTGCCTGTCCAGGTTCGAATCCTGGTAAGACAACCAACAAAACACCCCAACTTCTTGATTTCCAAAGAGTTGGGGTGTTGTGTTTAAAAAGTGAGCCACTGTTACACCACAAAGGAATACTTAAAGAGGGTAATAGGGGTTTGCATTCTCAAATAAAAAAGTTGCTTTACTCTACCTCCCAAATTTGGAGATGGAGATTCAAAAACGCTTGTATTAATGTAAATTTAGTTGTATATTTGTGCAAGGGATGTTACCTCATCCCGTTATCTAATCAAACACCCCACAGATGAAGCCCACTTCCCGCTACATAAACCTCTTGACAGACTTCGGTTTCAAACTTATCTTTGGAGAGGAGGCTAACAAAGATTTACTAATTGATTTCCTGAATGTCCTTCTCAAACCTAAAGACAAGATTGTGGACGTCAAGTTTGATCCAACTGAAGACCGCCATCTCAAGCCTGATGACAGAGCTTTGATCTATGATGTGCATTGTACTACTGCCGATGGCCGGCATTTCGTCGTCGAGATGCAGAACCGATTCCAAGCCCATTTCCGTGAACGTGCCTTATATTACCTATCTTCGGACATTGCCAAGCAGGGTCAGAAAGGGAAGAATGGGATTATCAACTTGACGGGGCAATAGGGATTTTCTTCATGAATTTCGACTGGAGAGAGGATAAGGGAAAGAGTATCCTCGAAGAGATCGGCCTGACCAACCTCCGGACACACGAGGTGTTCACGGACAAGATGAGGATGTTCTTCCTCAAATTACCCTTGGTAAAGAAAAATCCCGAGGATTGTAAAACAGATCTGGATCAATGGCTGTATATAATTAAAAATCTTGAGAATATGGAATCGATAACTTTCACCCGACCAAACGGGAACAAAATATTTCAGAAGCTGAGCAGCGTAGCAGAGTTCGCTAACCTTAACGCAGCGGCGCAGCTAAGTTACGAGCAATCCTTGAAAGCGTATAGGGATAATTATGCAGTAGAAAAAACTGCTCACGATGAAGGCTTTGCAGAAGGAATTGAGAAAGGAATGGCAAAAGGAATGAATATGATTATTCAGGCAATGCGTTCAAAGGGTATGACCGACTCTGAGATCGCGGATTTAACGGGTCTTCAGTTAAGTGAGATAATCGATGTTGCAAGGGTCAACTGATAGTTGACGTAGACCCAGTCTTTGAGCTGATATAGCTTAGTAGATGAAAAAGTTTTTCTATCTCATACTCCCTCTGATAGCTGTTTTGGCCATAGGTTGCTCGCGTCCGAGCAACCCGGATCTGCTTGAGGCAGAGCGACTGATAAATGATGAGGTGGGACAGGCTCTCCTGATCCTTGACTCCATTCCCTCCGAATCCATATCCGGAGAAGCCGATCAGGCTCTTTACGGTATGCTGATGACTCAAGCGCAGGAGAAAAACCAATTGTTCCCGACTAACGACTCGCTCATCTCAGCTGCCGTGGACTTCTTCTCCTCCCATAATGACCATCCCCGTCTGACCATTGCTACATATTACCAGGGAGTAGTCCGCCAGCGGAACGGCAGGTTCCCCGAGGCTCTCCTCAGTTTTCTCAAAGCTAAGGAACTCGCCTGGAAAGAGGGGATGGATTTCTGGGCCGGGATGGCCTCCAGAGGGATGTCAGATATCTACGGCGAGAACTTCAACCGCGCTGACGCCGTAGAGGCGGCACGCGATGAAGTGACGTACATAACCAAAAGCGGCAGACAACCCTATATAGACTACGCTCTCAATGATCTGGCATCCGCACTGTGCAATTCTTTCATGCCTGAAGAATCCATGGAGGTGGTAGCGCAGGTCAAGGACTCGGCCTTGGCTCATGAGAATCCTCACTTGCTACATCTTGCCTCTCAGGTGGAGGTTACCGATTACCTGCTGCAAGACAGGTATGAGAACGCACTCCTGATACTGGAATCCATCACAGCCGACGGGTTTGCAGATACTCAGGACTCCCTGAATTATAGTCTGGCACTTGTCCAGACCGGAAACCCCGCGGCAGCTGAGCATTTGCTGTCCATGATTCAAGAAGAAGGGAACGAGGGACGGAAAAGCCAGATTCGCTCCCTGCTATCGATGGGAAAGGGTGATTTGCGCGGTGCCAACCGCGAGATGCAGCGTATAGACAGTATCGCTTCACGTCAATTCACCGAAGGGATGAGCCGTCAGTTTAACACAATAATCAGGGATTATTATCAGCTGCAAGATCAGGCCGCGGAACTGAGGCAGGAAAGGCTATGGCTGACAATAGCAGCCATGATCCTGGGCATAATTGCAATGGGGGGTGTCATCGCTCTCCTCATCCTTCAGGCCCGCAGGAAAAAGAGGGAAAAAGAAGAGGCTATCTTAGCCCTTTCTGAACAATTAAAGGAGACAACTAACGATAACAACTTACTGAAAAAGGAAAAACTTGAGCTTTTCCTCTCCCAGTCGAAATTATTTTCCCAACTCGACAGGAAAAGCAGAAAAAAGAAGAGTCAGGGAATCTCGGATGGAACAGAGGAAATGGCCAAGGCCTTGATAGGTTCTCTTGGTATGAATCAGGATGCCCTACTGCGTCTTGAGGAGGAGGTCAATGCCACCTCAGACGATCTCATAAAACGTCTGCGTGCGGACTTGCCGAAATTTAAGGAAGTGGATTACCAGCTTTTCATGATGCTTGTCGCCGGGATGCCACGTGCTACTATAGCAAACATTATAGATGAAACGATCCATAACGTCTACAGCCGTAAGAAACGTATTAAGAAAAAGATCATGGCTCTGGATCCTGAACGGAGAGCGCCTTACGAACCATATCTATAATAACAGTGGACACACTTTTTTCGGTGTATCCACCATTTTTTTGCCCAATTGCAAAGAAAATTTTAGACTTTTTGATTTTTAGCTATTTGTATTACCTTGACTTTCAATAAGTTACAAAAGTCTAAAAATAATAAATTTAGACTTCTGTAACTCGCTGATTTACAGTACCCATTTTGACTTAAAGTCTAAGGAAAGTTAGGCGTTTTTCTTGCTATTTTTCTTGCATTTCAGAATTGGGACTACTAATTTTGCTACCGGAAATTAGGTTTAAGCGACCGCGAATAAACCCTAACACTTAAAATCATACCGATATGAGCAAAATAAAACAACCTTTTAAGAATGGAGGTGAAAGCACCGCCTCCATTCTTAAATCCGGTTTCCATTAATTTCTTCCACCTTTAAAAGCATAGATTTATGAAAAGATTAATTACCGCTTCCTTGATGGTGACTTTAGGAATCATTCCTATTTTCGCATCCTCCAACAGCCGGAGCGAGGGAATCCTTGACCGTGCGAATCAGAATCTGATCCGGATTGAAAATCTTGGGAATCTTCCGGACGCCCACATGCTCCGGGAAAGTCTATTGGAGCTTATAAACTACGGTCCGATGAAAGCTGTTCCTGAGGATCAGCAGATTCCACTCAATATAGTAACTTCAAGCTATGGAGAAGTCGCAGGACTGCTGGCTGACAATCAGGAGGCTAACGTTATCTATGTTTCCGGCCCCATAGACTCTGATGACATTACTGCCCTCAGGGATTTCGCAGCCGCCCATGAACTGGAACTACTGGATCTTGGAGAAGCCCAAATCCAGAATAATGCCATTCCATTTCAGGCTTTCTATGATACGGCTCAGGATATACCATATAACGAAGGCCCCAGACCCCGGATAAGGCAAATCATACTTCCCGAAGGCCTTGTCAGCATCGGGGTTCAGGCCTTCAAGAAAATCTATTGCCAGCAGATAAACATTCCTTCGACAGTAACCGAGATAGGTTCTGACGCGTTCTGCGATAACTCAGAACTGGATTGTCAATTAACCATCCCGGAGGGGATACAGACTCTACCGAATGGCATATTCTCCAATTGCGTAAGTCTATCGTTTGCACCGGGCTTACCTCACTCCTTGAAAAGGATCGGGAACGGAGCTTTTTTCAACTGCTTTTCACTGTGCGATATTGAATTGCCGTCAGATCTGGAAGCAATTGAGGATCTGGCTTTCCGAGCCACCGCAATCTCCTCGCTCACTATTCCCGAGAACTGTCTGGAATTAGGTGAATGTGCATTGGGTTACATGGCGGACCTTACCGAGATCACCCTTCCGGAGAATCTCACTTCACTGCCGAAAGAACTTCTTACCGGAGCTTCCTCCTTGAAACAGTTTACTTGTCCCCCTTCATGTTCGGTTATCGAGGAGAGTGCCTTGAGCATGCTGTATGACCTTGAGGGGATAGTCTTCAACGAAGGTCTTGAGACAATCGGCTGGAGCGCCTTATATATGGCCGGCATGAACCGGGAGGAGGGACTCCAGACTATCTGTTTACCATCTACCCTAAAGTACATCCGGGGCAAGGCATTATGGTATGTCGGTCTGAAGTCTGTATATTGCAAGGCTACCATCGCACCTGAATATGAGGATGACCCGGTCTATGGCTCCTCTACTCCTTATCAGGAGGTCTTCACTAAGCCGGATGTTGCGGGAGCTACTCTCTATGTACCGATTGGTTGCTCTGAGAGCTACCGTGGAAGCCAAATTTGGAAATATTTCACCAACATCGTCGAGACAGACGAGTTCCCCAATCCCTCGGTAAAGGTGGAGTCTATATACGGTAACCGGGATGAGGCTCCATTATATGACCTTATGGGAAGGAAGGTAACCGCACCGCAAGCTGGAAGCATCTACATTCGAAATGGGAAAAAAGTAATCTTCTAAAAACACTGTCTAATTAACTCGAAAATTGACCGAAGTAAAAGACTATAAATTTTTTGGTTAGTGGGCTCGGCTCATTGGAATCGTTCAATGAGAGCTCGAGTTGATAGCGCCCCCTTGACAATCCTTCACTGCTGTTGTGAAACAGTGGGTTCCAGATATTCCAGATAATAATAGTAAGACTCGTTATATATTCTGGTCGGAAGGATCGAGGGGGCGCATTTTTTGTATTATGAGGGTTAGCGGTGGAGACGGCGGCGCAGGTTGGGGTCGGCCAGGATGATTGCCAGGAGATAGAGCCCTAACAGGAGGCCGCGGAAGATGTATGTGAGCCACATAGCGTTTTCCCATAACAGACACTCTCCGGTAAACCATAGCAGAGCAGCTAACACTACGAATCCTCCCATTGTCTTCAGTGGGTAAGGGATGGGATAGTAACGGCGTCCTAAAATCCAGCTGATCACCATTACAAGCGCGTACGCGCCTAACGCGGCCCAGGCTGACCCTATATAGCCATTGGGTATCCCAATCATGGGAATCAGCCATAAATTAAGCCCTAACATAACTACGAAACATAATAAGGAAAGTATCATACCCCATTGGGTGCGGTCTGTCAACTTATACCATAGAGAGAGGTTGAAGTAAAGACCAAAACAAAGTTCCCCTGCCATCATTATCGGTACCACCGCCAGTCCCTGCCAATAGGAGGGGGAAATAAAATGCTTCAAAAGGGGCAGGTAATACATGACCCCCAGGAAAATCGCCAGACCGAAAATCAGGAAATACTTCATCGCGTCTGCGTATGCCCCACGCTTGTCTTCCCCTTCCGATTTGGCCCTGGCGAATATGAAGGGCTCGTATGCATACCGGAACGCCTGGGCGAACATTACCATCACGATGGCGATCTTTATGTTGGCGCCATACAAACCAACCATAGTACGGGCAGCTTCCGGCTCACCTTTGAAGATATATGGAATAAGGATCTGCCCCATATTCTGACTGAGTACACCGGCTACTCCCAATATCAGAAGTGGCCAGGAGTAGGAGAGCATCGAGCGTAGTATCCGTTTGCTGAAGACACCTCTAACAGCGTAACGCAATTCCGGCAGCAGGCATAGCAGGACGCAGACCGTCGAAATCACATTCGCGAGGAAAATCCACCCCACTCCGAACTCCTCACCACCGAAGGGAGCGTAGAACCATGATATCAAACCCGGCGCGGAATGATTCAGTTTAGGACACAAAAGCAAGAAAAACAGGTTCAGCAGTATATTGATCCCGACATTAAGCATCTTGATCCAGGCGAAGCGCCAGGCACGATTGCTGAATCTCAACCAGGCGAAAGGAATGTTTGAAAAAGCGTCCAAAGCAACCGTGAACCCTAACATCCAGACATACTCCGGATGACGAGGGAGCAGAATGGCATTGGAAATGGGATGTATCAATACCGAGAGGAGCAGTATGAACAGCAGAGATGTGGCTCCGACGGACATCAAGGCTGTGCGATATACACTCTTTGGATCCTTTTCCTTATTAGCGTACCTGAAGAACCCCGTCTCCATGCCATAGTTGAGAATTACCAATGCTACAGCCGTGAAACTGTACAGGTAACTCACTATGCCATACTCCTGAGCAGGGAACAGGTAAACATATAGCGGGACAAGGAGCCAGTTAAGGAACCGTCCTACAATAGAGCTCATGCCGTAAACGGCAGTATCTTTCATCAGGCTTTTAATTCCGGCCATGTTTGCTAAGGGATAAGAGTGATCGAATATCCGGAAACGGATCGAGGGGTTAAAGATCAGGGAAAAGCGAATCCGGCGTACCGATTGGGGTGCGTCCTAAATGTCGGTATGCCAGTTCGGTCACTTCGCGGCCACGCGGGGTACGTTTTAGGAAGCCCTCTTTTATCAGGAATGGCTCGTAGACCTCCTCAATAGTCCCGGCATCCTCACCTAAGGCGGTGGCAATGGTAGTTAATCCGACCGGCCCACCTTTAAACTTGTCGATGATAGTAAGCAGGATGCGGTTGTCTATCTCATCAAGCCCGAAGCGGTCTATATTGAGGGCTTCGAGTGAGAAACGCGCGATTTCGATATCTACGAATCCGTTTCCTTTCACCATTGCAAAATCACGGACACGTCTCAATAGAGAGTTGGCGATACGGGGCGTGCCACGCGACCGCAGGGCAATCTCTAAGGCCGCCTCTTCGGATATTCCTGTCCTCAAAAGTGCCGCGGACCTCTTCACGATTCCTTTCAATACCTCGTGGTCGTAATATTCCAAATGGCAATTGATGCCGAATCGGGCACGTAAGGGTGCGGTCAGCAGACCCGAGCGGGTTGTCGCTCCGACGAGGGTGAAGGGGGAGAGGGTAAGCTGCACCGATTTAGCCCCCGGACCTTTATCCAGCAGAATATCTATGCGGTAATCCTCCATTGCCGAGTAGAGATATTCCTCCACAATGGGATGAAGGCGATGGATCTCGTCAATGAACAGCACGTCGTGAGGTTCAAGCGACATAAGTATCCCGGCCAAATCACCCGGTTTATCCAGCACCGGTCCGGAGGTAACCTTGAATCCGACTCCTAACTCATTTGCTATGATGTTGCTCAGGGTAGTCTTGCCCAATCCCGGTGGGCCATGAAGAAGGGTATGGTCCAGGGACTCGCCACGTTGGCGGGCTGCCTGGACAAACACCCGGAGATTGGATGTGATCTTAGCCTGACCCGCGAAATCGTCAAAACTTAGCGGGCGCAGGGCCTTTTCTATATCTTTATCGGACCCGGAGGGAGTACGGGACTCCCCATGGATATCGTAATTCTCTTGCATACCGCAAATTTAATAAAAAAATCAGCAATCTCCCTTGCATGAGCTTGATGGATTGCGATAAAAAATATCGCGGTGTCACCTATTGGAGCGACACCGCGATAAGATATGATTTTTGGGTTATCGTACAGCTACTTTGCAGACTTTATCTCCAACCTTTACGAGATATATGCCTGCCGGGAGGTCAGTGCGACCGGTCTGGAGACCGTTCATGTTGTAAACTACAGCCTCTTCCGGAGCCTCGATAGCACCGCGCAGACCGCGTACACCGAGATCGTTAACGAATACGGTTTCTATGCTGCTTTCAGCGGGATTCTTCAGTTCAAGATCCTTCGGATAGAAAGTGATTGTATTTGAAATCTCCGAAGAAGGGATACCTGCGTTTACACGTACGTATGCCTTGAAGGTCTGGTCAAGTACAGACTCCGTAAGTTTTGGAAGAACAACGTAATTCTGATTGCCTACATTGGTCTCATTGTAACCTACATAGCGGGTAGTGCCGCGCGCATCAGTACGGGTTACAGTCAGGATATATCCGTCAGCATCCGGATGGGCATCCCAATGCAATACTACACTGAGGGGGTCATTGATATCACGGAAGGGATTGTCATGCATAATGGTGACGGCATTCGGAGTGTCGGTGATTACATTGTAATCGAACTCTACGCTCATATCGTTATTCTGCTTGATGCCGGTGATATAGCAACGCCAAAGGTCATTGACGTTCTTGGGGATCAGCTCACCGTATGAGCCCGGATAAATCGCTGTCAAGAGTCCATCGGCACCGGGATAGGTCGGAGTGCGGGCAGATGAGGTAGCTGAAATGATCTCAACGTTGGATACCCCTCCGGTATTGACCTTATTGGAAGTCCAGGTAGCCTTTTTGTAATCGATACGCCATACGAGCATACCTGTAGCAGGGAGTCCACGATCCCATTTGTCGCCTCCGCGGTTTTCCAGAATATAATATTCATTTAGGAAAGCATTGCCGGTTGCACGCGGAACCCGGATGCGATAAGCCGTACGGTTGTCATCCCCGATCGGATAAAGTTTGCCGTGTACGCCCTCGTTCTTGAAAGAGAGGTCATCGGTAAATTCGAGCCAATTGCAGAGCCACTGCTCGTATGCGCTGAAAGTGGGAGGACAAGTAGAATTCAGGTTATAGCAGCCTGAGTCCATAGTAGTCCAATCACCGGGGGTCTTAGTGCGGACGGTACTTGTACCATTCTGAGCTGGCGCATCATAAAGGTCGGGAAGACCCAGTACGTGTCCGAACTCATGGCAGAATGACCCGATACCGTCGAGATAAGGTTGCGACTCACCCCTTGGAGGAGTTCCACGCAACTCGGAAGAGGTTGCGTAAGGACCGAACTTCTTACCGCTGATGTTCAGGGTGCCGTAATAGCTGTAATCGCTCTGATGAGGCCAGATGCAGTCTGTACGGCCGGTGTCTGCCTGACTGTGGCCGGCATAGAAGAAATATACGAAATCGAGTACACCATCGCCGTCATTGTCGTAGATTGAGAAATCCTCGCCTTGGGCTGCGAGTGTCTCCATTGCATATTTGAGAGCTTCGTTGTAGCGGGAATACTTGCCTGTGCCTACATAATAGATCGCGGTCTTGGGTAATGTGATCGGACCGTAGACATCAAATATAGGTTGGAACTTATTGTTGGAGCTGGCCATATAGAAGTCCCTGATTGAGCCTACGCCCTGATAATCAGAATAATTTTCTTCATTACAGAGTTTATAGAACTCCTCGTGAGGATTTGCCACGGAGTAAGGACGGTCGCTGAATTCGATAAGGACAACCGGGAAATGGTGCTCTCCCAAAGTGGGGAAGGTAGAACGCCCATCGTTATCAAGACCTGCCATACGCGCCGGCTCCTCCATCTTGGGTGCTCCTGCAGGGTTGGAAGCCATATTCTCTGCCTGAAGAAGGGAGATGCTTTCATCATTGACAAGTAGTTCCTTGCCATTGCGCATAGCTGTTTTCCAATATCCGCGCGCATCTTTCTCCAGGATGCGTACATTTTCTGAGTCTGTTACGTATGAGAAATGCTCGTCGCCATGAAGACGGATCTCGGTTACGGAGCCGTCAGGGTTCTCTGATCGTATAATGCCTGGATAGGCCGGTTTGGCTACTGCTCCAAGCGAAAGTCCGGCTACGAAAAGAGCCAGGAAGTGTTTTAGTTTCATAATAAAAAAGCAGGTCGTTAAGGTTTCCTTATATATGAAGTTGATCGAACTTCATTGTGAATTTTAATATCTCTATAAAAGCCGGAAAAGGATTTGCTTATCGGCATCCGGCTCAGTTGATACTGGTACCTCCGAGGGGAATCGAACCCCTATCTAAAGTTTAGGAAACTTCTATTCTATCCGTTGAACTACAGAGGCTTCTTCAAGAGCAGGAGTCGTAAGGCTTATCTGCTCTATTGCAAAATTAACTAATTAAAAGAATCCAACAAAGCATACAACGCTGAAATTACCTCAAAAATTGTTAAGGAGGCATCCAATCCCTCTATTATTCCTTCGCTTTCCCTATCTAAGCCTTAGCTTCGTGCCCGGTTTGTCTTTCGCTTTCGGGTTCAATTCCATCAGCCGTTCCACTTTCATTCCGAACCGCTGGGCTACGGAATGAATCGATTCATCCTGACCTATCACCGCGGTCTTTGTGTCTTCCGGACCATCCGTAAGCTTGGGCTGAAGATATACCTCTTCCCAAGGACGTATCTCCTGACCCGAGTCTCCGCAGTCGTTATATTCCGCTAATTTCGTGCCATCGAGGTTCATTTCCTTCGCTAAGGATAAATATGTGTCTCCCGGGGATGCCACTATATAATGAAGGCCACGGTAACGCGATATTCTTCGGGATTTTCCCAAGGCAGCCTTTATGAACTCTACATCCGCTTCCCGCCGGCTGTTCCCGGCCGTATCGAACTTATAGAGCTCATATTTTTCCACTATCGCAATCAACCTGTCAGCGTAATGGGGATCAGTGGCATACCCGCATTTCTTTAGTCCATGGGCCCAGCCGGCATAATCCGCCGGATCGAGACTGAAAAGGGACTCATAGCGTTTGCGGGTCAAAAACAGCGAGTGGTCCCTGAAACTGCGGGCCGGATCCTCATAGACACGGAAACATTCGTCGGGCGCGTCGTCATCCCGAAGCATGGTAGCCCCCTCCCAATTATTATGGCACTTTATGCCGAAGTGATTGTTGCCTTCGCGGGCAAGGGTGGAGTTTCCGGCTGCGCTCTCTAAGAGTCCCTGAGCTAAGGTGATGCTGGCCGGGATGCCAAATTCGGCCATCTCGGCTTCGGCCATAGCCGAATACAGGGATATGTAATCCTGATAGCGGTCTGCCTTTATGGCAACGGGCATGAGCATTGATAATATGAAGGGCAGAAGACGGGGTGCCCTCAGGAACGGGAAGGTATACGGATAATGCAAAATATGTTAGTTAATTTTATGAGACTGAGTTTTGGAGTCCAAAATTACCCAAAAGTTGTTATATATGGAAAATGCATCTTGTTAAAAATCGCTATGAAAGTACATGATATCACCACCAGAATAGAGGAGTTGGAGTGGAGTGAGCTGTCTGAGGCAGACCGGAAACTTGTCGAGGCGGCGCGCGAAGCGACTAAACGGTCGATGGCTCCCTATTCCAAATTTCACGTCGGAGCAGCTTTGCTTCTTGACAATGGAGAGGTAGTATGCGGAGCCAATCAGGAGAATGCTGCCTATACTTCCGGGACTTGCGCTGAGCGCAGTGCTTGTTTTTATGCCGGAGCGCAGTTCCCCGGGGTGCCTTTCCGGAAACTGGCTATCGCGGCCTGGACCGAAGATGGAAAGGCACCGGGACAGGCCTGGGAGTCGTATTTCCAGAAAGATCCTATCAGTCCCTGCGGATTATGCCGCCAGGCATTGCTCGAATACGAGACCAAATATGGTCCCATAGAGTTGCTGCTTTATGGTAAGGATAAAATCTATAGGGTAGGTAAGGTCGCCGATCTAATGCCGCTCTCCTTTACGGAATTCTAAGGGGCTGCCTTAGATAGAAAAAGAAGCAGGCCGGAATCTTTCTTGGGATTCCGGCCTGTATGCCTATTACGTTTTATTATTTTATCGTGAAATTACCAGCCGGGCGCTTCTACGAAGCGGTATCCGTAAGTCACTATCCCCGCTCCGGTGCCCCACTGCATCCATAGACGCGGAGGGTTGTTGGTAAACCAATAATTGACCGTCGAGGGATTGGTGTACTCATACTTCATGTTCATCTGGTAGCGGGAAACGCCATTGTTGGCAACCTGACACCAATAGGCCATCTTTTCTGAAAACTGCTGGCCATTATTATAATAATAGTAGCGGCCGGTGCCATTGCCGTAGAAGGAGACATAGTTTACGGCAGTACCTACTACAGGCCTTCCGTTTGCTTCCACAAGTTCCCAGGTGCCATCAAGGCGGTCATCATAAAAAGAGTTCCATCCCGGAGGAGGCGCCGGATCCCAGTCATCGGAATCGCATGAAGAGAAACCGCCCAGGGCGATGAAGCATAGGAGGAAGAGGCCGGAGAGGCGGATCAGTTTAGCAGTTTTCATAGTGTGGGTTGTTTGAATGTTTCGACTCTACAACTCGTCTGAGGTAATAAAGGTTCGGGTCTCGGAGCTGTTTTTTATGTTAATAAAAGCTAAATCGGAAAAAAGTAAGGATAATCTGGCAATTACTGTTTTATGGTTCGCTGAAATAGATTAATTTTGTAGGAGAAGAGAGCGAGGGCTTGAACCTGAGGGAAACTCAGGGGAGGGCATGTGCGATCTCAGCAACCTTAATAATACCTGACACTATTAAAACACCAGAAACAATATGGCAAAAGTAAAAGGAGCTGTTACAGTCAACGTAGAGAGATGTAAGGGCTGCAACCTTTGTGTTGTCGCATGTCCTACCAATACTCTGGCTCTTCAGCCTAATGAGGTAAACGACCGAGGTTATCATTACGCCTTCATGGAAAATCCGGAGAACTGTACCGGGTGCTGCTCATGCGCCTGGGTATGTCCGGATGCCTGCATCGAGGTTTACCGCGTAAAAGTAGACTGAACCGCAAACGACCGCCGCATGGCCGGCAAACGCGCGGCAGACGGCGAAACAACATGTTAAATCTAATTACAACCTGAAAAATATGAAAGAAGAGGTAAGACTCATGAAGGGTAACGAAGCCATAGCCCACGCAGCTATCCGTTACGGTTGCGACGGCTATTTCGGATACCCGATCACCCCTCAGTCAGAAGTGCTCGAGACCCTCGAGGAGCTCATGCCCTGGGAGACCACCGGCATGGTAGTTCTTCAGGCTGAGTCGGAAGTAGCCGCTATCAATATGGTATACGGCGGCGCCGCTACCGGCAAGGCTGTCATGACATCATCGTCATCACCGGGTGTGAGCCTCAAGCAGGAGGGTATTTCCTATATAGCCGCAGCATCGCTTCCGGCACTGATCCTGAACGTAATGCGCGGTGGCCCGGGCTTAGGTACAATCCAGCCCTCTCAGGCCGACTACTTCCAGGCTACCAAAGGTGGCGGTCATGGTGACTATCATCTGATCGTGCTCGCCCCCTCTACCGTCCAGGAGATGGTAGACTTCGTAGGCCTCGGATTCGACCTGGCATTCAAATATACCAATCCCGCAATGATCCTGGCAGACGGTATCGTAGGTCAGATGATGGAGAAGGTAGTTCTGCCCGAACAGCGTCCCCGCCGTACCGACGAGGAGATTCGCCAGCAGTGCCCTTGGGCAGCCGATGGCCGCAAGGATGGCCGCAAGCGCAACGTCATCACCTCCCTTGAGCTCGAATCAGCCCGCATGGAGGTTATCAACCATGAGCTGCAGGCCCGCTACCGCGAGATACA
>CAZKJP010000025.1:0-28922 GCA_964553075.1 uncultured Sangeribacter sp. | reverse complement strand
TCGGATCCATTCCCACATAGACGGGACGGGCAGTACGTTCGGCACGAGGCACACGGACTACCAGGATATTCTTACCATCAAGCACCTCTGGTTTGACCATGCTTTGAGTGACGATGTTCGCGCTAATCTTCTGGCGATTGTTGACCATGTTCCAAAAATCCTTCTGAAGTTTATAGACATCGACATCTTCGGGATGAAGCGAGCCATCCTTAGCCTCGTTCACGCCAAGCAGAATAATGCCGCCATCTGTATTAGCAAACGCAGAGTAAGTCTCCCAGAAAGAGCCCGGGAAGCCACCTTTAGCCTTTTTTGCTTCAAGCTGATTATGTTCTTTATATTCGCTCAGTCTGCTTAAGTCAAATCCTTCCATAACGATGAATCTTCTGATTAGCGTTTATAATGCAAAGTTAATAAAAATCATCCAAATTATCAGGATACTAATCCTCCTTTCTTCAAACTAAATCTTATTTCTTTATCGCACGCAATGGTGAAGAAGAAGTTTATTATTTCTTTTTATTTCTTTTATTGGGTCTAATCAGCGGTCAGTTTAATAGTCAATTTTGCGGCATAATTGAGAGCATTTTTATTGTAAATTTTGTCGGGGATTGTTACTCTCGCATTCACGGGCAGAGGCCACAGAAGCACTGAAATTGTTAACATTGTAATACTCCTATTTTAACATCATTGTGATGGCATCAAAATTTATTCATTAAATCACTTGATATAATGGCAGAGATTGATTAACTTTGCATCTGAAATTCAGCGGCATAGATATTTCGAACGCGTGCGAATTGGCGTGCAACTGGAAAAACGAGATGATTAACCCAAATGTAAACCAGACGTTTACACCGAAATTTGGATAGTATCCTAAGGCCGGGGCATATTTTTATGAGAAAGTTTTTCTATATCATACTCCCTCTGATAGCCATTCTGTCCATAGGTTGCTCGCGCCCGAGCAACCCGGATCTGCTTGTGGCGGAGCGACTGATAGATGATGAGGCGGAAAAGGCTCTCTTTATCCTTGATTCTATTCCTGCCGAATCCATATCCAGAGAAGCCAATCAGACTCTTTACGGGCTCCTTCTTACTCAGGCGCAGGAAAAAGCCCGAATGCTGTCGCTTTTTCTACTAAAGCTCTCAAGAACATGCGTCTGTGCGGCCGGCAGACCTACTATGTCAAAAGAGGACTGAAAGAAACAATAAGCGCACTTCCGGAAGAAAAGTCCCGGCTCTATCTGCCATTCCTCGATATAGAGCGGTAATCCTACTGTCTGTTTACTTAGGGAAGAGAAGGGTTAAAATTGGTTAAAATCGGGGATTTCTGTTTTTTGAGGTTCTGTTTTTGTGGGTATTTGTGCTAAATTTGTAGTTTCAAGATTCTTAGACGGGAATCTTGGTTTTTAATCTCTTAGTTTAACCGCAACAACCTATAAATATGAAACGTCTGTTAAGTATGAAACGTCTATTGATTAGCTTGATGGGCTTGCTTTCAATGGGCCTGCCTATGTGGGGGGCCGTTGGCAAAGAATTTAAATATTCATATCCGGACACAGAAGATCTCCCCTTTAACTTGGGTTATATGGATTCGGTCTACGACCTTGGCGAATCAGATGTGGAGGGTTGGAGAGTTAAGTTCCTTAATGATCCAATCTCGTTGACCTATCATGTCACTTCAGAGGAGGATAAGACGGTGGAGGTGATATTCGACCCATCTTATCTGGAATTGGTGGATATCGTTATTCCGGCAGTAGCTATCGACCCGGAGACAGGTGAAGAATATACAGTGACAGCCATAGGCAAGATGGCCTTTGACGACTGCCCGCAAATTCGCTCGGTCATAATGTCGGATTCTATCACCCGCATCGAGGATTTTGCCTTTAATATGTGTGAGAATAAGATACTCCATCACCTTGGGTATGTGAAATTCTCAAAAAACCTGACTCATATCGGCAACTACGCTTTCAAGAATTGTCATAACCTCACCACCGGACATTATACCGAGGGAGATCAGCACCCCATAGTGGTTTTAAATTTCCTTCGTAATGTTGACTATCCGATTTACGGATATGCAGGAAGATTGACTGGCGTAGATGATTACCTGCTGCTCCCTCCCTCAGTGACATACATCGGTAAGCATGCTTTCGAAGGATGCTACTTTGAAAGATCAGACAACCAATTGAACTATGGACTCTGCAAGGTAAAAATCCCGAATCCAAGCTGTGTCATCGATGACTATGCTTTTGCCGGCTGTAAGTTTTTGGAATTAATCACCATAGGTGAAGAATTGACTTACGAAGGTCTCAAGTATCCTACCCCTACCGTCACTGAAAAGGGCCGCATTGGGGATCATGCGTTCGCTAATTGCAATCTGATGAGACTGGACATACCTTCATCCATAGAAAGCATTGGAGAAAACGCCTTTATCAATTGTTTCACCAAAAAGAGAGAAAAGACTTCGAGGTCGACCGATGGTAGGGTGTATTTCGATGCTCTGAACTGGTTCTTTCCAAGGTCCCTGTTCAATAATGAGAGCGATCAATGGCATAGTTGGAATTTTGCAAACGAGAGTACCAACAACCCTGGAATAGCAGACACCGACTTAACCAAATTCAAGGAAGAGTACGAAAAATATCTGAACAGATGGCACACCAACACGGTGACAATCCATAGCGACCGGACTAATATCGGACTCAACGCCTTCGCTAATAATCCGCAACTTGAAAAGGTATTTATAAAAGGATCAGCCGGTGAAATCGGTTCCGGAGCCTTCTCTAATTGCACCCAGCTGTCGGAGGTGGAGTTCCCGGAGGGTCTGTCCCGGGTCAGCAGCGGCACCTTCAGGAATTGCGATGCTTTGAAGTCAATCACCATACCGGATAATGTAACCGAGATAGGGGATTCTGCTTTCTATCAATGCCGGAATCTGCAGACTATCGTTTTGCCTTCCAAACTTAAGAAAGTCAATCCCTACACTTTCTATAAGTGCGAAAAGCTTGAGCTTAGCGAACTTCCCGATGAGGTCAGTGCCATAGCTAATCATGCTTTTTATGGGTGCCAGACCATTTCTTCACTCAGGATTCCAGATAGTGTAACCACCATCGGGGATTATGCTTTTGCTGACTGCTATATGCATGCAGGACGAAGAGTGCCGGATGGGTATGAGTATTTTTATGGCCTGGTAGAAGTCAAAATCGGTGATAATGTAACTTCGATAGGAGGGAATGCTTTCGATGGTTGCCGTCATCTTGGGCAAATTGAGTTTGGAAACTCAGTAACTACAATTGGAGACCATGCCTTCCGGAATTGCATGAGCTGCCCGGAAATGTCCCATGATTCCCACTATAACCCATCGCCCGTGATACTTCCCAATACTCTAACGGCAATCGGGACCGGGGCTTTCGAAGGATGCTCTCACCTACCGGAAATTACGCTCAGCGAGAACATGACAGAGCTCCCTGAATATGCGTTTGCGTACTGCTCGAACCTATATTCGATTGGAAATCTGGACTCAATAGAGACGGCAAGCAAAACAGCCTTTATCGGATGCTCCAGTCTTGAAGATTTCGGCGATCTCTACGGTAGCAAAGATTGGGAGTTTGAAGATGGTATTTTTTACAATTCCGACCATACGGAAGTCATGTCAGCTCTCCCGAATATCTCAGAAGCCATAATCCCAGAGGGGGTTACCAGAATACATGATGAAGCATTCGCGGACTGTGTTGGACTGACTTATGTAGAGTTCCCGGAATCACTCGAGGTGATAGGTGCGAGGGCATTCGCAAACTGCACTGAGCTCAGAGAATATTATATATACCCGACTTCACTCCGAGAAATAGGCACAAGAGCCTTTGAGAACTGCGTGAACCTTGGTTACGCCGAGTTGTTCGATGTCAAAATGGGGGAATTTGTTTATGCCGGATGCACTGGAATAGGGAAAGTCTATATTACTGCGGATTTTACCCAGGATCTCCAGGACAATTGGTTTGCGGGTTGTATTAATATGCAATATATTGAAGTCGATGACGAAAACACCGTATATTCAAGTGACGGTCAGTTGCTCATGAATAAAGCAGGGACCATCCTACTCCGGGCTCCTTCGGGAATTGACAATTTATATGATCTCCCCGAAACAGTCACAGAAATCGGAGAGTACGCTGTCTCGAATTGCTTTTATTTATATGAAGTGGTCCTTCCAAGCACTGTAACTCATATCGGAGCTCACGCTTTTGATAATTGCTATCTGTCAGACGGGAATCATGATGACGGACTCTACTATATTGAGTTTGAAAATCCGGCAGTAACTATCGGGGAATATGCTTTCAATAACTGTGAAAATTTAAGTTACGTAATTTGGAGTGGAGACCCGGAAACAGAGGCTACCGGCAGCATCGGAGCGTATGCTTTTAACAATTGCAGAAATCTGACATTTGAAGAATACAATTTAGACTCAGCTGCTATCGGCTCCCTGGAGCCATACGCGTTTGCAAATTTAGAGGGGATACAAAACATTGTACTTCCGGAGACTCTCGACTCAATCAGCGACCATGCTTTCGAAGCTTGCAAGAACCTCACTTCGGTTATCTTCCCTGAAGGATTGAAAAAGATTGGGAACAGTGCCTTCCGATCTTGCGGACTCGTATCCCTTGACCTCCCGGACTCCATAGAGGAGATTGGGGATTCTGCCTTTATGAATTGTACCAAGGTGATGGACTTGAAGTTGCCTGCGAACTTAAAAAAGATCAATCCCTACACATTCTACAAATGTTTCTCCGGAGGAGAGTTTGATACTGAGCCGGAAGATAATTTTAATCTTAAAATTACCATACCTGATGCCGTAGAATCCATAGGGGATTATGCTTTTTATGGGTGTGCGGTCAGCTCCAATAAGTTCAATGCCGGCAAAGAATTCTATTCAAACAATTATTATTATTATTTTTACGGACTGCTATCAGTCTCAATGGGGCAAAACGTATCCTCAATCGGAAAGCATGCTTTCGACGGATGCTTTAACCTTGTCGAAGTAAACATGAACGATGCAGTCAGTTCAATCGGCAATTACGCATTTAAGGATTGCTTCAAGGAACGTTTTAATGGTGTCAGAGTAGTCGAATTGAATCTATCGGGTACTACTGATAATCCAATTAATTCTTATCCTGTGGTATGGGAACTGGAGGAATACACACCTCAGCCGATTTCTTTGCCTAATGATCTGCAGTCATTGGGAGAGGGGGCATTCAGCGGATGCGCGGAATTGCCATACATCAACTTCCCCGCCTCATTGACTGCGATTCCAGCAATGGCTTTCAACGGTTGCAAGAACCTTCCGGAAATTAAACTGGGCGATCAAGTAACCTCGATAGGCAACTCCGCTTTCAGTGGCTGCTCGGGAGTGAAGGAGATACATCTACCTGCGTGTCTTAACGAGGGAAGCCGAGCGTTCGTTGATTGCGAACAAGCTTTCGATGTTTATTATTACGCTGAAGACCCGAAATCATTTGATGAAGGCTTCTTCTCCCCTAAGGTATATGCCAGCAATGATGCGGTAATCAATACACCCAATGCTCTGCTCCAAGACGTGAAAGGAAAAAATCCCTGGGGTCTTTTCTATAGGATTATAGCTAAGGATGAGACCCTCGTACACTTAGAGAGAGCGTTGGAGACAAAAAATGGTCTTCGTTTCAGGATTCTCAGCAATAAGCCGAATCCTTATTGCGAGGTAGCGGGTCCGGCTAAACCTGCTGACGGACCTATTACATACGATGTACCGGAATATGTTAACAACATAGATGAGACCAGCGAATATTTCGGTGTGCCATACAAAGTGATCAGGATCGGCAATGATGCGTTCGAAAATGATATGACACTTGTAGGCATCTCCATTCCGACAACTGTATTCGATATCGGTCAGGAGGCGTTCAACGGTTGCAAGAACCTTCCTGAAATCAATCTGCCTAATTCCATTACGAATATGGGAGAACGTGCTTTCGCAAACTGCTACGGGTTGACCTATTTTGAAGTTCCGCCGCTTGTTACCCGTCTGAATCCGGAAGTGCTCAGAGACTGCCGCGGACTCTACTCGATTAGAATGCACGATGATATAGAGGAACTTGGCATGGGCGCATTGATGGACTGCCGCCACCTGCGCGCGTTCGAGCGTTCCGAGAACTGGAATCTGAGGATTATCGATGACTATGCGCTGAAAAACTGCATTGAGCTCGAAACCATCAACATTCCTGAAGGTGTACAGAAAATCGGTAAGGAAGCAATGTATTATTGCCAGAAGCTCAATACAGTCACCTTACCCAAATCAATGATGCAGATCGGAGAAAAGGCTTTCGATGACTGCGAGATCCTCCACACAATCAGGATATATACTGAGACTATTCCCGAAATTGTAGGCGAAGCCAATCTTACCGAACCTCATTGTAAGATTTATGTCCAGGCTAAGTGTCTTGATGCCTACAAGGATCTTTGGAAGGTACACGAACATAGAATAGAACCAGGAATATATGTCACCCAACCTACCCGAAAAGAGATGCCGGAATATATTCCCGGTAATACCCATAAAATTGCTTCGGGGATGCCTCTGGAGGGACAGACTATGACCTGGGACTCATTCAATCCCATGGTGGCCACTCCGGATCCGGCTCATGATGGCACATTCCATCTGAATGCTGTAGGACCGGCTCATATAAAGGTCCTTACCGATCAACATTACTATCATGAATGTGAGTTGGATGTATATCCTCAGCTTGCCGACGCCAACTGGGATGGCAGATTTGATATCTCCGACCCTGTGAATATCGCCAATTATGCGGTGAAGAACCCAGGGGTCCTCAACAATTGGTGGCTGACAAACCGCACTGATTTTGAGAGCCAGAGAGAGTGGGAAAGATTCTATTTCGTCGGCTCCGATGTCAATAAGGATGAATCGATATCTATTTCTGATGCATCGGCAGCAATAAAGAAAGTGCTTGCCCAAAGTCCGGCTGAAGTAGCGTCTGCGCGCTCGAAAGCAAGGAATATTCAGGATGGATCGGAGATAGATGCCCTGGAAATCGGCATTATCAACAATGGTTGCATTCCCTTGTTGCTCAGCAATAGCATAGAGTACGTAGCTTTGCAGGCCGATATCCATATTCCGGATGGAATGGAGGTGAAAGAAGTGAAAGCCGGCAGCAGGCTCCGCGGTCATGCTATCAGCACCAACCGCATTGACGCCAATACCTTGCGTATCGTGCTCTTTAACTTTGCCAACAATGCTTTCGCCGAGGAGACTGGTTCTCTTGTGGAACTGGCGGTAAATGGCCGGGATCTGCGTAGCGAGGATATTCAGATTTCCAATATCATCGCATCCGACTTAGCCTCCAACAGCTATGCCCTCTCCTACCGTTTAGGTGGTATCATTACCGGAGCAGGTTCAATTCAGAATGGACATCCGGAGATTGAGTATAGTAATGATGGAATTATAGTCCATAACGCAGCAGGTAAGGGCATCGGAGTTTACACCCTTGATGGTCATACCCTGAGGACCTCAGTAGGAGGCTCTGACTCTGAGTTTATTCCGCTTGACCAGGGTATATATATTATCACGGTTGAGGATTCATCGATCAAAATCGTAATAGAATAAAGGAATATGGGGACACCACGTGGTGTCCCCATGTTTTATTATTGATAACGTCTATATCTCTTTAACTGAACTAAATTATAATAACTAATATAGTCATGAAAAAGCTGATTTCTTTTCTGCTCGTTTTCATAGCTTGGTCCGGACTATCGGCTGCGCGCCATGAGTTCAAGACCTTTGAAAACGACCCGCTGAACACCAAGCTCTATACCCTCCCTAACGGGTTGAAGGTGTTCATGAGTGTCAACAAGGACCAACCCCGTATCCAGACATACGTCGCGGTACGCGTAGGTGGCAAGAACGATCCTGCCGAGACTACCGGTCTGGCACATTATTTCGAGCATCTTATGTTCAAGGGCACCGAGAAGTTCGGAACCCAGGATTACGCTGCCGAGAAACCTCTGCTCGATCAGATTGAGCAACTCTTCGAGACCTATCGCTTCACTACCGACTCTATCGCGCGTCGGGATCTTTACCGCCAGATTGACTCGATCAGTTATCAGGCCTCTCTGATTGCAATCCCAAATGAGTACGACAAACTGATGGCCACCATAGGAGCTGACGGCACCAATGCCTATACCTCCAACGATGTAACCTGCTACGTCGAAAACATCCCCTCAAACCAGATTGAGAACTGGGCGCGTATTCAGGCTGACCGGTTTATGAATCCTATACTCCGCGGTTTCCATACCGAGCTGGAGACTATCTACGAGGAGAAGAACATGAGCCTCACCAAGGATAACCGCAAGATGTTCGAGGCAATGTTCGCTACTCTTTTTCCTTCCCATCCCTACGGTACCCAGACTGTACTCGGAAGTCAGGAACACCTCAAGAACCCCTCTATTACCAATGTAAAGAACTACCATAAGCAATGGTATGTGCCTAACAATATGGCAATATGTCTGGCCGGTGATTTCGACCCGGACGAGATGGTGGATGTAATTGAGAAATATTTCGGGGAGATGCAGCCGAATCCGAATCTTCCCCAACTCCAGTTCACCCCGGAGACACCGTTTACCTCTCCAGTGAAGAAGGAGGTAGTAGGTCCGGAAAATGAGTTCATCTACTTAGCATGGCGCCTCCCGGCTGCCGCTGATGACGATATGATGCCATTGGAGGTTTTGGGAGAGGTTCTTAAAAATGGGAAGACAGGCCTTATCGACGTTAATCTTATCAATACTCAGAAGGTACTCGAAGCGGGTGCTTTTGTATATGACCTTGCTGACCAAGGTGCCTTTATCCTTTACGGCACCCCGAATCAAGGGCAAACTCTTGACGAAGTTCGCGACCTTCTTATCCAGCAGATCGAGGGAGCTCTTGCCGGGGATTTCGGTGAGGATATGATCAAGGCAATTGTAAATAACATGCGTCTTTCCCTCCAGCAGCGTATTGAGAGCAACGATGGGCGTGCGGATATGTATGTGGATGCCTTTGTAAATGGCGAGGATTGGCAGGATTGCATCGACGATCTCAATAACTTGGATAAGATAACCAAGGAGGATGTACTCCGCGTAGCCCGCAAATACCTTGGCACTTCCAATTATGCAGCTCTCTACAAGATCCAAGGTGAGGACCCCAATATAGTGAAGATGCCCAAGCCGGAGCTTACTCCGATTGCTACAAACCGCGACAAGTCTTCCGAGTTCCTGCGTGAGATCCAGAATTCGGTTGTAGAGCCTATTGAGCCGGTTTTCTTGGATTTCGCAAATGATATCACCATCCTCAAAGCCAAGAATGGTATTCCAGTATATTATACCCGCAACACCACCAATGACATCTCGACACTGATCTATGTATTTGAGACCGGTACCCTTAACGACAAGCTACTGACTCTCTCGGATTATTTTGACTATATCGGTACCGACAAAAAGACCTACGACCAGATTCAGGAGGAACTATATGCCTTGGCTTGCAATGTACGCGTATCCTGCGGCCCTGAGATGTCATACGTTCTAATCGGAGGATTGAGCGAGAACCTACCTAAGGCGGTTGAGATATTCGAGAACTGGCTGGCTAATGCCAAGGCTGACCAGGAGGTGTATGACCGCTATGTTGAGCAGACTATCCAGAGCCGTGCTAACCGCAAGACCAATCAGCTCTCTAATTTCAGCTACCTTACTAGCTATGTAATGTATGGGCCGGAAAGGCGTAAGAACGCTGCCTACTCCAACGAGGAACTGGCTGCCATCAATCCGGCTGATATCCTAACTGAGTTACGTAAGCTGATGTCTTATGAACATGAAGTACTCTACTACGGCAATATGTCCGAGAAGGATGTATTGAAGATGGTCAATAAGCTCCACGTTAAACCCGGAAAGCTTATGGCTGTAGACAAGACAGAGCGTTACCCGGCTCTGCCGACTGAGGAGACGGTTATATATGTAGCCCCCTACGATGCCAAGAACCTCTATATGTCTATGATCTCCAATCTCGGAGGTGAGTTCGATATCAACACATATCCGGTTGGCGAGGTCTACAATGAGTATTTCGGTGGCGCGATGAATTCTATCGTTTTCCAGGAAATGCGCGAGAGCCGTTCCTTGGCATATTCCGCAGGAGCATATTACATTGAGCCTTATAAGCTGAAACGTCCTGCTCTTTATCGTACTACTATCGCTACCCAGAATGATAAGATGAAGGATGCTATCGATGCTTTCCTGCTTATCATCAACGATATGCCGCAGTCTCCGGAAGCATTCCAGATCGCAAAGCAGGCTTTGGACAGCCGTCTGCGCTCTGAGCGTGTTATCAAGGATGACAAAGCCTGGGCTTACCTTGACGCAAAACGGCTCGGAATGGATCATGAGAAACGTAAGGATCTCTTCGAGAAGCTTAGCAGTATTACTCTCGAAGACGTAGTGAATTTCCAGAAAGGAAATATCAAGGACCGCACTTACAGCTACGGCATCTTAGCTGATCCCAACGACATCGATATGGAAGCCCTCAAGAAATTAGGACGCGTAGAGATGCTCACAACTGAAGACATCTTCGGATACTAAACGTTTCTATCCAATACCCCGTCTCTTAAATTTTACGAGACCGGGTCTAAATACAACAAGGGCCGCGTGACTCAACATGCGGCCCTTGTTTTAATTTATAATATTGGTTTATTTCACCATTACCTTAGCGCTCTTGCCAGCTACCTTTACGATGTAAAGGCCGGCGGGAAGCTCTACCCTTGCATTTGAGTTCACCTTCTTAACCAGGGATCCGTTTACGGAGATGATCTCTACGTCATCACCATCTACGGTTACGTCAATGTAACCCTTGCCGCCGATGATACCCGGGAGGGTCTCAGCGATCTGGTATACAGAAGAACCGGTAAGCGCGGAACCATAGATCTTGACGCTACATGGATCAGCCATAATTATCTTGAACAGATAATCACCTTCTTCGGGGATATAAGTTTCCGGATAATAGTCGCTGCCTTCTCTCATACCGTAGAGGAACTGATCTGTCTCGTCGTCGTAATCAAGGAAGCCTGTGCGGCCGAGTTCATTCTTCAGATCGGAGGGATGATAGATGTTGACGGTAAATGCCTCCTTACCTTCCATCTGGAGTACACCCTCATTGAGATGCATCTTATACCAGATGCCGGTCTGGCTGTAGTAAACGTACGGGATATCCCAGTAAGTCGGCTCACCTACATTCTCGATAAGGATTGCATTTGAGGCGCCTTCGCCCGGTTCCAGATCCTCAGCAGTAAGGTCTACTGTGAAATGATTCTCAGGCAGGATTACCATAATCTCGATATAAGCTACATCACCCTCGGAAAGAGTAACAGCTACGTTAGTGTACTGTAACGAGGAAACACTCCAGTCAGGGATGTAATAGTTATCCTCATCGTTTACATATACGATATACGCAGCGCGTGCACCTTCCAGACCATCCTTACCGAAGTTGGCAAGAATATCGGTGGAGACTGTGAGTTTCACGCCCTCTTCGGCTACATACTTGAACCAGTAGTTGCCCGGAAGTTCAGGAACAGTGAAGGTCTCTGTTACGGGGATCGCCTGATCCATCGTCTCGCCCTCCTGGAACGGACGCTCGGTAATTTCAAATGTAGCTCCCTCAGGTATATTCATGAAGGAGAATGTCAGCTTCACACCGGTCAGGGCCTTCATACGATAGACATTGTTACCCTCCGGCCATACATAATGACGAGTCAGGACACCGTCGGTACGTTCATACCATGCAATCGGCTCTGTAATCTCCGCAGAAGGACGCAGGTAAACGTATCCATCTGACTGAGCGGTATAACGGAAGAATTTCTGAGGACCTGCCGGAGCCTCGGTAACTCCACCTTCTACATCGATAGGATCGTAAGAGGTATCACCCTTAGGAGCCTTGTAGATGCTTGCGGTGAAAGGTACGCTGAAGTCATTATTGGTAGTCTGGATTTCAAGGATGTACTGCATGTTGGGAGTAACGCTTACCATCCTTATCTCTTTCTCGCCTTCGGCCAGCACATGGTTCAGACCTAAGTTTCCACGGTACATACGCATCTTCACCATGCTCTTAGGCTCATAATCGGTAGTTACATGCAATATCAGACCCTCCTCATTAGGGGTAACGAGACGGTAGAAATATTTTCCGGGGAAAGCCGGGGTCTCCTGCGGTACATCTGTCAGGATAACGGGTGATGAATAGAAATCATCGTAAGGCTCAGGACGTGCGAATTTCACATTGAATACCTCTGGAGCATCTGTATCCTCAGTCTTACAGATCTTGATGATACAGTACTGTCTCGGGAGCACCTCTGTACGCAGACGGAGTACCTCGTAAGTAATTACCTCGTTGAAGCCGTTGTTGTCGGCCGCGTGAGAAACGTATCCACCGGGGAGTACGACATCAGACATGATCTCGATGTAGTTGTCCGGAGCATCGCGGTCTACTGAGGGAGCAATCAGCTTGTAATAATATGTGCCGGCCTCCTTTGGCAGGAGATTCTGGCCTACGTATGCCTCGAAAGGTGTCTCGGGATTGCCGCCGGTTGTATATTGGGCTTCGTTGATCCAGACCATTGATGACATGCTACCGGTAAGTTTGAAGCAATATTTATGGCCGGCCTCAGCCTGCATACGCCATTTATGCGGACGTCCGCTCAGTACATCCTCCTCAACCAAAGACCAGGGACCGTTAAAAGTATCCGCTACATAGATCTCGCGGGGAATGTAGTCTGTAACTATTTCCAGATAGCAGTCGGTCTTCGGGGTATAGGTAGCGTAGTTGGTATGCATTTCTCCGGTTTCCCAGTCAAAACCGAGGGTCATGAAGATCTGCTCTTCAGACCATTCTATGGGTTTGGAAGGTATCAGACCTAATTCGGCATCACGCGGAGTAGCGGTTACGGAGAATGTAGCGATATCGCCTGCTTTCTCCCTTCCCTGAAGGTCAGTGGAGAAGCCAAGGAGTACCTCGCCACCTTTTTTAGCTATGAATTTATATATCGAGCTGGTCGGATGCTGATATGCCATCCAATTGTCAATCCACTCCCCTTTTTGGTTATCAACGTATTCGTAGGTAGATACGTAGAGTAACTGACGCCCCATTGTGAGGGTAACTTCCTGATCCTCGGTAGGGGAAGCGGTATACTTGTAATAGGTGATATGTTCCGGATCATCAGTGAGGACATAGGAATTATCATCCCCCATATTGATCTGGATAGGGTTGCTGATAGTCTGCGCTGAGGCGCATAGACCTGCAGCAACGAGAAGACTCGTTAATAGATGTTTCGTCATAGGTTAATTATTTAAAGGTGAAAATCTGCGGCCCGGAGTGACTGTAGGGATTGCCCGAGTCTCGGGGCCGCAGATCTATAATCAGTTTACTTTATGATTACTTTATTAGTCTTGTCGCCGCGTTTTACGATATAGAGACCCGGAGCGGGCTTACCGGAAACTTTCACACCCTGAAGGGTATAGTATTCAGCCTCAACATCGTCAGACGCCAATGCGGATACACCGACATAAGGACCGAAGGATGTACCTGTGAAGGTGCAGAGACCATCTCCTTCTTCCCATAGGCTGAGTACAGAGAAGGCCAGGTAATATGTACCCTCTTCCGGTATCTCGACATCAGTGAAGCCGAATACGTCGTTACCCATATTGGTAACCTCCTTAATATTCTCACCCTCGGCGTTCTTCAGGTAACCCATCATGTTCCATGTAGGACAGCTCATTGAAAGAGTACCCTTATGCAGCTGGAGCGCATACCATACGTTAGCAGTGCCGGTAGGCTTGCTCTCGAACTGATAGGTAGCGGGATTTTCGGTCAGAGGAATTGCGATAGCGTTCGACATGCTTTCCCCAACTCCAAGCTGGGAAATAGTCCAGGTTGCATCCTGCTCGGTATAGTTGGAAGTGTACTTCACATAATAGATGCCGGGAGTAACGATTACCGGACCCAATCCATAAGTGTAGGTCGCGGATTGCCATCCTATGCTACCAAGGGAGGTAGTGGCATCAGATGAATACAGTGTTCCGGCAACATAGCTTCCGGTAGTAGTCGAAACCTTACATTCCTCTTCGATAATGAATTTATACCACACCTCGCCTGAATAGATCTGAGGAAGCGTTACGGTACCTACATTATCTACGAATTCGATTACGAACGCATTGTTCGGGGTCTCACCCGGAGCAGCCATGGTGTTCTCGATCTTTATCCACTTATCCTCGCGAACTGAGGGTGTCTTCACAAATATATATACTACATCTCCTTCAGAAACGGGTTTCTTGAGCACGCCATACTCGTTGCTATAGTAATCCTTGCGATCCAAGGAGAAACGGTTGGAGCTGCTTACCTCGTTGATATAAACGTATATAGTGTTATTGTAGTCGTATACAAGGTTTGTGGATACCTCAACGAAGCCATCCATACCGGCTACATATTTGAGCCAGGTCTTACCGGCGGCTTCCGGAAGGATGTTCTCTCCTGTAGTAGCCTCTAAAGCAGTAGAGGCATCCTCTCCGGCAGAGAACGGAACCGTAGAGATTGTGAACGTCGCATCGGCTCCTACATTGTCGAATCGGAGGAGGTAGGCTACATCGGCTGTGCCTTCCCAACGGATCTTGTTGGTTTCTACAGATTCCGGATAAATATAGCTGGATTCACCGGTTGTAACAGTCGGAGCCTCAAGTCCGTCGAGTTCCAAATAAATCCACTGAGACTCTTCGGGAGTGTAGGTATAGTACATTTCCACACCGCTCTGAGCCTGGTTTACACCAAGATGCGCGGTAAGAGGATTACCGGGAGACTCGCCTGGCTGAACTTCGTTGAACTCTGCCTTGAAGGACATGCCGTGCAAGGTGCTTGCGCAATTAACCAGAATCACATATTCTACTCCGGGAGAAACCTCATAATGTACAGTTTTGCCGGATTTTATCCAAGACCAGCTGACTTCCTTATTATACAAGGTAAGGGTGTAATCACCTTCCACTTCACCTACGGCATTGATATCTATGAACCACGATCCGCTTTCAGGAGCTGTGATAGCATAGTAATATCGGCCCGGATACATCGGGGTAGTTACTTCCTCGCCTGCAGAAATAGGCTCTGCGGTCTCGAACTTGTCGTAAGGCTGGAATGACTCGTAGATAATGGTGAAGGTCTCGTCAGATACTGTAGCCTCAGGTTTGGTGATCTTAAGGAAGCGTGGAGTACTCGGAGACATCTCCTCACGACATTCCAATGAAGCATAAGAGGAGAGCTGACCACCGGTAGCGGAACAGATTGCCATGCTTCCGGCAGCTTCTGATGAGACAAGCATAAACGACTGAGTCGCCGGAGCCGGGATACTGTACCAGTAAGTTCCGGCGGCTGCGGGAAGTATGTTCTCTCCCGTCACTCCCTGGAACGCGTCTTCAAGAGACGATCCCGGATATACCTCTTCAATAGTAGTATAGGCTACTAACGGGTTGGCGCAGGTAAATTTGAACAATATCGGCTCCCCTTCGGTTACTTGCTGAGTAGCTCGATATGTATATGCATCCGTCCATGTGTTATCAATCTTGGTCAGAGTGCCATCCTCTCCTACTTTCCACATATTGACCGATGTTGTGAAGTTGAATACCATCTTTCCGGTCATGTCGGGGGTATACTGGACATATATAGGAATCTGGTCGGCATTCCATGCGGTTCCGTCTTTAGTACACGGGAGATAAGTCAGCTCGTTGGACCCGATTATAGGATTGCTTTGATCCTGACCATTATTAAGGTCCGAAGCGGTGATTTGTGGTGTGAACTGAACGTACTTCTTGTCGTTCGTGTACCCGTCTATCAGGTAAGTCTTGCCCGACTCCGCATAAAAGACGGTAGCACTTACCGGAGAAGTATACGAAGCATTAAGTACTGAGACACTTGTACCGGACGAATCTTCGGTAACACCGAAGGAACGAAGCCCATCGAGAATTACCAGTTGGTTCGCGGGCGCGGTATACTGATAATAGACATCACCGTAAGTACGGCCGAGCTCGTAATAGTTCTCCCCGTTCGGATCCAGGATGAGCGGACTCGACTGGGTTTGAGCCGCAAGCGGCACCGTCAGGACGGCCGCTGCTGCAAATGCTGTAAGGGATTTGAAAAGTCTTTCCATAAGCACTGTTAGGTTGATAAATGAATAACTTTCTCAAAATTAAGTAAGATCCTATTAATAACCAAAAATCTTATCAATTATTTTTTAATTTAGATTAAAATTTTTTCAAAAAGCTAAAGAAGACCCCTACAATCTGCCCATTTTTAGATAATGAATAGAGCGTGTATACCGCTTCTCTTCTATCAAAATGACACTTTACTCTTACTCTCCTTCGAATTTCCAATAGTTCCAACGGATACCCTCAGTAAAAATACAACTCCACCATGGACATTTGCCAACTCCTAATTCAAGAAGGAGACTAAATGGGTAAATAAAAAATTAAAAAGTTTATCATCAATATTTGGGGAATGGATCAAAAAGAGTATTTTTGCCGTTATGAAAACTCTAATCACTCTCCATCCAAGGCATCTGTTAAGATTTGCGATTGTCAGCTCTATTTTGGTGGGTTGCACTTTTTGTTGTATGGCCTCAGCACGTGTGGATTCAGTGTTCAGGATCCTGAACACCGAAATCTCAAAACGCCCCCAATATTCCGCTGATAAGGAAAACCGTATATCGACAATAAAAAAGACCTTACACATGCCACTTCAGACCCGGAAAGATTCGAGGCTCTGCTTGAACTTTTCAAGGAATACCGATGCTATCAGTCCGACTCGGCATATCATTACGCGAGATTGCTAAATGATCTCGCCACCGGCCAGAATCAACCGCAAGGGAAAGCCATTGCAGCAATGGCCCTGATGGATTATTATACCTCAGTCGGTTTCTTTAAGGAAGCCCATGAGATCAAGGATAGTATCGACACCTCAGCTCTACCCCATAAATATCTCCCTGCCTATTACAATCTGTATAACCGTTATCTCCAGAATATGGCCGGGTATGTAGGTGGTACTTCAACGCCATTAGGCAAGGTATATGAGAAACAAAGGGTTTCCATATTAGATTCCCTTATTTCAGTCACAGATCGCAATACCGGTACATACCATATTGCCCTGCTCGAACGCCAGCAGATAGAGAACCCATCTGATGAAGAATCTATCAAGGAACGTCTCCGCATCCTTAGACGCTTCGAGCTCTCAGACCATGACAAGGCGATCCAATACTCAATCTTAGGACGCCTATCCTTGGGGTTGGGGCATACCGAGGATGCCAAATATTATATCGCCCAGTCCCCCATTTATGATATAAGGGGGGATATAAAGGAAACGACCGCTGCCAAGATGTTGGCGGAATTGCTATCCTCCGAGAAGGAGTACGACGAATCCTATAAGCTTATTCATATCGCCTTTGATGATGCCTCTTTCTATAACTCGCATCTAAGGAAGGATGAGACCAGCAGTATCATGCGCATGATCGAGGTGGAGCATCATGACAAGATGAATAGCAAGATATGGAAGTTCGGTATCGGTGCGGCTATAGTCTTCCTCTTTCTCATCGTATCCCTCTTCTTCCTGTCGAAAATCCGGAAAAAGAAATTCCAGATCGAAGAGGTTAACCGCGCGCTCAATCTTAAGACAGAGCAAGTAGACCGAATGAACTCAGAGCTTAAGGATGTGATAGATCAACTCAAGGAGGTTACTGAGATAAAGGATGCCTATATCACCCAGTCGCTCTATATGAACACATCGTTTGTGGACAAAGTAGAAGAGAAGTGCCGCGAGGTGGTAAAACAACTCAAAGAGAAAAAATATGATACAATCAAATATCTCCCTTACGAGATAGGTATCAAGGAAGAGAGAGCGCGTATCTACCAATCTTTCGACAAGGCCTTCCTCTCATTGTAACCTGACTAACCTTAACCCGAATGATATCGCCAGCTTCGATATCCTGAAGGATGGCGCGGCTGCCGCTATTTACGGTACGCGCGGATCAAACGGTGTAATCGTTGTAACTACCAAGAAGGGCGCACGCGATGGTGCCGTACATACCTCTTATATAGGATCCGTAACCGCCAATGTGGCTAACCATGAGCTGAAGATGCTCGACGCGGCTGCATACCGCGAACTGCGTGCCGATGCTGTGAATGGAGTAGATCTCGGCGGAAACGATGATTGGCTGGATGCCGTAACCCGTACCGGCTGGGGCACCTCCCATACCGTCAGCATCAGCGGCGGCAATACCAACACTAACTACCGCGCGACAGTCGATTACCGTCTCCAGAACGGTGTTGACCGCTACTCCCGACGCGAGGAGTTCGGCGGCCGCGCTTCCATCAACCATACCACCAAGGGGGGATTGCTCACCTTCAACCTGAATCTCGCTCCGCGAATCATCGAGAGGAAGGTCGCTTCATGGGATGTATTCCGCAATGCCCTCGAAGCCAACCCCACTACCCCTATCTGGGATGATGCGCGTGCGCAATATACCAATTTCACAGGCCAGACTGCCGGTTACAACCCGGTTGAGATGATGGCTCTGGAAGATAATTCGGCCACTACCAAACTACTGGAGACGGACGCAACCGTTAAACTGAACCTCCTCCCATTGTTTGCCAAGGATTCATGGCCTTCCCAGACTCTGAATACCCAGGTAACCGTAGCTGACCATGAGGATTCAAACTTCAACTACTGGTTCCGTCCCTCTACTTCGACTTTGGCTCAGAACGGTGGTTACGATGGCGAGGGTTCACGCAGCTACTCCAAGGGTTTCCAGCGCAGTCTCGAATGGCTTTTCAACTATACCGGTTCATTCAATAACAATAACATCAAGGCGATGTTGGGTTATTCTTACCAATACAGCCAGTATTCGGGCATGAATGCCGACAATAAGGATTTCCCCAATGATGGCCTGGGTGCAAACAATCTCGGCTCAGGACAATGGGCTGTGGAAGAGGGACACGTTGGACTCGGCTCCTACAAGAATGATTGCAAACTCATCTCTTTCTTCGGCCGTATCAGCTATGACTGGAAAGGGCGTTACATCGCTACCGCATCTCTACGCCATGAGGGATCATCCAAGTTCGGAGCCAACCATAAATGGGGTAACTTCCCGGCTGTCTCTTTGGGTTGGCGTATTTCCCAGGAACCTTTTATGCGTAACCTTGAATGGATCAACGAACTGAAGATTCGCGGCGACTACGGTGAGACAGGTAACCAGGATTTCGGAAACTACATGTCACTCAATACCATGAGCGGGTTCGGATATTACTATTACCAGGGCAAGTATTACCAGGTTTGGGGTCCGGGTAAGAATGTCAATCCTGACCTCCACTGGGAAAAGGCTAAGAACTGGAACGTGGGCATCGACTTCTCTATCCTGGACAACAAGCTTTCCGGCTCGCTTAACTACTACACCCGCAACCAGCAGGATCTGCTCGGTGATTACGATGTATCCGTGCCTCCGTTCCTCTTCAGCTCTACTTTCGTGAATGTAGGTACCATGAGAAACTCCGGATTCGAATTCGACCTCCGGTGGAGAGCTGTCGATACCCGCGATTTCACTTACACCGTTGATTTCGTAGGAGCTACCATGGACAACAAGTTCGTAAACTTCAGCAACTCTGAGTATGTAGGCCAGGACTATTACGATATGGTTGGCACTGAGGATCCATATCCCTTCCATACTCTCCAGCGTATAGAGCAGGGCAAGCGTCTGGGCAACTATTACATGTTCCGCTACGCTGGTATCGATGATAACGGAGAATGGGTGATATATGATAAGGACGGCAACCTGAAATTGGCAGCGGAAGGAACCGAGGAGGATATGGATATAGTAGGCAACGGCCTTCCGAAGTTCACCGCCTCCATGACCCATACTTTCCGTTACAGAAATTTCGATCTCTCGCTCTTCTTCCGCGGTGCGTTCGGCTATGATATTTTCAATATCCATGATTTCTATTACGGTCATCAGTCGTTCAACGGCAATGTGATGGAGAAGGCCTATGGCAAATATGACGCTCTCAAGGGTAGCCAGGCTGTTACGGATTACTATCTCGAGAAAGGGGACTATGTGAAGTTGGATGCCCTGACCTTAGGTTACAATTTCAACCTCAACAAGCGTTTCCTGGATTCCATCCGCCTGACCTTCACATGCAAGAACCTCTTCACCATCACTTCCTACAGCGGAATCGACCCCTCCTCGTTCCAGACTAACGGTCTGACACCCGGCGCTACCGGCTCAAGAACCTACTATCCCTCCTGCCGTCAGTTTATCTTCGGCCTACAGATGGATTTCTAACCCGTAAATTAGACTTAACAAAATGAAAACATTATCATATATCGCAGCCGCAGTTCTCGGTACCGCTCTCCTTACGGGTTGCACCAACCTTGATGAGACAGTCTATGATCAGGTTTCTTCCGAGAACTACTATAATACCAAGAATGACGTGATACGTGCGGTCTTCCGTCCTTTCGAGCATGGTTTCTGGAGCATCCAGAGCCGCCATGTACTCAATGAGCTGACCGCCGACCAGCTTATCACACCATCGCGCGACGGATGGTGGGATGATGGTGGCCTATGGCGCCGTTACCACTACCACACCTGGACCAAGGAGGAAGGTACTATCGAGACGGAATGGAACGGTTGTTTCCAGGGCATCATGCAGGCCAACTATGTCATCGATGACCTCCAGAATCTCCAGGCCTCCCAGTTCGGTTTCTCCGAGGCGGAATTCAATAATCTGCGCGCCCAGTGCCGGGTTTTACGCGCTTGGTTCTATATCCGACTGCTCGATAGTTTCCGCAACGTTCCTTTGGCTGTCAGCAAGGATGTAAGCCTCAATTCAAAGGGTCAGGTTCCACCTCAGGAAATATTCTCGTTCATCGAGAAAGAGTTGACCGAGTGTGTTGGACTGCTCAGCACCAAGTCCGGAAATGGTGGAAACGGCATCAATCAGGCTCAATGGAATCGAGCCGGTGCGGCTGCACTCCTTGTACGCCTTTACCTGAATGCCGAGGTATGGATCGGCACTCCGCGCTACGATGACTGCGCCTCCTGGGCACAGCGTATACTCGACGGCGAGTTCGGATCCTATTCTTTGGCCGACCGTTGGGATGCTCCCTTTGACTGGGACAACGAGAATTGCCCGGAGATTATATTCGCTTTCCCGGCTGCCCAGGGTTATACTTATTGGCATTATCAGGGGGACACTTACTGGTGGACCACTCCCTCTCAGTTCCGCTACTATGTAGGGGACACCAAAGCCGAGGCTGGCGACCATAACTGTAAATATGCCTGCACCCCGAGTTATGACCTTAGTGGAAATCTCTACAATTACCAGCTTGGAAACACGGTCCAGAAATTCCGCAAATATCCTGAGGACGTGCGCCTGAAGCTCTATCGCAACCTCGGAAACAACACGCGCGAAGGGCTCTTCATCTTCGGTAAGCTCCCTTCTATCAAGGATGGCGAGGAGTATATAACCGATCCGTACGGAAACTATGAGTTGAACATCCGCGATGCCGTAGGACATTTCAGCGGCCTAGGGGATGATGAATGGCCTGACGACAAGACCAGCAATCTTCAGAGCGGTGACCATAATTCGGGATATCATTTCGCAAAGTATCCTTTCTACTCCGATGATGATTCGGGTCAGATTGAGTCTGACTGCGTTGAGATCCGCCTTGCCGAGATTATCTACTCTTTGGCTGAGTGCAAGCTCCGTAAGGGGGATACATCAGGAGCCGGACGTCTCCTCAACAGTGTAAGGAAGCGCAATTACCCGGCTTCAGCATGGTCCTCTTCTCTCTATGCACCGGAAGGGTCAGCAGCTTTGGAAGAAGAGGAGATGCTGGATGAATGGGGACGCGAGTTTTTCGCTGAGAGCCGCCGTCGTACCGACCTGATCCGCTTCGGCAAGTTCAACTCCGGAAGCTGGTGGGACAAGCAGCCCGATGCTGATTCCCATACCCAGATTTTCCCCATCCCGAGAAAGGCAATCGATACTAACCATAACCTCAAACAAAATACCGGATATTGATCATGAGACTCTATAATATTTTCTTAATAGTATTGTTGGCGGTGGCCGGCCTGACCTCCTGCGACAACGATAAGGACCTGACCGTAGTTGAGATACCGGTCAAACCGTATGAGATCGGAAACCTGTGGATGGTAGGTGACGCCACGTCTGCGGGCTGGGATATAGACAATCCTGTTCAGATGCAGAAGGTCGGCGACAACACTTTCAAATTCGAAGGACAGCTTAATCAGGGAGAGTTTAAATGCCCGATGGAGCCCGGCAATTGGGGCGGGGCCTTTATAATGCCTGTATCGGGTGGGACAATCATCAACCATAGCGGTGTAGCTAATGATGAGATCTCACTTATGCCCGATGGAAACCCTGACAACAAATGGCAGGTAATGGAGAGCGGACGCTATCGCGTGATCATCGATGGGAATACCCATAAGATCCATGTAACTTTCCTTAACTAAGTTACTCTCACAATTAATTTTAGAGCATCATGATTAAAGGAATATATATAGCCGCTTTAGTAGCTTTAGGGATACCGCTGGCAGCTACGGCAAAACCTATCGCTGCCTCCTCGCCGGACGCTTCGGTAAACCTCGTTTTCGATGTCAAGGATGGAGTACCGGAATATTCGGTGACCCGTAAGGGAAATAAGATCATCAATCCCTCCCGCTTAGGATTGAAACTGAAGGATATGGCGGACTTTACGGAGGGCATCTCCGTAAAGTCCACCTCCCGGGATTCCCATTCCGAGTGCTGGACTCCTGTCTGGGGCGAAGAGTCCCAAATCGATAACAATTACAATGAGCTGCGTGTGTCTTTGGTACAGAAGAAGGCCGCTCCAGGCCGCGTTATTGACATTGTATTCCGTGTATTCAATGATGGCGTAGGTTTCCGCTACGAGTTCCCGCGCCAGAAGGATCTCCAGGATTTCGTGATCATGGATGAGATGACGGAGTTCGCTTTCAATGAGAATCCGACTACATGGAGCATTCCGGCTGAAGGGTACCGTTTTTACGAGGCCATTTTCCGCGAGATGCCCCTTGACAGTATCGGCAAAGTATCGACTCCGGTTACGATCCGTTGTGCCGACGGTACCCACATCGCTCTCCATGAGGCGAATCTTACCGATTACGCGGCCATGAACCTGCAGGCTACTCCCGGTAGCAACACCCTACGCGCCGCCCTCTCTCCCTGGCAGACCGGTGAGAAAGTATTTGTCAGCGATACCCGCGTCTCACCGTGGCGTACTATCATCATTGCGGATAATGCCGGAGATATGGCCCTGAGCCGTATTATGCTCAATCTCAACGAGCCTTGCGCGATCGAGGATGCCGAGGAGTTCTGTGTGCCGCAACGTTACTTGGGGGTATGGTGGTGCTATCACATGCGTACTGCTACCTGGGAGGCGGGTCCGCGCCACGGTGCAACTACCGAGAACGTGAAACGCTATATGGATTTCGCAGCCAAGAATAATTTCGGTGGAGTCCTGGTCGAAGGATGGAATCCCGATTGGGCTACCTGGGATTTCGATTTCACTAAACCCTATGATGACTTCGATATAGCCGAGATCAACCGCCATGGCCGCGAAATAGGGGTAGCTCTGATCGGCCATCATGAGACCGGAGGACGTATTTCAAATTACGAGAACCAGATGGAGGAGGGTATGAAGCTATATGCCGACAATGGTATGCACTATGTCAAGACCGGATACGTGGGCGATATGCTCGATGACAAGGAGTTGCATAGCAGCCAGTTCGGGGTACGTCATTATCGCAAGGTAATCGAGACCGCTGCCAAGTACAAGTTGGCTATTGACAACCATGAGCCAGTCATGCCTACAGGCCTGCAGCGCACCTATCCCAATCTGATGACTCAGGAGGGGGTACGCGGCCAGGAGTATGACGCATGGAATCCGGATGGCGGTAACCCGCCGACGCATACCATCACTCTTCCCTTTACCCGCGGGCTTGCGGGTCCGATGGATTTCACTCCGGTGACTTTCCGTTTTGAGAATCCGGTGGTACCTCAGACGCGTGTGAACACGACCTTAGCCAAGCAGTTGGCTCTCTTCGTTATCCTCTACTCACCTCTCCAAATGGCCTCGGATGAGATCGAGAATTACGAGGCCAACCCGGGTCCTTTCCAATTCGTCTGCGATTGCCCGACTGACTGGGACAAGACCTGCTATCCGGAGGCTGAGATAGGAAAGTTCGTGACCACCGCCCGCAAGGGTAAGGGGATGGATACTTGGTATGTGGGGAGCGCCACCGGTGATGAGGCCCGCACTGCCCATATCAATCTCTCTTTCCTGGATCCGGATGCGACATACCGCGCTACCATCTACCGCGATGGCGAGGATGCTCATTATGACACCAATCCATACCCGGTAATAATTGAGCAGAAAGATGTAACCTGCGAGACTATCCTTGACATTCCCCAAGGTCGTAGCGGCGGTTGCGCTATCAAGCTCGCGAAAATATAATCACAGTAAATAATCTTCTTACCAATGAGACTCAATATCAATCTTTCGGTCCTGTGCGTTTTGGCAATGACATCGGCATCCTTGTATGCCGGTGACATTGTCCGGACCGATGCCTACCGATGGTCAGGCGATACCATCTACCAAGGTGAGTTCATAGCTACCGCTCCCTCTCCATACGAGATTAAATCCACTTACTCGGCTCATCCGTGCTACTTCATGCCAATTGCCAAGGAATGGAAGCGCAAGAATGACCTGACCCCCTACCCTGCCCTGACCACCGGCAACCGCCTTCAGGAGGCTGTCTACAATATGTCTCTTGATGAGATGGTGAATGCCGTAGAGCCGGATACGACCCTGCGTACCGGTAAGGAATGGTCCGGGGTCTGGACCCGCGATGTCAGCTACTCCATTCTCCTTTCTATGGCTTATCTCCAGCCGGAGGCTTCTAAGATCTCGCTTATGAAGAAGGTGGATTCTTTAGGGCGTATTATTCAGGATACGGGCAGTGGTGGAGCATGGCCGGTATCTACAGATAGGGAGATATGGTGTGTAGCCGCTTACGAGATATACAAGGTTACGGGCGACCGTAAATGGCTTGAATATATCTACCCGATCATCAAGCGGTCGTTGGAGACGGATGAGGCTGCCGGGGTGTATGACCCGGGGACTTGTTTAGTCAAAGGTGAAACCTCCTTTATCGACTGGCGCGAACAGAGCCACCCGAAGTGGATGCAATGCGCTGATATTTACAATACTGAGACCCTTTCGACTTCCATAGTCCATGCTGAGGCTTGGAAGGTACTTTCCGAGATCGCTGCTGAGTTAGGCCATAAGGCCGAGGCCCGCAAGGCCCTGGAGATGTCTGAAAAAATCGTAGCCGGAGTAAACCGTAATCTTTGGATGGATGACAAGGGATACTATGGGATGTACCTTTACGGTCGCGACAATCTTATTATGAACCCGCGGGCGGAGACTTTGGGCGAGTCGCTGGCCATAATGTGGGATGTGGCTGACCCGGAAAGGGCTAAAACCATTACCGAGAACAACCCGACTACTCCTTTCGGGGCCACAATTTTCTATCCTCAGATCGCCGATATCCCTAATTACCATAACAATGCCTTATGGCCTTGGGTAGGCTGCTGGTGGGCGATCGCCAATGCAAAGGCTGGCAATGAGGAGGGAGTGATGCAAGGTATCGGTGCAATCATTCGCCCAGCGGCCTTATTCTGCACCAACAAGGAGAATTTCAACCTTGACAATGGCGATATCTTTACGGAACTCAATTCTTCGAATATGCTATGGTGTCTGAGCGGAAATTTAGCGCTGACCCATAAGATACTTTTCGGTATCGAATATGAGAAGGACCGTCTGCTTTTCCATCCTTTCGTGCCTAAGGCTTTGGCCGGGGATCTCAAACTCGACAATTTCAAGTACCGCGATGCTATCCTCAATATTGAGGTCAAGGGGTACGGAAACCGGATCAAGTCATTTACCGTGAATGGTAAGGCTCAGTCTCCTGAGATTCTTGCCAAGAAGGCTAAAGGCGTGATGAACATTGTAATTGAAATGGCCGATAATGAGATCGCTCCGCGGAGGGTCAATAATGTACCAAACAAGAAAGCGCCGCTTACCCCTATCACATGGCTGGAAGAGAAGACTCTCTGTTGGAACCCGATCGAATACATAAACCATTATGTAATCGTGAAGGATGGACAGCGGATTGCTGAAACGACTTCTACGACTTTCGATGCTTCAGCGCCGGGTGAATATCAAGTAATTGGAGTGGCAGATGACGGGACGGAAGGGTTTGCCTCGGAACCTCGTTCGACGCGCCCTCTTCTGACCTTCCAGATGCCGGTGGAGTCTGTCCGCATGACATCCAAGGAGATTGCATACAGTCCTAATGGAGTCGTAACCGGTTTCAATGGCCAGGGTTTCATTGAGTTGGATAAGTCAGTTGCGGATGTGGAGATACCGGTTACGGTAAACGAGGATGGTGTTTATTCGCTTCAGTTGCGATACGCCAATGGCAATGGGCCGGTGAACACTGAGAACCGCTGTGGGATACGCACTATTTTCGTGGATGGCGCCGAACAAGGCTTGGTCGTTATGCCACACCGCGGACGCGGCAATTGGAGCGACTGGGGATGGACCAATACCCTTCCGGTAAACCTCTCGAAGGGGACTCATAAGGTCAGCATCCGCTTCATGCCGCAGGACGAGAATATGAACATAGACTCCAACTACATCCTTGTCGACGAGCTACGACTGACAAAAGTAGGTCATAAGTAATAGTTAATAGTGAATAAGTATTACGATTAAAAATGGATAAGTCGTAAAGTAAAGAAAATGTGAAAAAGAGGTTAGTATTTAGGAAAGTCACTGTGAAGTGACCAGTTATAAGGTAAAAAAGTTCTATCCTAAGCTTTGGTTTTTACAGTCCCCCGCGGGGACCCGAGCAGGGCGCCGCGTCTTCCACCGCCCCGCCCGCTCCCGAGGCTGTGTCCCCCGGACACAGCCTCCTTTCTTCTATCCCCTCTATCCCAATCTTATTACTCAAAAGACGGTGTGAATTTGCACATCTCCTTATTTTACCCTACTTTTGCATTGTTACCCAGTCAAGGTAAATATGAAAAACTTAGGTAAAATATCTTTATGGATTATGAAAATACAATATGCGTCTGACTTGCATCTGGAGTTTGGGGAAAACTCAAAATGGCTGAAGGCTAATCCCTTGCTCCCTTCGGCTGACATCCTTGTGCTGGCCGGTGACATCGGCTATTTAGGGGATGCGAACTATACAACCCATCCATTCTGGGATAAAGTGGCTGAAGATTTCAAACAAGTCATAGTAATCCCCGGAAACCATGAGCTATATAAATCCTTTGATATAAACGAACTCCATGAAGGATGGACTCAGGAAATCCGCCCCAATGTACATATCCATTATAACAGCCTGATTCACCTTGGAGATGATACAGATCTTATAGTTTCAACTCTCTGGTCTAAGATCCCTCCGGCTGAAGGATACATAACGGAACGCTGCGTCAGCGATTTCAAACGTATCCGCAACGGCAAGTTCCGATTGTCTTCCGACCGCTTCAATGAGGAACATCAGAAATGCCTTGATTTCATAAAGAAAGCAGTAGCAGAAAGCCAGGCCAAAAAGATCGTGGTCGCGACCCATCACGTCCCCTCCTTCTCGCTTATGTCTCCGGAATTCAAACACAGTTCCATAAATGGAGCCTTCACTTCAGAATTAGGCAACTTCATTGCGTATAGCCCTATTAACTACTGGATATATGGCCATTCGCATAGAAATATCAACGGGGTTATAGGCAATACCCAATGCGTAACCAACCAATTAGGCTACGTCTTCCAAGGCGAAAACCAATTCTTCCGCCCAGACGCCACCATAGAGATATAATCATCGAAGACCTATTGAAAAGGGTAAGAACACATGAAGTGAATTTAAAAATTAACTCTTTGGAAATAACAATTTAATCATTAATTTTGCACAAAATCACAATCGGTGATTTTGTGCAAAAACCAAAAATAGCTTACCATGAAATCAATTGCAATGATAACCGGGGGGACCAGTGGAATCGGAGAGGCGTGCGTGCGCCGCTTCCTCGGAGCCGGCTACCGCGTGATCGCCACCGGGCGTAACGTCTCCCGACTGAACCAACTTAAAGATGAGTTCGGCGATGACCTCCTGCCACTCGTCTTCGATGTCCGCGACCGCGAAATAGCCGAAGCAACCGTAGCCGCCCTCCCCGAGGAATGGAAAGAGATCGAGGTGTTGGTGAACAACGCCGGACTCGCCCTCGGTCTCGATCCCGAATATGAAGGGGACTATGCCGACTGGGACACGATGATCGACACCAACATCAAAGGTCTCTTGACCATGACCCGCACCATCGTACCCGGGATGGTAGAACGCAACCGCGGCCACGTGATCAACATCGGCTCCGTAGCCGGCGATGCCGCGTACGCTAATGGCAACGTATATTGCGCCACCAAAGCAGCCGTAAAAGCCATCACCGACGGCCTGCGCATAGACGTGGCTCACACTGAGGTTCGCGTCACCCTCCTCAAACCAGGACTCGTAGAGACCAACTTCAGCAACGTCCGCTTCCACGGCGACACCGAACGCGCCGACCGCGTCTACCAGGGCATCACTCCCCTGACCGGCGCCGACATAGCCGACGCCGCCCTCTACGCCGCCCAGGCCCCCCGCCACGTCCAGATAGCCGAAATGCTAATCCTGGCCACCCACCAAGCCAACGGCTCCACCATCATCCGCCAATAA
>CAZKJP010000024.1:0-29654 GCA_964553075.1 uncultured Sangeribacter sp. | reverse complement strand
ATAAAATAACAGATCGTTTTGGTCAGACAAGGTGTTTTAAATGAAAGAGCCGTGTCAATTGACCCTCCGGTGTGAACTTTGAAACACGCCGGAGGGTTATTCTTTTATAGAATTCCACAATTCCACATTATGACTATTCTCTTTTGAGTTCCACATGAAAAATATCAGTCTTCAAATAATGCTTGCCTTAGGGTGTATCGTAACCTTAGCTTTTCCTATGAAAGCAGAGGAAGAAGAGTGCAGCTTAGGGTGTCAGGGACCGGCTAAAGCCGAAGAATTACGTTATCCGGCCGGCCAACCACGCTTGAAAGGTGATCCTAAATTAGCCGAGAAATATCTTGAAAAACCATTGCCGGAGGATTGGAAATATTCTTCCACTTTAAAGCAGAATCTCCCTTCCGATGACAGATGGTGGCGTCAGTTTGATGATCCGGTTCTTACAGAACTCATAGTGAAGGCTGAACAGAATAACTTCAACCTTAAGGCTGCCTATGCTCGTATAGCGAATGCAAGAGCTCAATTAGCCCAGATCCGGTCGGCGTGGTATCCGAAATTGGGTTTGAACATGGGGTGGACCCGGGAGCGAGATTCCGGAGACACCAGTCTTACTCCCGATGTAGCGTCGACAGATGATTATATGAGCCTCTCTCTAAATCTAAACTGGGAAATCGATGTGTTTGGAAGAGTAGCAGCCCAAAATAAAGCAGGGAAAGCCGATGTAGCAGCAACCGAGGCGGATTATATCGCAACTCAGATTGCTCTTTCAGCTAATGTAGCTAAAACTTACATCACATTGCGGCAAGCTCAGGCGCAGTTGGCAATAGCTCAAGAACATCTTGAGACCCAGGAGAAGATAGTCGAAATGACTCGCGAGAGGATGGAATGTGGGCTTGGTAATAAGCTGGAGGTCACCCAGGCTCAGGGTGTCTTACTTTCAACTAAAGCACAGATCCCGTCGCTGAAAGCTAATGTTGGAATCGCAAAGAATGCCTTGGCGGTATTATGCGGTATGTATCCATACGAAATTGATGATAAGGTAGGAAATATTTTGCCTCTTCCTATATTATTGGAGCGGCCAGCGACTGGCGTTCCGGCAGATCTGCTTAGAAGAAGACCCGATATTCTGGAGGCTGAACAGCAGTTGGCAGCCTGCGCAGCACGCATAGGAATTGCCAAGAAAGACTTCCTTCCTACGTTGTCTCTGTCTGCACAAGCCTATACTCAGAGCCACGAAGCGAAACATCTTTTCAGGGACAACAGTATGGGATATATCATAGCCCCGCAATTAAGCTGGTCGATTTTCGAGGGTTTCTCAAGGAAGGCCGCAGTGGCCGAGGCCCGAGCAAATATGGAGGTAGCTATCGATAATTATAATCAGACAGTATTGACTGCTGTTCAGGAAGCCAACACGGCATCAGTCAAGCTTGAAAATGCGTGGGAAGCGATTGGTATCCAGCTGGAACTCTTGAAAGTAAGCCGAGAAAGCCTTACCTTAGCGGTAGATCTGTATAAAAGGGGGCTTACTCAGTTCAGTAATGTTACAGATGCCCAGATAGACGTTTTAGATCAGGAGAATACACTCGTAACGTATAAGGCTGAGACCCTGACAGCTGCGGTTTCTCTTTATGAGGCCGTAGGAGGTGGTTTTTAAATACCGGCGCCTCTTAATTTTTTTGAAACGAGGTCTTCATCCCAATAAATCAAGTTAAAATGAAAAAGATAGCGATATTGATCCTGCTTCCGCTGCTAACAGTAGCTTGCGGTCATAAAGATAAGAAAATTCAAAGTGATAATCAGATACCGGAGATAGAGGTCGCAAAGCCTTTAATCGATTCTGTTACTCTTACCAAGACCTATCCCGGAGTACTCAAATCTAAGGATTGGGCAGAGGTTGTAGGTCGTGTAGATGGCCAGCTTCTAAAGCAGCATTTCAATGATGGTGATTATGTGAATAAAGGGCAGTTGCTTTTCACCATTGAGTCTACCAAATATCGTGATGCTGTCAAACAAGCCGAGGCTTCTTTGGAGACGGCAAAAAGTCAGTATGACTATTATTCCCGCCAGTATGAGGCTATGAAGAAAGCCCTGCAAGCTGATGCTGTGAGCCAGATGGATGTGATCCAGGCTGAATCGAATATGAAGCAGGCCCAGGCCTCTATCTTGAATGCGACCGCTGACCTCTCGATTGCCAGGACCAATCTTGGGTATTGTTCGGTTACCGCTCCTCTTGCCGGATATATTACCTTAGGAGATCTGAATCCGGGCGCGTACGTTACCCAGGGGGCACAATTGGCTACAATTACCGATAATTCGTTATTCAATGCTACGTTCGAAGTAGAGGATGGCCAGTATGAACAGATGTTAGGGATGCAGGGAGGTCTTAGCAACAATGCATATCGGGACATCCCTTTGAAGTTCAATACTGATCTTCCTCACAAGTATACAGCAGATCTGATTTTTGATTCCCCGTCGGTAGATCTTAAAACCGGTACGTTACTACTTAAAGGTAGCGTTAAGAATTCATACAACGAATTGAAAAACGGTATGTATGTAACTGTTTCTTTGCCATACGGTTTCAATCCGAGGGCTATGCTTGTAAAAGATGCAGCATTACAGACTGACCAGCTTGGTAAATACCTATACGTAGTCAATGATTCCAATAATGTTGTCTATACTCCGGTAAAAGTAGGAGACCTGTATCAAGATACGCTGAGAATCGTAGAATCCGGACTACGGGAAGGTGATAGGTATGTCACCCGGGCTTTGATGAGCGTGCGTCCCGGGATGGAGGTTAAGCCTGTATTGATTACTAACAGCAAGTAAATCCGGACTATGTTCTCAGATTTTTTTATAAAACGGCCGATTTTCGCTACCGTATTGGCAGTTTTGATGGTACTGGCAGGTCTTCTTACTGTCTTTACCCTACCGATAGCGCAGTATCCGGATATCACACCTCCAACTGTGATGGTCTCCGCCTCTTATCCTGGCGCGGATGCTAAGACAGTTGCCCAGACAATCGGTATTCCGATTGAACAGCAGATCAATGGTGTCGAAGGAATGTTATATATGAGCTCAACTTCCGATGATGGTTCATATTCTTTGACCATTACTTTCGAAAACGGCACCGATTTGGATGAGGCTGCCGTAGAGGTTCAGAATCGCATTTCTTTGATCTCAGGTACACTCCCGACTATTGTAACCCAAGAGGGAGTAAGTGTTAACAAGGAATCGACCAACCAGGTATTGTTCGCTGCCTTGGAATCGGATGATCCTCAAAGATATGACGCCCTTTACCTGACCAATTATGCACAATTGAATCTCATTGACCCATTGACACGTGTCGATGGCGTAGGAGGCGTCCAAGCTTTCGGTGCCGGCGAATACAGTATGCGTGTATGGCTGGACCCTGAGAAAATGCGTGAAAGGGGGCTTACACCGGCAGATGTCAGTGCGGCGATAGAAAGTCAGAATATTCAGGTGTCGGGAGGTTCTGTAGGTGCTCCTCCGGGAACATCTGATGCCCAGTTTGAATACACATTGGTATCTCAGGGACGGTTGACTACACCAGAACAGTTCGGCAACATCATATTGCGGTCTAATGGTACCGGACTTCTGCGTCTGAAAGATGTCGCTAAGATTGAGTTGGGGTCTGAATCCTATTCGAGCGTTGCCAAGATCAATGGCAAGGAAACCGCGATGATCGGTATCAGCCAATATCCAGGTGCGAACGCTATTGCTGTGGCAGATGGAGTCCAAAAGGAATTGGATCGATTGAGCCATTATTTTCCTGATGGAATCCATTACCGTATAGTCGAGAACTCAGCTGATTATGTCCATGAATCCATAGACAATGTGTTCGTAACTTTCGTCTTGACTTCCCTCATCGTGATGGTCGTGATACTGCTCTTCCTTCAGAACTGGAGGGCAGTCATAATACCGATGCTCACAATACCTGTCTCACTGATCGCGACTTTTGCTGTGATGAAGCTATTAGGGTTCTCACTGAATACGTTGAGCCTGTTCGGTCTTGTGTTGGCTATAGCAATTGTGGTAGATGATGCCATTGTCGTAGTTGAGGATTGCTCGCGACTGGTAGATGCCGGTAAGCTGAATAAGCAGCAGGCTGCTGTGAAGGCGATGAAGGAATTGACCGGACCGATAGTAGGTGAAGTATTGGTCCTTATGTCAGTATTTATCCCGACTGCCTTCGTATCAGGAATCACAGGTTCTTTGTATAAGCAATTCGCCTTGACGATAGCGGTCTCTACCGCTTTCTCAGGATTCAACGCCTTGACGTTGACTCCGGCGTTGTGTGCTTTATTCCTTGTGCCTCGCAAACCTTCCAAATTCTTCATATATAAGGGATTCAACAAGGTTTGGGATAAGACCTTGCATATCTATGACCGTTCCATCTCCTTTATGCTTGGTAAACCGAGGCTTTTTATGATAATATTCGCTGGAATAGCAGTAGTGGCTTTTCTATGGTATAGTAAGCTTCCAACCAGTTATATCCCGGAAGAGGATATGGGGTATTATATGACGAGTGTTCAGTTGCCTACAGGTGCTTCAGTAGAGCGTACCGGTAAAGTTCTGGATGGTCTTACAGAGGATATCCTTGAGATACCTGGTGTTAAAGATGTCATGTCGATCTCGGGTTTCTCATTCCTCGGAGGAAGCGGAAGCAATGTCGGTATCCTGATGGTCATGCTTGATCCATGGAAGGAGAGAGGAAGTAAGGAATCTATAGATGAGATCATGGCTAAGACAGATGAATTGTCCCGGAAATATCCGGAGGCCTACTGTTTCTCGATAAATCCCCCGGCTATACCCGGATTAGGATTAAGTTCGGGACTTGCGATGCAATTACTTGATATCAATAGTCTTGGTCCTGATCAGATGGCTAAAGCTATTGACCTCATTAAGGATGCCGCCGAGAAGGATCCTCGCATTGAGCAGGTGACTTCGATGTATCAGGCCGGAGTGCCTCAATATAATCTTAAGATAGACCGGGATAGGGTAGATATGCTCGGTTTGAATATTTCGGATGTATATTCTGTGCTGTCCGCCTATATGGGAGGCTCCTATGTCAATGATTTTGTTGATTTCGGACGAGTGTTCCAAGTTCAACTTCAGGCGTCCGGCAGTTCTCGAAGTCTGATAAGTGATCTGGCGATGCTATCTGTAAAGAATGCTTCGGGGGATATGGTTCCTTTCACTGCCTTCTCTAAAGCGGAACCAATTATCGGACAGTCTACAGTATCGCGGTATAATATGTATGATACGGCGGGGCTTACAGCAACCGTGGCTAAGGGAGTATCATCCTCCGAAGGTATCAAGGCGATGGAGCAGATCGTAGATCAGGCTTTGGGTAAGACATATTCCTATGCGTGGACTGGTATAGCTTATCAGGAGACCAATGCCGGTACTACTATCACTTTCGTTCTGCTGTTTGCTGTGATTATGACTCTCTTGGTGCTCGCTGCCCAATATGAGAGTTGGACAGATCCTCTGTCTGTGATAATGAGTCTTCCGATTGTGGTGTTAGGTACTGTTATAGGAGTGTTCTGTATGAACCAGAGTGTCAGTATCTATACTCAGATTGCCTTGATTTTGTTGTTGGGTATGTGTGCCAAGAACGCGATCTTGATTGTAGAGTATGCGATGGACTTCCGTAAGAGTGGTCTTCCTATCCGGCAGTCAGCCCATGATGCAGGTGTTATCCGATTCCGTCCAATTATGATGACAGCATTGGCATTTGTGTTCGGTGTGATGCCCATGATGTTCGCTACGGGAGCTGGAGCCAATTCACGAATTGAGATTGGAACGGCAATCGTATTTGGTATGGCGATGAACGCCTTGTTAGGTACAACATTCGTTCCTATTTTATGGGAAGTTATGCAGAGGTTCCAGGAAAAATACATGGCCCGTCTGGCTGCTAAAATCAGAGGAGTGAAATATGTACCCCCGACAGGAACCGGATTAAAAGGAAATGCGGCCGGTACTCAAAGCGGTCAAGGTGAGACCCCCTCAGCCAGCTCAGCCTACGACGACACCAACCTCCCCACCGACATCTGACCATAATCTCATATTAGGTGTAATGTAGAGGTTAAGAAATATTAAAAACCAACAAATGGTTATCAGAAATGATAACCATTTGTTATATTTGTGAAGAAAATGAGCTGGTATGGTAATCGAGTACGCAAATGAAGAGATTAGATCTTTTATCCTTCATGGAGAGGCTAAAACGAAAGCCTATAAGAGACTTAAAAGCAATGCCACTTTAAGAAGGGATCTGGATCGCGTAATGGTTATTCTGGAGACTGTCACGTCATGCGAAGATTTGGAAAGAGGATATAAGGCGTTGCATTATGAACAACTTAAGCATGAACTCCAAGGATACAGTTGCGTAAGGATTGGTTTTAAGACTAAGTTCAGATTGATTTTCACTGAAGGAGAGAAGAGGATTCGAATAAGTTTAATCGAAATTTCAGAGCATTATGGAGACAAGTAAAGATAATTATATGCCAACTCACCCGGTTCATCCTTTTGAAATTCTTAAGGAGGAATTGGAAGCACGTGAGATAACTCAAAAGGAGTTTGCATTAAAGATTGGAATGAAACCTTCTAATTTTAACCGGTTGCTGAAGGGTAAAGGTGAGCTTTCATCAGATTTAGCCCTTAAGTTGGAGGAGCTATTGGAGATTCCGGCAGAACACTGGATGCAATTCATGATAAGATATCGTCGGGATCTGAAAAGGACCAAAAAAACTATCAATGCTTTAGGTCATACTAAGACTTTCACAATTCCTTCAATATCCTCTTTGTTCCCTTCTTCCCAATCACCGGCTCTATTGCAACATTAATGCAGGTTTTTACGGAAGGGTCGGAGGTTACCAGAAGATGTAGGCGATTGCTACGGCGGCTATGGCTCCGGTGATGTCGGCTAAGAGGGCGTATCCGGCTGCGTAACGGGTGCGACTGATGCCGACTGAGCCGAAATAGACTGCTAAAATATAGAAGGTGGTGTCTGTCGAGCCTCGCACTACGGCCGCCAGGCGGCTCACAAATGTGTCGGGTCCGGTTTCTTTCATCACATCCAGCATCATCGCGCAGCTGCCGCTGCCACTTAGAGGTTTCATCAACATCGTTGGTAAAGCTCCGACCCATTGCGAGTCAAACCCTAAGGCGTTCACCATCCTTTCAACGCCTCCGGTGAGCATATCCAGACATCCGGAAGCGCGGAACATTCCTATAGCGACCAAAATGGCAACAAGGTACGGAATAATTCCTACCGCTGTCTTAAATCCTTCTTTGGCTCCTTCGATAAAGACATCATAGACCTTGACCTTTTTCCTAATTCCGGCTATTATGAATAGAATTATGACTGAGAAAAGTATGAAATTGGCCGCGAAAGTAGAATAGACCTCCACCGTCTCTCTGGGTAGCCGCGAGAACCACCATGCAATCCCACCGACAAAAAGAGCAATCCCGCCTAACCAACTCCAGATAACTCTATCCATACGAATCCGTTGCTTAAGACAAAGAGCTACTAAACCAACTAAGGTCGCAATACTCGTAGCTAAAAGAATAGGTAGAAATATATCTGTTGGATTAGCGGCCCCTCCCTGAGCCCGGTACATCATTATCGAAACCGGAATCAGACAAAGTCCCGAACTGTTTAATACAAGGAACATTATCATGGCATCGGTAGCCACTTCCTTATCTTTGTTCAGGCTCTGCATCTGCTGCATAGCTTTCAACCCCATAGGAGTCGCCGCGTTGTCGAGTCCGAGCATGTTGGCACTCAAATTCATGAAAATCGCACCCATAACCGGATGGTTTTTAGGAATCCCGGGGAAAAGACGTGAAAAAAATGGAGCGACAAGCCGTCCCATCGCCTCTACCGCACCACCTCGTTCACCGATTTTCATAATTCCCATCCACAGGGTCAAAACACCCGTCAACCCCAATGAAATCTCAAAGGCAAAGGAGGCCTGAGAGAATGAAGAGTTCATAATCTCAGTCCAGATGCCAATGCCCGTACCGAAGAAAGACTGCCACGTTGCGGCCAAGAAAGCCGCTACGAAAAATGCTATCCAAATCCAGTTGAGAATCATAACCCGGAGACGATATTACGAATAGAGTTCAAGTAATCAGAGGAATAAAGAGATATTTCAACCTCCTGCAGACCAGCTTGGCGCGCAAGGGTAGAGGCAGATTGGGAAGGGTGTTCCTTTTCTGTGAAGATGACTTTGGCATTGTGAGTACCGGCCGCCGCGAAAGCTTCCGCAATCTGAGCTGGTGTTGGTTCCTTACCACCGGATTGGATAGGGATTTGGATCAAACCATAGTCGCGCGCGAAATACCCTAAAGATGGATGCTCGATTAGAAAAGCTCCCGAGCGCCCCGGTTCCTTAAGGACTATCGCAATTGAATCATCAAGAGCCTGTAACCTTGAGTTGAGAACCTGAGAACGCTTTGCAATTTCTTCCGCATTTTCCGGGAATCGAGACTGTAAAGCCTTAGAGATATTAACCGTCATTACTTCAGCATTTCTCAGGGATGTAAGCAGATGAGGATCTCCCTCACTTTCATCGTGAAGATGTCCATCTTGTCCTGAATGTTCGGAATGATTGTGACCATGATTATCGCAATAATGCGCCACGTTCCTTTCTATCCCTTCCGAAACATCCACAATTTCCAAATCCGGAAAATTGGCTTTGATTTTACCATGAAGTGACTCTTCAAACCCTGGGGTATTCATGGATAGCCAAACTCTGGCATCTGCTAAATCTCGGAGAGTACCGATTGAGGGCTCAAAAGTTTCAGGGTCGGCTCCGGGAGGAAGTAACTGTATTATCTCAGCTACCGAATCAGGCAATAACTCCGATACTATCCACGCTTGAGGTCCTATGGAAACGGCAATCATTGGTTTCTTCTCCTCCTTATCACTTCCGCATGAGCAGAGAATAAGGAAGAGAAGGGATATAATAGATAAAAATCGCATTGGAGTGGCAGATTGGTGAAGTCAGACGTCAGAATTTCCGGATGCCCATTATCTCGCGCACATCGCGCAGGGTATCGGCAGCGAAAGCCCGAGCCTGTTCGGCGCCCTGACGGGCTACTTTGGAGAGGTACTCATCGTTGCTGCGGATATCGATAATGCGTTCGCGTATCGGCAGAGTGACTTTCAGAATATCCTCAGCCAACTGTTTTTTCATGTCTCCATAGCGGATAGAACAATCAGCATAGGCTTGGCGATAATGGTCAGTAACCTCCTTTCCGCTAACTAAATCCATGAGTGTAAATAGATTCTGTACCGGTTCCGATACTTCCTGATTCGGAACTTTCGGACCCTCATCGGTAACGGCGCGCATTACCTTCTTGCGCAACGTCTTTTCATCATCTATAAGATAGATACAGTTGCCCTCGCTCTTACCCATCTTCCCGGAGCCATCCAATCCCGGCACCTTTACGGCCTGTCCACCGAAATTGAAATTGACCGGCTCGCTGAAATAGTCAACCCCATAGAAGGAATTGAATCGACGGCCAAATCGGCGGGTGAGCTCGAGATGCTGCTCCTGATCTTTTCCTACCGGCACATAATCCGCATGGTGAATAAGGATATCCACAGCCATAAGGGTAGGATAGGTAAGCAATCCTGCATTCACTCTCTGCTTAGTATTCTCATTGCCAATGATTTCCTTTTCAATATCTTCGCTATCGCTTTTGATACCAAGCGCCTTACGAGCCTTATCCTTGAAGGATGCGGTACGCATCAGCTCACCGATTCCGGCGTGCATATTCATCAGAAGATACATTTCGGATATTTCCGGAACATCGCTCTGGATATAGATAACGTTCTTATCCGGGTCAAGTCCGGCGGCGAGGTATTCGGCCAGGATGTTCTTGACATTCTCATGGAGCATGGAGGGATCCGGATTGGTAGTCAACGCGTGGAGGTCAGCGATGAAATAACGGGTGTCGAAATCCTCCTGCATCTTAACGAATTTGGAGAGAGCTCCGTAGTAGTTACCTAAATGGAGATTGCCGGTGGCGCGAATGCCGCTCAGTACTATCTTTTTCTGATCTGGAGATTTAGTATACATATTTCCGAATTTTTATTCCCCCGTACTATGGATGGCGAGGTGTATTACTCGACCAAAGGTTATTGAAAATGCAAATTTACAAATTTGTTTGGTATGATACAATATAGAAGTCATCTAAACGCAAACTTTAAAAGCGAGGGATTGTTTTATTGATAGGGAAAGGAGGGATTTTTAAACGTTTTCAAACACATGGGATTATGAAAAGAAAAAATATAATATCGAGGATAGGGGGTCTGCTGCTGATGCTTGGCGCAAGCGGGATGGCCTTCGCACAATCATCGCTCCCTGCTCCGGGAAGCGGAGGTTCGTTTCAGCCAGGAGGTGGGGGCGGCTCTCTGCCGGCACCGGGAAGCGGTGGTGGTTTCCGTCCTAACAATGGTTGGGGACCCGGTGTACCACCGCCTCCAACTTGGGGTTCTCCATGGCAGGGGAGTGGCCTGAATGTAAATATCAATGTAGGCTCACCCGGCTGGCAAAACCAAGGCGTGATCACGGTTATGGGGTGTGGCTATGATTCCATGGGAGTATGGCGTACAATCCCTCTTCGGGTTTCCTATTCTTGGAACGGTGTGCAATATAATTGTACTGTAGTCAGCGCGTGGAATCCCTGGAGCGATATCTGGAACCGCGGAATTGATATGCCCGCTTACAGTACGAGTTATTATATCAACGGACAGACATATAATTTCTATGCTCCGCTTTCGACCGGAACATATTATTTCAATTTATAAAAATATAGCAATCCATGAAAAAGTATCTGACAGAGGATAAATTGGTCATAGTCGGTGCTGCCGGTATGATCGGATCCAACATGGCTCAGACAGCCATAATGATGGGACTTACCCCAAATATCTGTCTTTATGATCCATACGCTCCCGGCTTGAAGGGAGTTGCCGAGGAACTGTTGCAGTGCGGTTTCGAGGGTCTGAACCTGACCTATACTTCCGATATCGCCGAAGCATTGAAAGATGCCAAGTATATCGTAAATTCCGGCGGCGCAGCCCGTAAAGCCGGGATGACACGTGAAGATCTGCTGAAGGGAAATGCTCAGATCGCAGAAGAGTTCGGTAAGAACGTCAAGCAGTATTGCCCGGATGTAAAGCACATTGTCGTGATCTTCAATCCGGCTGATATTACAGGTCTTATCACGCTTTTGTATTCCGGATTGAAACCAAGTCAGGTTTCTACTCTGGCCGCCCTTGACTCAACCCGTCTGCGCAATCAGTTAGCTCAGACCCTGGGAGTTCAGCCTGACAATATCGTAAATTGCCGTACATACGGCGGTCATGGCGAGCAGATGGCTGTTTATTCTTCTACTACTCGTGTCAATGGCAAGCCGTTGGTTGACTTTATCGGGACCGAACCCTTGACCAAAGAAGCTTGGGAAGACTTGAAACAGCGTGTTATCCAAGGTGGTAAGGAGATAATTGAGCTCCGCGGACGCAGCTCTTTCCAGAGCCCGGCTTATCTTTCTATAGAGATGATCGCAGCTACTATGGGTGGCCCGATGTTCCGTTGGCCGGTCGGCACTTATGTAAACAACAGCCGTTTCCAGCATATTATGATGGCCATGGAAACAACGGTGGATATCAATGGAGTTACAGTTACTCCGGTAACCGGAACACCCGAAGAAGAGGCTGAACTTGACAAGAGCTACAAGCACCTTTGCGAACTGCGCGATGAGGTAATATCGCTCGGCATCATGCCTCCGATCGACAAATGGGGAGAGCTGAATCCCAATCTTATGAAGGAGACGGTTTAACCTTTTCAGAGAAATAAGAACTTATAGAAAACAAGTTCCGTGAATCCACTGAGGAATCACGGAACTTTTCTATTCTGAGGTGATCAACTTAGGTGCTCTCATAGGTGCTTCCCCTACCATTGGTACACTCGAAATACTTTTCTAAAACCATCAACGAAATCAGATCTTCCCGTTTGGAGTCGCGGAATTGATCAATATATTCGTTTGCATGTCGAATTATCTGTTCGGCTTTCTCCGGATGGGCTAAATAGTATTGGATCTTCTCTTTTAAATCCGAGAAATCAGGTTTGACCTCTATATAATGATAATCCGGAATCAAAGTACCCTCCATAAACCAGGTTTCGTAGGTAGGCCGTGGCATAACGGCGATTGAATTAGAAGACATTATCCATTTCAGATTGCTTGCTACGTCATTTCCTTCAATTGCCATTATGAATTTATACCGCAGTTGCTCGTAAAGGGTCAGCTTCGGCTTCTTCCAATCCTCAGGACCTGCAGATTTACGGCTTACGTCTCCGGCGTCAACCATTGGGTCCCTAAACCAGCGTTGCATGAACTTAAGACGTTGATCTTTAGCCGCAACTTTTCCGCGGAAAAGCACTTTATCTGCTTTCTCCATATAGCGCAGGCGATCCTTTACGAAAATAAAATGGCGCACTCTATCCAGTTTTAAAAGCACTGCATTGGCATTGTTACCCTCAATTGGTCTTGATTTGACTATTGAGGGATAGGGTGGTACCCGGGTGATATCACCCGGCAAAAGATTTATCAGCAATTTGGGATTGAACCATCTTGTGTATCGTATGGTATCCAAAGAATAAACCTTATGGCCCTCCACTTTAAGTAGACCGATAGGAATGGCATCAGGTCCGATAAAGGTCTCCGGTCTTAAACGGCAATAGTAATCCCGGCGCTGAAGCATGTAACTGTAATCCTCTCGGTTTTCGGCTTCCCGCAGGATAGCAGGAAGCCGTTTGCGTAGAAAACCGCGTGGGACGTTGACCCGGCTATAGTTGGCAAGGTAATATTTCCATTTTGGATTCTTGCCACTATTCAGGGTAAAGCGGAGCTTATGGAACCAGGATTCCTTCATGTCAGATGCAAGTGTGATCCTTATTATCGTACGATGACCTTTGCCGGAACCTTGTCTACCTCTACGAGATATACCCCGGCCGGTAATTCGACTGATTCGGAATTAGAGTCAACCTTAAACTTAGCGAAGCATTTACCGGAAATATCCGTGATACTGACTTCAGAACCAGCTGCGTTGCGGATTCTAATGAATCCCTTACCGCCATATACACCCTTCAAGCCATCGAGAACCTTGATACCTGTATCATCAGCTGATATCCCGGCAGAAGGACGCGACTCGCCTTCGTTATAGAGAGCCGTAATCCTATAAATGGCTTTCGTGTCAGAGGAATTGTCCAACCAAGAAAGCATTGAGGCCGGTAATTCCTGAATATTCTGATTATCCCTGTAAACGCGATAGCCGGTCACTTCGATATCGGTATTGTTTGATTCCGGTATGAAAGTTATGTCATCTACAAAGAGCATGTAGGCATAATCGGAGGTGCAACGCACGGCCAGCCTTCTTGCCCCTTCCGGCAATTGAGCGGTGAAGGTAGCCCATTCCTCATCATATACGGCACAAGCGTTAGCCAAGATGAAATCTTCCGGATCCATCGAACCATCGGAATATAGAATCTCGAAGGTCTCAGGATAAGAAGCATCAAAACATCTTGCTTTTAGCGATACCATCTGGGTTTTGCCACACAGTTCAGGAGAAATTGCCCAGTCATCGCACACCACTCCGTCACCCGTAGCGCGGTTATAGGAGAACATCTGGCCGAGGAATCTTGTACCTGAATAGGCATGGAAGAAATAGTCGTCATAGCCCGAAGAGGTGTTGTCTATCACAAAGAAAGACTGTACCGAACCTTGCGGAATACCCGGGAAGCAGGACCCATCGCTGAATCCTCCCACTACTCCTCCATCACGGTCTACGAATGTCCAACCGACAGCCTGTTTTGAGGCCCAAGGTGTGGCTGTCTCGAAATCTTCTGTGTATGAATCGGGTATGTATAGATCCGGATCGGGAGCCTCCCAACTCAATAAGATTCCTTCCTCATTCTTTTCGGCAGTCAAGGTCTCGACCCAAGGCAGAGTAGACGGTATAGGAGTAATCCGGATAGAAGCCGCATTGTCTGCGTCATATTCGTCAGATGCATAATCGATTCTTACAGTGAAATTCTGAGTCTCTTCATCTAAGACCGTGAACTTACGGGTAAATTCGAAACTCTTCCTCTCATCCAAACCTATGCTGCAGCCTTCGAGCACTTCCGCAATTTCTCCATCCACAAGAAGAGTAATCGCGAACTCATCTACATCCTCTTGGCTATTGTTCTCAATGTCAGCTTTGATTACGAAATCATTCCCGGTCTTCACTTCTTCTGGAGCCTCAATGGACATTAGGCTAAGGTTATGGTTGAAGTGATTGTCGACCCTGATACAGTCCAGCAATGTGGTGGACCATACGTTGGCATAGGAAGTGAAAGTGAAGTTTACCTGCTTGCCTTTGTATTCATCCAAAGGTACACTGACCTTTACCCATTCTTCATCCTGCGTGAGTTCTGAAATAGCGAATCTGCGTGCCACTTTAGAGACACCGTCGCAGATAACCGTAACCTCAATCTCGTTGTTATCTACATTCTCCTCATCAATGAAACTGAAAGTGTAGAATGAGAGGGTCGGATTCTCCATTCCCGCAAGATCGACCTTGCCCATAATTAAAGTGCCATAATCTCCGGCATAAGAGGCTACAGATCCAATGAATCCATTGTCATAATCGGCTGCCTCTACACCAATGGAGGAGTTGAAGAGCTGCCAGTTTGCCCCGCCGGCATTGTTATTGCCAAGAATGGATACCGGTTTGCCGTTGGAGAAGGATTCGCGGAATGGTGTTTTATAAGCTGCCCCGACAGGTACCAGTGGGGTAGGAATACCATCTGAAATTCCACCATCTGTTTCAGCTACAACCACGTATTGGGCGAAAGACTGAATTTCAGGATTAGTAGTAGCTTGGAAAGTAGCTGTAGTCTCGGTCAGATCCCCGATCAGCACATCCATAGTAGAGGAGGAAACCGGAACATAGATACGGTACTTCAAAAATTCCGGGTTGAGAGCATTCCCTCTTATATCATATTGAGGTGCCTCCCAACTTACAGTTACCTGTCCCGGTACAGAAGTCTCCTTCATAGTTACATTCGATACCTCTCCGGGAGCCAAAGCTCCGACGTACGCATTTAAGGAGGTGGCAGGCCCTTCTCCGAGATCATTTTCTGCATAGACAGTGTATTCATAATTTCCTGATTCAGGTACCTCATCTGTGAATGAGAGGAGTGCGCCCGGTGCAGGTGAATTGAATCTCTTTATCTCTTCTCCGTAACGCGTAACGATGATAGAACTGAGCGAGCTTAATGGCAATCCTGCAACATCGGTTGCCGGGGCGTTCATAGAGATATCAGCTATACGTGAACCGTCTGTGCGGCTTTGAACAGTGAATCCTTCTATCTCACCGGGAACACCGGCTTGCATCTCATCGCTGATCTTAAGATTGTCAACTGTAATAGTATACATATCAGCGTCACTGCATCCATGTATTCCGATGAAATGACGTCCGGTAGTCTTAGGAATAATAAAACCATGATAGGTCTCATAGGTAGTATGAGCTACGCTTTGAAGCTCTATCAGAGGTTCGGTCATATATTCCACATTATTGTCGAGTCCCCACTTAACCTCAAATTTTTCTTGAGCCGTACCATTTCCTGTTAGGACATCAATGGAGAATTTATAGGCTTTTCCGGCATACAGCATTACGGGAGGAGTAATCAGCCAGTCATCCATTGCTGCGTCGGAATTAAAGGCAACCTGGATATTACCAATATAGGGTCCCCAAGTTATTCCGTCATTGTTATTGTCGATTACGGTATAGAAATCAAAATCGGAGATTTTATTGAAGTCATCCTCAAACGGAGTCTCGAGGGCTCCGATGAAAACTTTTGGAGAAACGCCCCATTCGGACATTTTAGAACCAACTCTTGCTCGTACCTTATATTGGCGGAAAGCTAATTCGTCATCCGGAATGATATCTGTAATCTCCGTCAAAGACAGGTAGTTATATAGCTCCTCATTATCCGGCAGACGCAGAATGTCGTAAGAAACCGTATTAGGATCGATTGCATTACCGTTAACGGTTTCGGTTACGGGTTCCCAACTGATTTTGATTCCGGAGGAAAGCAATTCTGCATTTACCGAGGGAGCTAAAGGAGTGTCATATCCTATATAAACGGTAACTATGGCTTCCGGGGAGTTTCCTTCACTGTTGGAGACGATTACTGAGATAGTGTATACTCCTTCCTCTTCAACCTCTACCGGAAGTTCAATCTCTTGGCCGGCATATCCGGAGCCTTCTGCTTTCTTGAGTTCGTTAAAGTAAAGGCTCCAATTCAGATTTCCGAAAAGAGTATTTCCATCATTGTCTAAGGATGGGAGAGAAAATGAGACAGTACCATTCATCTCACCATTAGGGAAGGAAACGGAAAGATTTGAAGCGGCTGCTGGAGACCCCGCTGTGATGCCGGAATCCTTAATGAACAATCCTACTATCTCTTCGTCTCCCGGGAAAGTGTAGATAAGGGTCGGGAGACCGTTTGAGGTATTGATTTCATAAAGATACCCTAACTCGTCATCAGGGCTGAGAGTCCAGAACATTCTACCGGAGGCCGGATCGATACATGCAGAGGTGCGGTATTCGGGCAGAAGGCCTGTTTTACCTATAAAAGTCATTTCACCATTTGTGGCATCAATTGTATAAAGATCCGCACCAGTGGTTTTGAGAGAATAACCTACCTGTTCCTGTTGTTTGTCTATAACATAAATGGTACCTTCTGAATTGATAGCGATAGCAGCCATCTGGCGAGGAAGGTCTGAAATACGGGTGGTGACTCCGGTCGAGTAGTCGATCGTTCCGAAGTAATATTCTGAGAAGTCGGGCGAGTCTGGATCACAGAAGCAACCGTAGACTTTTCCGTCGGCGGGATTATATGCAACGTCAGTGGCTTCCGCGGAAGAATCTCCATATCTTTGGTATTTACGAGTTCCATCGTTGATATCGTAACCGTTGATATAGAGTTGATACTCTCCGTAGTATTCCGTATGGTAGGCTCCATAATAGATATCACCGACGAGAGTACCACCGTCAATAGCGTTCACCTCATTGACAATAACTTCAAAAGATTCTGAATCATTGGTAGGAATGCGGCAAAGGGTATGATCGATTCCTGCCGAGGACCCTGAGTATTCGATACATCCGTAAATTACGGGCATGTTCTCCGAAGCGGGAGCAGAGTAATTGGCAGGGCGTTTCTTTTGGGAATCCGCAATATGAATTGACTCATTGATTTTTCCGATCAATCCTCTTGAAGAACCCGAAGAGGACTTTTTTGCTTTTGAGACTTTCTCTATTGGTTTTGAGTTCCCATCAGGCCGCTCCAGAAGACGAGTAGTTCGGGGGGAAGGAGTGGTAGTTAATTTCTGCGGTTTGGATGAGATCGCAAACCCGGTGGCCGCAGCGCACAAGGAAATAGAAATCAAGGAAACCGCTAAAGGTGAATGATGTTTCATGATAAATAAGTTAAGTATCGCATACAAAGATAACGCAAAATATGATAATGACAAAAAAATAACCGGACTCATTAGGTTCAGTTGCCTTTTTGAGTCCGGCTGTTATTTATTAATAAATCTCAGCGATTGCAATGGTTGACCATTTGAAATAGTATGGTGCCGATATTTACATATCCATGTCTCCACCGTAGCCGGAGCCGTCTATGGGTTCGGCGCTTTGCTGGCGGTTCTGCTTGCCACGCATGTTGCCGAAGCTGTATTTGAGGGTAAGCGAGAAGGTTCGGCCGCCGCGCCAGCGTTTTGATAACTGAGTATAGTTCACGCCTTCAATTGTTTCCTTGAATTTCCTTGAGTCAAAGATATTTCGACAGTTCAGTGAAAGAGACCAGTTGCCAAATGTTTTTCTTAGACCGGCATCAACGCTCCAACCACCTTGACGTGAACCTTGAGCAGTCAGCATTTTCGATGCGTAGCGTCCAGTAGCCTGGAAACTCAATTGCCATGGAATCTTGACAGAAGCCATCAGTCGGGCATCCCACGCGAAAGAGTTGCGCGCCTCACCGCTAACCCATCCCCATGTCTTCGGGTCATAATTCTCTGGGATGAATTCATCCGGAGGTGCGATCTGACCTGACCATGAGGAGATATGGTTATTGTAAAGGTTAACGGTAGTTGTGAGTTCGAGACGCCGGAACAGATTGTTCTTCACAACGATCTCACAACCTGAGTTCATCTCATTCGAGACATTGGCTTGAGTAGAATACATTATTCCATTGTCCACATAGGAGAGATTATTCATGATATTGTCTGAAGTCCGGAGGTATCCGGAAAAAGATATCATGTGATCTGTCCAGGACTTGATGTAATTCAATTCAAAAGAATTGCTGTATTGAGGTTCTAAGGCCGGATTACCGTAAGAGAGGCGCGTCGGGTCCGAGGTGTTGACGAAGCTGTTGAGCATACCTCCCCAGGGACGGCGAATACGCCGGGTATAATTGATCTGAATCTCATTGTCATGCGGGAGTGAGTAGGAGAGGAACACCGAAGGGAAGAGTGCGAACTTATTACGCTTGAAGAGCGGAGCAAGATCGTTACGGTTGTCCACTCCCTCCGGAAGCTGCTCTGTCATCTGTTCGAAGTCCAGAGAGCGGGTGCGAATCTGCCATGCCTCTCCACGAAGTCCAGCTGAATAGGAGAACTTGCCGACCTTCCCACCGAGAGTGAAGTAAAGGGCAGTGATGTTGTTTTGGTAAATAAACTTATTGTAAAGTTCCGGGGCAACTGAAAGTTGACCGTAACGCGTATCTGTGATCTGGCCAGTAACCGGAGTTGACTCATGGGAATAGTTGCCGTTATAACCGGCTTCTAATTTGAGCCAATCGGTAAGGGGCTTGGTGTAATCCAATTTGGCCTCGATAGAATTGACTTTTATGGACTGATCCTGGACGCGCTCCGAAAGATTGGAATCTAAGAAGGAGTCCCCGGTTACCGGCCCATCATTATCGGTAAGATAGTAATTATGATTCGGTCCTCCCCAATAGTTGTAACCCACCATCACATCGAGGGTATGGGAGTCGCTCCATTTACGTGTATAACCCAACTCGACATGGGCGCCACGGTTATTGCTCCTATTGCTGGAATACTGATGCTGTATGTGCCAGGGGAATCCGGCCCCGGATGTATAGTATTCTGAATCTGAATGACCCCAACGATGACCGAACATACCGAATGCATTCAGATAGAAATCATCCTTAGTCGTAAGGTGATAAGTAGTACCGGCACGAAGGAAAAGGTTGTTGCCGTGGTTACGGGAAGTTGTGTACTGGTTCAAGTATGCTCCGACCGGATCGGAATATTCACGTTCCGAAAGAGATCCTCCATTATTATGACGCATACGGAACCCAAGGCTCGCGTAGGAGTCCCATTTGCCACTGTTGTAATTGAGATTGAAACCTATGTTTCCTCCTCCTCTTGAATTGGCCGAAAGATCTGCTGATCCGAAATATCCTCCGCGGCGGTCTGCCTTCAAGACAATATTGATGATACCTGAAGTGCCTTCCGGGGAATATTTGGCTGAAGGATTGGTAATAACCTCTATGCGGTCGATTGTATCTCCGGGGATTTGCTCCAGGATTTGGGCTCGGTTATCCGCAGTCAATCCCGATTCCTTGCCATTGATCCAAACAGTTACTGAGCTGTTGCCACGCAAAGAGACCTCTCCATCCTGATCTACCTCTACCGAAGGGATGGATTCCAAAAGTTCGCTGGCACTTTGCCCGGCTGCCACTACATTGGCATCCACCTGAAAGACCTTGCGGTCGAGTTCGAAACGCATCTGGGATTTAATACCTTCGACTACTACCTCCTGCAGCATCTTAGAATCATCCGCTAATTTTATGACACCGACATCATTGGCATTTCCTGCCACTGTTACGGGACGCTCATTATCAACGGATCCGATGGATGAGATCCTTACGAAATAGGAACCATCCGGAACCGCGGTAAGTGTGAAATTGCCATCATCATCGGTAGTTGTGCCTATAGTAAGGGGTTTGCCGGTTGCTTTATCTATAAGTTGAACGGTAGCATAGTCCAACGGTAGTCCGGTCTCCTTAGAGACCGCTTTTCCTGTAATGGTACCATCTGCGAAAGCAAACATCGGAGCTGCTGCCGCAATCGCAGAGAGAATTAGTTTGTTGATATTGTTGTTTAAATTCATTTCACTTGTGGAGTCAATGTAATGAAGTCCTGAAAGGTCGTTTATTGACCGTAACTTCAAAAATGCAGACTCAGGTAGTTAAGGAAGGTTTATCGGGTTAAGGTATTTTAACGCAAAAAATCTAACCATTTAACTCCTTGAAATAACCGAAGGAAAATGAAAAGATGATAGATCTTACCGTTACCGAAAGAAAGAACAGGTGAAGGAGTGGTTAATAGTGGTAAAAGAGCGAGTGAACCCTGTCTTGGAGACGTTCAAGACGAATTTGATATGGATTTAAGGCTGGGTTAACTGTTTTATCGGTAACCTCCTCTTCCCCTGCCGCATCATTATAAGCATTTTCCAAAAAAAGAGTAGCCGAATCCAAATTTTTAAGCATGGAAGTCCGATAAGAGAGTCTGCGCCATCTCTGTTCGAGCCATTCACATTCCGTCTCCGCTACATACAGAAGAAATTCAGCAGTAAGATCACGGTCCAACGCCAAAGTCATGAAATGCCTGACAATAGTGTTTAGATCTGAAAGGGCGGGTCGGCGGCGCGGCGTGGTAAGGGAGGTGTAGAAAACTCGCCGTACTTCTTTTTCTGCCTTCTCAACCGCCTTACGTGGATCAGGATTCGCCCAATAATCGAGATATTCCTTGGCCTCTTTGCGAATGTCATACAGCTCCAAGACCAATTCCCGCAACTGATCCGCTGTCATATTCGCTAATTGTTTCTTAAGGCCTGCCTTACTCATATTATTATCTCGGAAATTTCAGGAATAATATATTATAGCGTCTCCTTCATCTTCTTATAAATGAAAGTCTTGCCACGAGTCATCTTGCTGGCTGGAGGAGGAGTGAGAGATTCGAAATAGAGGGTTGAATTATTCTCCGGCAGCCACTTTAGAACGCTGTCCATCCATTTGATCATTCCCTCACGTGTAGGATGAGGATTGGAGGCACTCTGGCGCGCCAATTTCAATGCCGACGAATTGTAGAAATTACCTTCACCGGCTTTCTTTTCCAGCCATTCATTCATCTTATCGCCACTCGGCTTGCCGGGCCAGGATGGAGGACCAACCCAAAGATAAGGTATATCACCAAAAGATTCCAGAATTGTGTCTACTTGTTTGCCTAATCTGGTTTCCGGATTGCGTTCGAACAGCTCGTTCATACCTAATGAAACGAAGATTGCATCCGGTTTTTGTTCCGCTATTATGGATTTGAGTTTCGGACTCGCCCCCCATTTTGCAATCGTAGAACCGTCCCAGACAACAGTGGCGACCTCAAAGCCATTTTGCTCGCCGTATGCGTTCAGTCGTTCGGCTAACCATCCGGTCATGCTATCCCCGATAAAGAGAACTTTTTCGATTGCATTCTTCGGTTCTGATTTATGAGACGGTGCTATCGGTTCGCCATGCGATTCAGATTGCGGAGTCTGGGCAGTAGTAAGCGTAGACTTATGATTGGTGGTATGAAACTGTGAGGAAGAGGAAGCCCATGCGCCAAGGGCTGCTACGGAGGCTACCACAGTTACAATCCCTAAGATTCCTATATATCTTTTCTTAATCATACTGTTCTTAATCATACTGTTTTTTTTCTTTATAGTGATCCCCCTGCCATGTAATTTCATCCCCTATTATAACACCTCTCGCCCTTAACAGTTTTTGTCTTTGGAACAATTACAGTTAGAAATCCGTTAGGACTTTAAACCATAGCATTTTAAAACTAAGACCCCGACTCATAAAATTTAAGAGGAACTGGGGCCGGATCTATAAAAATGAATGAGATGAAGAGAATACTTGTAGTTTTAGTGGCCTTGTTCGCATTGACAGGCTCAGCGTTGGCATTGGATAAATACTCCACGAACCGGTCTGATTTGCCGGAGACTGCCCAGAAATTCCTTACCGACCATTTCCCAAAAGCAAAAGTGGGAATGATCAAGACGGATACCCATCTGCTCAAGCCTACTGATTATGATGTGAAATTAGTAGACGGTACTAAGATAGAGTTCAATAACAAGGGAAACTGGACTTCAGTGGACTGTAAGAACAAAGCTGTTCCTGAGAGTATAATCCCTAAGAGCATCGCCTCGTATGTAAAGAAGAATTTCCCGGAGGTTTTCATTGTGAAGATAGAGAAGAAGACCACCAAATACGAGGTTGAACTATCGGACGATGTGGAATTGACCTTCTCGCTCTTAGGTCAATTCAAGAGTATGAAGATGGACGATTAGGTAGTCTTTAGTTAGAAAATCTATTCTTTTTTTAACACTTTATTTGGTAATGCCGAATAAAGTGTTTAATTTTGCCCTATAAGTACCTCTAAAAAGATAGGTGTACTCTAACCCACACATACCTTAAACTGATATGAAAAAGAGATTATCACTACTTTCCATAGTTTGTATTTGCGGAATGGTTAATCTCCATGCTACCGTACATTATGTCACTCCTGATGGAACAGGAGATGGAACCTCCTGGGCTCAAGCCTCTGGGGACTTGCAAGCAATCATTGATATTTCTGAGGAAGGAGATGAGGTATGGATTGCCGGAGGTGTATATAAGCCTCAGCAGAAAATAGCGGAGAGTGTATCCAATTCCCAGAGCTTCATATTGAAAAACGGTGTTTCCCTCTACGGCAGCTTCGCCGGTATTGAGAGCACATTGGAAGCTCGCGATATAATGGAAGATGGCGGAGCTTGGGATTTTGCACACCCGACCTATTTTGATGGTGATGATGAGGTGGAAGATAACTGGCAACGGGAGATTGCTCCCGGTACAACTTACCGATATACCTGGCATTTGGAAAACAATCAGATTCCGGGTACAGCCGGAAATTCCTGTCATTTGCTCTATTCCCCCGACGTAATAACTTCCCACACTATAATAGACGGTATAACCTTTAAAGGTGGCGCGGCCAACCAACATAAGGCCAAGACTTATGGAGGAGCCGTTTACGCACAAGGAAATGTTTCCATCTCCCGCTGTGTGTTCATGAATAATTTGGCCTACTTCCGTAATGAGCCGATTTCGAATGATATCAATGCCTTCGGAGGTGCATTGTTCCTGAATGGGGCCGGCGACGCCTCCGTTTCTGATTGCTTTTTTTACCGGAATTATGCCAACTCAAGTTACACCTTAGGAAGGGGAGGGGGACTGTTTACCCAAAATGCAAAAGTCGAGAGATGTGTGTTTGACCAATGTGTCGCTGAGGATGGGGGAGGAGGAGCCTATATTATAGGTGGCTCCATTACTGATTGCGAGTTTATAGATTGCTACGGTTCAGCCGGAGGTGGACTGCTCACAAAGGGCACCGCAGAAAAAATTACAGCTCAGCTATGTCGCGGGTTAAACGGTGGGGGTATATACGTCGATGAAAATGGAACTCTTTCGCGAGGCATGATTTATGATTGCTATGCTGATGCCGAGGAATTCGGTGAGCAATTAGGCGGCTCGGGAGGAGGATTGTTTGTGATGAACGCCACAGCCGTAGGATGTGTGGTTTACAATAACTATGCTTTTAATGGTGGAGGTGTATGTGTGCGTGGAGATAGCAAGGTCGTAAACTCAACTATTCAGAATAATGACTCTCGCAGAAGTAGTCTGGATGCTATAAATGCCGCTACTTGGGGCGGAGAGGAAGATCCGGCTGATTTTTATTTCAATTGCATCACTGATCCGAACCTTAGCGATGCCAATTTTGTAAAGCCCTCCTCTTTCATAGGATTGGCAGAAGATTCAGGACAACTGTTGGAATTAGCGCAAACCGACTGGCGTTTGGCCGAAGATTCACCATTGATTGACACAGGAACACTTACCTCTGGATTTGACGAGCCAACGGATTTCGCCGGGAATGACAGGATCCAAGGGGAAGGTATTGATCCCGGTGCCTATGAGACTGATAGCACTATTTCGGCTCCTATGATTATATCTGATAAAAAATCCGAGGAGCAGTGGTTTACTATCCAAGGCCAAATGCTGAAAAGTAAACCCACAGATCGTGGTATTTATATTCATCGGTCATCGAAACAAGAAACTACTGTAACTCTTAAATAATAACTCTTAAATAATTAAGGATGAAGCAAACTTTACTTATCGCAGCTCTGGCTGCTATGGCAGCTCCTGCGTTCGCTATGGAGCCGCTGACTCCGGAACAACTTGAGAATTTCCGGATCTGTGTTACGAATCAAGGAGAGGAGAACGCTTTCTCCAACAGTTTTGCTTGCTCGTTGGAGTATCCGGATGCTTCTCAGCCTGAGACACTGACAATTCAGAATTTCAACAGCAGCGGACTGCCATTGCGTTGTACCGTAGACTGGGAGAATGGAACGGTTAAGGTAGCTCCTTACACTTTCAACTCAGACTATGATTATGATACCTATGAGATGTACTATGAGATGGTGGTAAATGAAGAGGCTGCTAATCTTTCCTCCCCGATGGATCCGGATTTCAATAACTCCTTCGTAACGGGTACCATTTCCGAGACCGAGCTGACTCTCGAAAACTGGAACATTGTAAAGGTAAATATGTATTTCAGCTCAATGACCAAAACTTATTCCGAGCCTCAGAACTCAGCTATCCATGTACCTAACACTCACATCGAATGGACTCAGATGGATTGGGATGATGATTGGATTCTGGTACCTGTAGAGTATGGCCAGCCAATGAGCTACGATATTTATTCGGAAGTGAAGGATGATGTCCTGAAGGTGTATAACTGGGACGACATGACCTCTTGTGTTACCTTGTATAAGGAAAGCAATGAGGAAGGTGATTACTTCACAACCAATGAAGATGAGGTTATAACCACTGGTAAGTATCAGTTTGGCATTTATCCTTTGCCCGAAGAAGAAGACCTGTTCTGGGAAGATGTAGATGAGATGGAGCCGGCACCGTTAGTATCGGCTATGGTTACGGATTCCAAGAAATTGAACTTCGGTGGATGGCTTATCCGTGATTATAATAAATGGTATGACCGTTCATACGGAGAATATGCATACCTGACTTTCGATTATGATATCATACCTGGTTATGTAAACGTAGCTGAGAATATCGCTCCCTCTAACTCTGTAGCTAAGTTCTACAATCTGCAGGGGGTAGAGATTTCAGAACCCACAACGGGTCTTTACATCAAAGTAGAAAACGGCAAGTCCACCAAGGTGATAAAATAAATCCCGCATCAACAAACCAAACGAAATATACAACAAAGAGGGCCGGTAAATCCGGTCCTCTTATAATACTATCACATCCTGAGGCAAGCCGGCTGTGAAGCGACGCGGTCCTTCTTCATCGTAATATTTCAGTTCCACTATATATGGATAGGTGTTTTTGTCTGAATCCGTATTGGGAGTCTCCAAATATAATTCCTCCGGGAGAAGGGCATAGGAAGGATTCTCTTCATGCAGAAGCATCAAGGCATAATCGGTTACTTTCATTTTCATTGAACCGGTAGCAGACCCATTGACCTTTGCATAGCCGAACACATCTACCTTTATCTTGGCGTGGCGACGCTGGAAACTCCAGTCAATATTCGTAAGCTCGATGCTTTTAGCCCGCGATATATGGAATTGCTCCATCTGAAGCTTCCGTATGTCGAAGGCCTGGAAAGTCCCTTCGGCCAAATTCAGCTCAACCGGCTCCAAGCGATAATCCTTGCGTCCATTTCGAGTTCTGTATCCCATAAGGTTGATCTGCTTCTTGCTATCAATCGCCTGCAGAATCGTGGAGGCCTCAAACTCATTGGGTGCGAGTAGTTTCAGTTTCTCTACTCTTATATTGCGTACCCCATCGGACTTCAAAGGTAGCGACGCTCCGCTTGATCGGTAGAAAGTGTCTCCGGTTCCGGGCAGGACATTCTCCGGGGTAATCTTCACCACATCATAGGGATAAGGATTGACCTTTACTCGGAGTATGATTTTATCCGTCTCGCACCTCTCGACATTGACCGATACATTTCCCGCAGTAATCGCGGTACCCTTGGCATTGCCACTGTAAGAGACAAAACCGCGGTCAATAATATTTTTCAAGTATATGCGCACCCTGTCAGGATTTCTTTCCGGAATCAGCTTATGGGCAAAGAGGATATCGATATCACTTGCAATACCCTCAGCGTATCCCTCATCGTTGACTCCGATCAGAAGCTCGCCGCCATAAGAAGAATTAAGGAATGCGCAGACCGTCTTCAACATTATGAAAGCCTGGATACGGGCATTCTCTATTTGGGACGCAACGGCCATATTATAAGGTGGGCGTGCGCATGAAATCTTGAACTCCAATTGCTCGCTCTCATACCCGTAAAAAGAAAGCTGACGGTTGAGGTTACGGTACATATCGCCGACTCCTAACTTGGCTGCGATCGTCTTTTTGATACGGGCAATTTCTCCGGGGTCTATCTTGTCGATGAGAGTATTACTCGCATCGATCAACTGCTCAGTAATATTATATTGCTCCAGTTGCTTTTCACGGATAAAATAATCGGCGGCCACCAATTGGCGGGCTGATTCCCTATATTTGCGCAGAAGGTTCACAATCCTTCGCTCAGCATTGGTGTTATTGTAATTTGCAACCTCCTCGGAAGGCTCAAAAGAGAGGGTAGCCGGAGAATCTCCTTCTGCGAAAGCTACCAATGCCTTCTTGTAAGAAATCTCACGTCGAGCAAGATCACGGTTTATGTTCGAGCCGGTACATTCGAATATCACATTGGCCGCAACGAGATACTCCATACGGTCTGGAGTCGTTATCTCGCGGCGTTGTTCGGCCGCTCTCATCATTAACATACCGAGTGTGTCTGCAATTGACTTAGGTGCTGATATGTCTGACGGACCTGATTCGGATTGAACCGGAAGATCCCCGATGCCACGAAGCCAGTCGAGCAGACAGCGGGCCATATTGAGACGTGCTGTGCGGTGGAAACTCTCAACATCTACTTCCTCTTCCTCTTCGATATTTTCGGATGGCGGGACAAAGTCACCGGTCAATATTATATGATGGCTGCTGTCGTATTTGCACTCCTTGATGTCAATATAAATTACACGGTTCGGATCCGGATCTGAGGTGTACTCCTCCTCGTATGCCGAGCGGTTGGAGACATTGACCACCATCCCGATTTCGGTAGCCCAGCGGCTACCGGTAGCGAATGAACGTTCATATATAGCCTTGACACGTAGACCCTCGAAACTGCTCTTGAACTCAAACTCCTCACTCTGGTTTGTCTCAAATACACTCGGATCGTCCGGGTGGTAGATGACTGGCAATATGTCTCCAGGGCGAAGCACCTCAAGAAGGGTCTGGAAATCCACCCCCAATACATGCTTGCCCAATTGGATTTTGCCAATTACCTTAACATAGTCCGGATCAATGCTTTCACAAAGAATCCGATACCCGGACTTCTCTACGATACGGACATCGAACATATCTTCATCATGATACTCCTTCTTCTGGACAACAGGAGAAGGCTTCACACCATGCATCGCATGAGTTATCTCGACTCCGGTATGCAGTATAGCGTCAATATCTGAGTTGGAGGTGAGTCTTCCACCTTTTGAAGTTATGGAGACACCCGAAGCCGGTTGGAGTACCGGCCTGCGTTGCGAATCGGTCCGGAGGACATCAGCATGGTTTTTGGCTACTATCTCCACACCTCCTGCGGAGAAGAGAATAGTGCCGTGTCCCTCGTAAAAAGCCCGTGAATTATTCTCGTGCCAGGTCATGGATGCGATACGTGCACACAGGATATCCACCGAAAAGGATTTCTCGGTAAGGTCCGGATAGTTATATCCGCATCTTTCCGGTACAAGGCGTCGGGCGCAAGCCGAAAGAGCCCGTACCATACCGTCAAGATAGGTAGCCGGAGTACGGAAGAATTGTATCAGCATCCGAATAAGTCCGGCGAGTAGGAAATGCTGGTAGCGTCCACGCTTGAACTCGGCTGCGAATGCAACCGCTACGATCCTGAGTGCGAACAGGGACTTTATTTCCTGTCCCCAGCCCTTAAAATCGGGTTCTTGTTCGAAATGACACTTCTCTACGCGCGAGATCAGCTCCCCGGCGATCTGGGTAACGACATCTACCGTACGGTTGAAATCGCTCTCCGGTTCCTCGGGTAAAGTATATTGATAGCTCCTGACATACTGGAAGAGATGCTCGAAATTCTCAATGGCGTATGCAGGGGTGATTGAAAGCCAGAAGGCAGGTTGGGCCATGATGTGAGTTACTTTATGCGAGGAAAGATTCAATGCGTAAAATTACAAAAAATGTTAGATAAATTCAAGGCCTTACAGTATTATAGTGTCGAAAATTAACATTCTGTTGGTTTGGCTTTGTGAATAGTGGGTGTAGTATCGAAAAAAATTCTTATATTTGCAGATTATAACCGGCCGGCATTACTTAGGCTCTCTTCTTTAAGTTAAGGAAAGTTCATTCAAGCCGTCCGGAAACTCAAAAGATTATGGCAAAGCAAGAAGATGTTTTCAAGACGATAATAGCCCATGCAAAGGAATATGGGTTTGTATTTCAATCCAGTGAAATTTACGACGGTCTGTCGGCAGTCTATGACTACGGTCAGAATGGCGTTGAGCTGAAAAACAATATCAAACGGTATTGGTGGGAGGCCATGACGATGCTCCACGACAACATCGTCGGTATCGACTCCGCTATCTTCATGCACCCCACAATCTGGAAAGCATCGGGCCATGTAGACGCCTTCAACGACCCCCTGATCGACAACCGCGACTCCAAGAAACGTTATCGCGCAGATGTCCTGATAGAGGATGCGATCGCTAAGTTCGAGGAGAAGGCAGATAAGGAAGTTGCCAAAGCCCGCAAGCGTTTCGGGGACTCCTTCGATGAGGCAATGTTCCGCCAGACCAACCAGCGTGTACTCGATATCCAGGCTAAACGCGATGAGTTGCACACCCGTTATTCAGACGCCATGAACGCCAATGACCTGCAGGAACTCAAGCAGATCATCCTGGATTATGAAATAGTAGATCCTATCTCCGGTACTAAGAACTGGACAGATGTCCGTCAGTTCAACCTTATGTTCAAGACAGAGATGGGCTCTACCGCCGACGGGGCAATGGATGTCTATCTGCGTCCGGAGACAGCTCAGGGTATCTTTGTAAACTATCTGAACGTCCAGAAGACAGGACGTATGCGCATTCCGTTCGGTATAGCTCAGATTGGTAAGGCTTTCCGTAATGAGATCGTAGCCCGTCAGTTCATTTTCCGTATGAGGGAATTCGAGCAGATGGAGATGCAATTCTTCGTACGTCCGGGCGAGGAACTTAAATACTTCGATTACTGGCGTCAGACCCGTCTGCGTTGGCATAAGGCCCTCGGACTCGGAGATGAGAAATATCGTTTCCATGACCACGAGAAATTGGCACATTACGCTAATGC
>CAZKJP010000023.1:0-30381 GCA_964553075.1 uncultured Sangeribacter sp. | reverse complement strand
TGTCGCCATTGGCAGCTTGTCTTTGGCTGTACGCTTGCCGCTATTAGGCCGCGTTAGGGACTTCCACCCGTTAGATTATGCCCATGTCGGGCGAACGAAATCAAAAAAATCCAGCCTTTCGGCTGGATTTTTTATATCAAAATTCTGAAGAAAAATGGAATTTTATTTTCGGGAAATCGGCTTGCGCCATTTGAAGAACATAGTTGCTATCAGCTAAGAAAACATCTCTACCTTCCTTATCGGTAGCCATAAACTGATGTTTCCTCTTTTTGAAAGCTGCCAAAGCTTCCTCATCATCACTCTCTATCCAGCAGGCCTTGTACAAGGAGATCGGTTCCCATCGGCATTGGGCGCCATATTCATGAAGCAATCGGTATTGGATAACTTCAAACTGAAGCTGGCCGACTGTACCGACGATCTTACGACCATTAAACTGGTTGGTGAAAAGCTGGGCCACGCCCTCATCAATAAGCTGCCGGATTCCCTTGTCGAGTTGTTTGGCCTTCATTGGGTCAGCATTCTCGATATACTTGAACATCTCAGGTGAGAATGAGGGCAATCCCTTGAAATGCAGGTTCTCTCCGGATGTCAGCGTATCTCCGATTTTAAAATTACCCGTATCAGGCAATCCAACGATATCCCCGGGATAAGCGGTATCCACTATACTCTTTTTCTGAGCCATAAAGGCAGTAGGAGCCGCAAACCGCAATTGTTTTCCGAGTCTTACGTGTGAATAGTTCACATTCCTTTCAAACTTTCCGGAACATACCTTCACGAATGCGATACAACTTCTGTGGTTCGGATCCATATTAGCATGTATCTTGAATACGAAGCCGGTGAATCCCTCCTCTTCAGGTTTTACGGTACGCTCTATCGCGGTAGTCGGCTGTGGTACGGGAGCTATTTCAACAAAGCAATCCAGAAGTTCCTTGACACCAAAAGTATTGAGGGCTGAACCAAAGAATACCGGTGCCGTTTCTCCTTTCAGGTATTTCTCTCGGTCAAACTCGGGATATACACCTTCGATCAATTCCAAGTCTTCCCGCAGTTTCGCTGCATCGGCTTCTCCTACCAGTTTATCGACCTCCGGTGAAGAAACATCGGAAATCTCAACACGCTCGCTGATAGTCTGTTTGGAGGGAGTGAAAAGATCCAAGCCTTTCTCGTAAATATTATAGACACCCTTGAAGCGTTCTCCCATGTTAATAGGCCAGGTAAGGGGTCTTACCCCGATCTTCAGTTCCGCCTCCAGTTCATCGAGAATATCGAAAGGATCACGACCTTCGCGGTCCATCTTATTTACGAATATGATTACAGGTGTGTTTCGCATCCGGCATACTTCCATCAACCGTCGGGTCTGGGCTTCCACACCCTTTGCACTGTCGACTACAATGATAACGGAGTCCACGGCTGTCAAAGTCCGGAATGTATCCTCGGCGAAGTCCTGGTGACCAGGGGTATCGAGGATGTTGATTTTATAATCCTTATAGTTGAAACCCATAACGGAAGTGGCCACTGATATACCGCGCTGTTTTTCTATTTCCATCCAGTCGGAAGTCGCGGTCTTCTTGATTTTATTGCTTTTTACCGCACCGGCTATATGTATAGCTCCTCCGAAGAGCAGCAGCTTCTCGGTAAGGGTTGTCTTACCCGCATCGGGGTGGGAGATAATAGCGAACGTACGTCTGCGCTGAATCTCCTTATTCAATTCATCTGACATCAGGTTATCTTTCTTTAGACCCGGCTTCTCATAATGATCTGAGACGGGTCCTATTGTCAATCGAGTTCAAGCTCGTTGTTATAATCTTTCTTATAATAAGCAGCCAGCATTGCTAAGAAACGAGAGATGCTTTTAGCGGCTTTCATTGTCTCTTCGGAGACCTCCTTGCCGGATAGACGTAACATCAGGACACCATATAAAGCATTGAACAGCGTCTCTAATTCTCCGGCTTTTTCTTCACCCGCCTTTGCTCGCAGTTCTACTATGAGTGGAAGAACCTTATAATACTCGGCTGCATAATCGGCGAATTTGGAGTTACCGAGCAATCGGTTATGAAGGTCTGTCAGGCCTAAGATGACATTCTTGTTCAACTGTAAATGCCCTTTTTTCTCTACTCCCTCCCGGCGCATCATATCGATGAGGGACTCATACCATTCTTTCATCTGACGTTTCTGTTCGTCATCAAGATTGGTGTGCCGATTTACGATTTCTTTCTCGATTTTATCCAAATCCAGATTATTAGCACGTATCAGGTCTTCGATCTGCCACATGTAGAGCAGATATTCAGCTATATTCTCTCTTTTTTTCTCTGATGCTGTAAACATAATGCAAAGTTAAAAATTTATCCTCATTCATACAACATTCCCCCCTTGAAGAGGGTTCAATATTCAAGAAGAGGGAAGATAGGGAAAGGGGTGAACAGTACTAAAACATACAGGGGTAGTTGAGTTAAGAAAAAACTGATAGATTAAGAAATGCTGACTTTGACCTATATATATCATTCATGTTTCCTGATTAAGGCAAAAGGGATATGCTCCATGATCTTTGATTTTTGGAAACCAGATGCTGAGAGTTTCCAATCCCATTATGCTAAACAGGAGATACCTTCATTCATAACAGACTTGGATCCGGAGGAGCCATTCTATGTAATAGTTTCCCATCACCATAAGGATCATTTCAACCCTTCTATATTTAACTGGATTAAGGTACTTCCGAAAGTTCATTATATCATCAGCAACGATGTCTTTAAGTTTGCGAGACATCTCATAAAAGAGTTGCCTGAGGGTTATGTGACTGTATTGAGAAACGGAGAAAGCTTCAGCCAAGGTTCATTCAATATCAAAGCTTATCCCTCTACCGATATCGGTAATTCTTATGTGGTCAGTCTGCAAGGAGAGAACGGGAGGATGATAGATATATTCCATGCAGGAGACCTCAATGCATGGTTATGGCTTGATGAATCTTCAGAACAGGAGATACGCAAGATGATGGGGGATTACTTGGCAGCTCTGCGGGAAATTAAAAAAGATCATCCCAGACTCGATATCGCTATGTTCCCGGTTGATTCCCGTTTGGGACGCGGCTATGAGACTGGTGCTAAGGAACTATTGAGGAGTATTCAGGTAGATCGGTTCTTCCCGATGCACTTCGGATTAGGGGAACCGGAGGAAAGGCGACAAAGGGAACGGGATGCAAGGCGTTTCACTCTTTTCGCCTTACCTGACCAAGGGGAATATATCGCTCTTCAGGCTCCGGGTGATACTTGGGCCGGTTTCCCTGTTTCACGATAAATTTCCACTGTCTTCTCCGTTGTGATCCTTTCGAAATCTTCAAGTCTCGGGGTAATGATTATACCGGCCATATCTATGCTGCCGGGACTTATCATGAATTGCTGTTCTCCCTGAGCAAAGTAACATGTGGGACGATGATTCTGACGAGGTACTCTTACCATCCTCAGATACCCTTTCCGATCTATAAAGCAATAAAAATTCACTTTCCCTTCCGCGGTATCGGAGATCATTTTGGCCATGTCTGCCATACCTTGTGCATTTGGTGCGATTACCGCGCTCTCTATAGTAAAGGGAAGATCCAGGGCCAAATCTTTATTATTGAGTATTCCGAGCCTCTCTGAAGGGTGTTTTTCTTCCACGAGTCCCATAAGGGGCATTTCGGATGTAAGCACTCCTTGGAGATGACTGTGGTCCGGGGCTGATGCTCCTGCTTTAGCTCCGTTGAAAAATATTGTCATACCCTCCATCATCTCGGCCAAAGATACCATATCCAAAGGTATTCTGTCCTGAGGTTCATGAGCGGTGGATACGATGGTGAAATGAATAGGGAAAATAGGATAGGGGTTCACCAGCAGTTCCCAATTCTTTAGGATGGGGATGGAGATCTGTTCCTTCGGACGGTTTTGCCTACATAGGAAACAGGGACGTGCGGCCAAGGCTTGTTTACTTAGATCAGCCCCGGTACTCGAGATCCTTTTGGGATTATACTGCCAGGCCCCTTCCAGGTCTCCTATCTTGAACTTCCGTCTCCTGCATTGTTGTAGATCATCGTAATTCTTCTTTGCCAATGGCCAATTGGCGAGTTGGAACTCCACAAATGCGTTGATGTCCTCCTGTCTTAATCTTTTCATTTTTATTTTCGGCTAACCATCGTAATTATTCTTATTCGGTTAACATCCATAATTATTCTTTCTCTTTGATGCGGGCCAAGATTTCCAGAGTTCGGAGGAAGTCTTTATAGCTGTTGTGGGCATTCTCTTTCTCGATAGAAAGAGAGGCATCCGAATTCCCTTCCCATCTTCTACAGTTGTAGATCGATTCGAATATTCTTCCTAGCCGGTAATTACGGCTGATTCGCAAGCACATAGCATAATCTTCACCATAACTTACGTTAGGGAACAAAATCTGACGCGCCAAATCTGTCAGATAAGCGCGTGGCGCACCGAATCCATTAACCCTCAAGGCATTGTTCATACCATTCTCGTCGGTCCATTCCCTATGGTCTATCACATCCTTATCCGGCAGCGGATTCATTTCCTTATCTGTCAAGGTATAGGAACCGATTACCATCGCACATTTTTCCTTTCGGAAACAATCTACAATTTTCTGCAATGTCATATCATCAGCATACACGTCATCAGAATCGAGTTGCACTGCAAATCGTCCGCAAAACTCGGATTGCAAACCCTTGTTCCAGCATCCTCCAATACCTAACCCTTCTTCCTCCTGTGCTTCTATTATGACCAGTCTGGGATTCTCTTGCTGCAAAGAATGAAGGAGTTGTGTGGTACCGTCGGTACTTGCGTTATCTATGACTATTACATTATAATCGAAATCAGTAGCCTGACCGAGAGCTGAAACTACAGCATCCCCTATTGTGCCTACGCGATTACGGACGGGTATTATCACAGAGGCCTCTACTGGAAAGCTTCCTTTGGTTATATCAACCTCTGCTATATCATCCGGGGAAATATCTGCTCCTATCATAGTCAGATGGAAGGTCAATATCTTTTCCATGCATAGCTGGTATTCCTTTTGGGAACGAGCCTGGTAATCATGTTGCCGCTGTCCTGATGCTCTGTAATCCTGCCTTTCCGTCTCGTATAGATATTCCTGAACCAGACAGACCGGTCTATGTACCCCCATTCTCAATCTGAGCGAATACCATCCTCCGTCGGGTTCCAATGATGGATCGAAGTCATGATGTTCATAGTATTCTGTTGCAAGCAATACATCGCAGGTGTTCAAAAGAACGATAGGTCCGAATTCAAATGTATCCCTTACGGATCCGAACTGATAATCATTCAGCGGATGGTCTCTCCGTGTTCCGTCGGATTGAAGTTCCCGGAAATCTGAAAATGTAATTGTCGCGTCACAATCCTGTGCAACCTGCACCATTCGGTTCAGGGCATTCTTGTAAAAATTCACCTTTTGACCGGTAAGGTTGACCAAGACATAAGGAGTGAGACTCAAATCAAGGATCTTCTCCCGCAGCTCTGCGACATTGGTGAATTCTATATATGGAGGTAGGGAGGAGTCTTGTGGGATTGGGGTTGCGTTCATTTTACTTATGCCTATAATCAATTATACAGTGAATGAAATTCAAGAAGGTGTGATACCTATCTTGTATGACAAGCTATGGTAAAATGGGAGGAACGATTTATTCCTCCCATTTTTATTATCTTTAATAAAGTTTTTATTCCAAGTATGAGCTTGACCGATTGCTTAGCTTATTTGCCAAAAGACTCAAGCATCTCGCGAACCTGACGGAATACATTCTCAGCCGTGAAGCCAAGTTTTTCGTCAAGAACCTTATAGGGAGCGGAGAAACCGAATGATTCGAGTCCCCATATACGGCCGTGAGTACCTACCAGACCAATGAGGTTAACCGGTAACCCGGCAGTCAGTCCGAATTTAGGAGTACCGGCGGGAAGCACACTGAACTGATAATCCAGATCCTGCAACCTGAACAGTCCCTCAGAAGGAATGGAAACAACTCTTACCTTCAAACCCTCCTTTCTTAGCATCTCAGCTCCCTCTACAAGAGTGGAGACCTCGGAACCATCCGCTACGAGAATAACATCAGGATCAGCGTCGGAACCTGCTACTGTGTATCCGCCTTTCAGCACGCCTGAATAATCATTTCCTTCAGGAAGATTCTTAACATTCTGACGGGTCAGGATAAGGGCGGTGGGGGTATAGACATTCTCCATGGCCAGTTTCCAGGCAAGGGTAGTCTCCTCCACATCAGCAGGACGGAGCACCAGCACCGAGTTCCTTCCACTATGATTTTTCAACTTCTCCATAAGACGGATCTGTGCCTCTTGCTCTACAGGCTCGTGGGTAGGTCCATCCTCTCCAACACGGAAAGCATCATGGCTCCAGATGAATTTAACCGGTAGTTCCATCAAGGCTGCCATGCGTATTGCCGGTTTCATGTAATCGGAGAATACGAAGAAGGTAGCACACGCTGAAATAACGCCTCCATGCAATGCCATGCCTATACAGCAACATGCCATCGTAAGCTCAGCAACACCTGCCTGCAGGAAGGCTCCTCCAAAATCGCCGCGCTTGATATTGCGTGTATTTTTCAAGAATGAGCCTGTCTTATCACTATCACACAGGTCTGCAGAAGAGCAAATCATATTGGGTACCTGCTTGGCGAGCTCTGACAATACAGCTCCGGAGGCATTGCGGGTTGGTTCATCAGGCTTCTGCTGGATTTTGGTCCAGTCAATCTTGGGAGCCTCATTACGGAACCATCCTGCGACATCGGCTGCCATCTGCGGATTTTCCTCAGCCCATTTGTTTTCCTCGCCGCGACGCTCCGTGATAATGGCCTCCAATTCGCGAGTACGGTTTGCGTAAAGTTCCTTTGTCTCTTCGAAAACCTGGAACGGATCGTCAGGGTTCCCACCTAAGTTTAAGATGGTATTTCGGCAAGCATCAGCACCCAGGGGGGCTCCGTGAGTCTTGCAGGTATTCTCGTATGAGGTATTGTCGGCCTTTCTGGCTCCCTTGCCCATGATCGTACGTCCGATGATGAGGGTAGGTCGGTCATTGACCTGCTTGGCTTCATCCAGTGCTTTTCGGATCTGATCTACGTCATTGCCGTCGATCTCGATAACGTGCCACCCCCAGGCACGATACTTCATACCGGTATCCTCTGTTGTCACTACATCGCAACTTGTAGACAGCTGGATAGCATTGGAGTCGTAGAACATTATCAGGTTGTCCAGACCGAGCGTACCGGCTATTCTGCCTGCGCCCTGGGAAATTTCCTCCTGAACACCACCATCGGATATGAAAGCGTAGATAGTCTCCTTTGCGAATGCCGGATTACCGGTGCGTGTAGCCAGGAACTTTGCCGCTATCGCTGCTCCGACTGCGAAAGTATGTCCCTGGCCTAACGGGCCGGAGGTATTCTCTATACCTCTCATAATATCGAACTCCGGATGACCGGTCGCGGGACTGCCCCATTGTCGGAGGTTCTTTATTTCCTCTATAGTATATTTGCCCTGGAAGGCGAGTACCGAATAAAGCATCGGAGCCATGTGGCCCGGATCCAGATAAAAGCGGTCTCGCGCATCCCATGCCGGATCCGCGGGATCGTATACCAGATATTCACTGAAGAGCACATTGATAAAGTCCGCTCCTCCCATCGCCCCGCCGGGATGCCCCGACTTGGCTTTTTCAACCATAGCTGCTGTCAGTATGCGTATGTTATCGGCCGCCCGGTTGAGGATCTCTTTTTCCATTGGTTGTGTTTTTGATGAGTTAGAAAGGTTTTTAGGGGTCACTTGCATGGGTTTCCCTCTTTCGTTCTGCAAAGATAATTGTTTTATACCATTCCTACCAACTTTATATGCAAAAAGGAGAGAAAGACTTACCTTTCTCTCCTTTTATACTTGCTCTACTTAAGGATAAGGGGGGAATCGCAGTGCTATTTAATCCTGAAGCCAAGTGAGGATCTCTGACATGAGTGCGTTTCGCCGGGCCTGGTCAGTTATGGATTCGAATGGCACGCTCATGGCTACTGTCCTTGATTTACCTTGTCTCAACGCAACCGAGGCTATGGCATCTGTATCTGAGAAAAGCAAGATCGGCTCCCCTTCTACATGTCCGGTCATACATATCGGATCCGGATGCTGAACTATATACTGATCAGCGTTCAATGTATTGGAATAATTATAGGAACGATTGGCAAATCCGTTTTGAGCCGCTTTCAATGTCGTTTCCAGTCGACCGCTGATAGTATTGGAGGTCGAGTCCAAAGCAATGCCGAGTTTTTGCTCTATCCATCTCCTTGCATTGGGATCGCTGTATACCGAAGAGGGGTCTGAGACGATATTTTCTCCGGAAAGGAAGAGCTTTCCTCCCTTTTCAAGATAATGATCAAGCTGAGCGCGCAATTTCTGAGGGAAGGTCTCGAAACGTCTACCCGAATGTCCTTTACCGGTAATGGTCGTCTGCTGGCGGCCGAGTATCAGGTCAACCGCTGAATAATCACTCAGCTTGACATGTCCCTCCTCCAAGGCGCTAAGGCTGCTAGATACGAAACCATAACCTGCGGCTGATATGGACTCTCCATGGACGGCGGGATAATCGAATGTATTGCCGGCTATGATCTTATTGACATAGGAGGAAGAGGAACGGCCGAAACTCTCACCTGCACTCCGTCTGAATTCGGTCTGTTCTCCGGTATAGCTGATATCCTTTATATAAGGTACCCCGAAATCGGTTTGCGAGTCGAAACCTGCCCGGTCTCCGTCATTGAAATGCTCGGGACCGGAGACGCGTGTGAATCCATTTACAATAAGCACAGGTTTCTTGTCCGTCGGCGACTCACGGAATGCCAATGTCTCGGATGCGAAGGCCAATCCTCCTTCATTCGCTGCTATTATACGGAATGAATGTATCTCATTGTCATTGGTCCTTACATCATAGTGGGTGGAAGTGGTTTCTCCAATCTTGTGAAAGCCCAATTCATCGCCACTGCGTTCCAGGATGATGTATTTGGTGGGGTGTGCGGTGTGTTCGAGGGAATCTGTGGTCGGGCGCCACTCCAGACGGTATTGGCGTGGTTTTGTCCGGCGGATGCTGAAATCTGATACGGGAAGAGGTTGCACGATGAACTCCCGGCCTTTCCTTTCAGCCATGAATCTTCCCAAGGCTTTATATATTGCCCTGGAGACTGTGAACCGGAATGCTGGATCAAGTCCATATTGCATGTCCCCGAAGTTCTGATGGCTCAATAGTTCTATAAGGGTGGTCGGCACTTCCGGGATCCTGGCCTCAACATAAGATTTGTCCCACATTGAACGACGGGTCCAATCGGGTTCCCATTTTCTCCTGACGTCAGAGACAATCTGACGCATTACCATATCGGTCAACATTCGCGAGTTGATACGTTGGGTGCCGTCAGTATAATTGTCTCCGCCATTGGTGTAATAGATGCCGAGGGTGCCGATTATGGAGTCATCGGCTCGCTTTCCTGCATCTGAATGGAGTGCAAATGTGAGGTCTATGGGTATTCCTAATCCTTCGTCTTCAGGAAGAACCCGCGATCCTCCCGCAAGATAATTTACCCAAAGTGCGCGTGAGGTATAATCATCTTTATAATCATCAGTACCATGGTAGGGAGAATATACGCTCTCGGGGAAGCCTGCCCAATGGAGCCAGTAGCGTGCGCCTTCAAGATACCGGGGCAGGCCTGAGACTGAGAATCGTGGGGCACTTCCGTTTTTGTTGTTGGAAGAAGCAAGGCTCGCCGGCTGCTGGTCTACCGAGGCATCTACATCCTCGTCGGCAATCGTTGGGAGGTCGGTCTCTTCATCCTCTTCTACTTCCTCCTCGTCCGGATCCTCAGCCGGGGTCGAGGGATCATAAAGAATGTCAGAACGGCGAGGCGAACGAGATATGTTTCCCATACCTCCACCGATTTTTATGGCGTCTGCTGTAACGATACGGTCTGTGCTTCCACTTGTCAGGTTGGTAAGAGTAACGATCGGTTCCATCTCGTCATATCCCTTCTCAAGAGGGAAGGTGCCGAGATAGATCCAAGTGCCTCCTCCCATTGTCTGGTTGACCTTGAATTCTTTTGAACCTCCGGAATAATTGACAGTATAGCGGGCATCGCTTACTGAGTTAGGCAACGTCTTATAACTCACATAAACGGCATATTCCCCATCCTCAGGTATATCTGCATACCACGCGGCTACGGCCGGTTCTCCGGATACTTGGGCCTGGACCTGACGGTAGGTCCCGTTCTCAAATGGATTCTCGGTGTCCCGGAAGTCGGGGAGATCGTATATGAATCCTTCCCCTTCTCCTTGGCTCCATTTTCGTATGGAGTTCTTTTCCTTATAATAGGGTTGCGAGTAGATATTGCCGTCAGGATTGGTGTCGTTATCTACTATTACCTCAAGGGAGTTGAGATCGCGTTCCCGAGGCAACATAACGTAGGCCCCTGCATTCTCCAACATTGGAACAAGGAACGGCAACACGTATCCCATCGTATATGTATCCTCAAGGGATTGGAATAGGAATGGTCTCTGCCACATCCAACCTTCGGCTGAGGGCTTGTAGTACCTTCCATGACTGTGCCAGAGGGCTAATATGTCACCTTCCATTCCTTTCTTGGGATGGATATAGGGATCCAATTCCACTACAAACGGAATGTTGCGGCGCACGGTCTGCGGCAGAGGCTGTACTTTGGTGATGTAATAGCCTAAGGTGTGTTTGCCAACATTCAGTGCGATGCGGTAATCGCTAATGGAATCGGGAAGGGAGCGGCGCACCTCGTTTTCCAACTGTGAGATCAGCTCCTGCGTCACAGGTAGGTAAGTGAAGTTATCATTAAGGCTGATCTTTGCCAGTTTGGCCTTATGTTCCGGTGTTACACGATTGACCCTGAGACCTCCCGGATTCTGATCTGGAGGTATAAGAGAGAGCAACCGGGAGTTAACCAGAAGTGTCAACGAGTCATTCGAGGGCTTTTCGGCTTCCGGCTGCGGCTTAGCCGTTGTCCATCGGTTTGAGACTCCTTTTTTACGGTTGGTCTTCTTGGAAGTAGTCCTTTTCTTTTTTGTTGTTTTCTTCTTGGATGTATTGACCTTCTTTTTAGAGTTAGAGGAGGTGGTGGTCCTCTTTTTCTTGGAAGTGGTCTTTTTCTTCTTGGCTGCAGAAACTGAGACGGCGGTCAGAGGGATAGGTGAGGCAGTAACCAGGGGTACGAGCGGTCCTGCCGCGATCGCAGCTGCGATCATGGTGGCCAGAAGTTTTTTCTTTATTTTAGGCGATATTTCGGGTTTTGACATTGCGAAGTAGATAATTACCTTGAGGATTGGCAAGGTTATATAATAATAGGTGAGAGGATGGGATTTTGGACTGGTAAAATTACCGATTTTTCATCGGAAATTCCTTGCTTTTTGTCTTAAGGGAAGTTAAAAAAGAAGGATAGCTTAAACCATCGGTGGTTTTGGAAGGTCTTAGTTGTGTAGTTCGACAGAATTACGCATTAACAAAGAAACACAAGAAGACCGAAACCTTATTTTAATAATTAACGAAATAATAACGTAAAGAAGATATAACTATGAACAAGATTAAAATCGCACTCGCTTCCGCCTTTATGTTCGCAGCTGTTTTTGGAATGTCCGCCCAGAGCGCACTTCAGGCAGAGATCCAGAAGGTAAAACAGCAAACTGAGGAAGCTGCCGGGGTTGTTTCCAACGATGTCAAGAAGGAAGGCAAGGATCTGAAGAGAGATGCCAAGAAGGTCAAGGCCCGCATGAAGGATGATCTCCGTAAGGCTGAATGTAAGAAAGGGGATTGCAAGGCCAGCAAATGTGAAAAAGGAGACCTCAAGAAAGGGGATTGCAAGAAGGGCGAAGGGAAGTGTGCAAAAGGGGAATGTAAGAAGGCTTCTGCCATGTTCTCCGACCTGAACCTCACCGCCGAGCAGCAGTCCCAGATCGATGCTCTCTTTGCAAAGCGTCAGGAAAAAGCCCAGGCTGATCGTGCCCAGAATAAGGCAGACCGTGAGAAAGCCAAGGCTGATAAGAAAGAGAAGAGAGCCGCAGCTCAGTCTGAGTTCAACGCCGAGCTTCAGAAAATCCTTACTCCGGAGCAGTACAAGGCTTTCGAGGCTAAGAAAGCTGCCATGAAGGATAATAAGAATTTCAAGAAAGATAGTGCTCACAAATTCAAGAAGCACGACAAAGGCAACAAGCAGGGAAAGGAATAAAATGAATAAGGGATGTTGAATAGCATCCCTTTTTATTTTGCCATTTCCGAAATAATAAGTATTTTTGTCCCATGCCTCTCTCCGTCTTATCTAACCGAAATCTAAAATGAAAACCAAACGACTATTACTCGGGGACGAAGCTCTGGCATTAGGCGCGATAAACGCCGGATTGTCAGGTGCGTACGCATATCCCGGAACACCTTCAACGGAAATTCTCGAGTTCGTGCAGGCTGACCCTGTAGCTCGCGAACGTAAACTCCATTCCCATTGGTCCAGCAATGAAAAGACAGCAGTCGAGGAGGCTCTCGGTATGTCTTATTGCGGGAAGAGATCAATGGTATCCATGAAACATGTCGGCCTTAATGTGGCCGCTGACCCTTACGTGAACTCTGCGATGACCGGTGCCAACGGTGGTATGATGGTAATATGCGCAGATGACCCTTCTATGCATTCTTCCCAGAACGAACAGGATTCCAGATTCTACGCAGACTTCGCTATGATGCCGCTCTTCGAACCTGCTGACCAGCAGGAGGCCTATGATATGGCCTCGGCTGCCTTGGCGTTCTCTGAGAAGCATAAGATACCGGTGATGGTACGTCTGGTTACCCGTCTTTCCCATAGCCGTGGAACCGTTACGGTTGATACAGAAGCTGCCGCTGAGAATCCTCTTAGTTATCCGGAGAATCCACGTCAGTGGGTATTGATGCCCGGTAATTCACGCGTGCGTAACCGTCAGTTGATCAAGGATTATGCCCAGTTTGCAAAAGAGGCAGAAAATTCACCTTTCAATTCTTATACTGACGGCGAGGATCATTCCTTGGGTATCCTTGTATCCGGTATCGCTTACAATTATCTGAAAGAGGTTTTCCCTAACGGTTGCCCGTTCCCGGTATTGAAGATAGGACAGTACCCGTTACCGACTGCCCTCGTAAACCGTCTTGCCGACGAATGTGATGCGGTCATGGTGATCGAGGAAGGCCAGCCTCTTATTGAAAAGTCTTTGCGTGGAGTCTTAGACCGTGGTCTTAAGGTTTATGGCAAGCTCTCAGGCCAGCTGCCCCGCGATGGAGAGCTGACCCCGGATGCTGTAAGGGCTGCCTTTGCCGGGCTGCGTCCGGAACTCCCGGAAAGCATCCTTCCTGAGGTGAAGGGTGCCTCAAAGATCACTATGCCACGTCCCCCGGCTCTTTGCCAGGGTTGCGGCCATCGCGATGTTTACTCAGCTCTTAATGATGTGCTGAAGGAATACAAGGATCCGAGAGTTTTCGGTGATATAGGTTGCTACACACTGGGTTATCTTTCACCCTTCAATGCAATTCACACTTGCCTTGATATGGGAGCCTCTGTTACTATGGCTAAGGGAGCTGCCGATGCCGGTCAGCATCCTTCAGTGGCTATTATCGGTGATTCTACGTTCACCCATAGCGGTATGACTGGCCTATTGGATGCTATCAACGAGAATACACCGATGCTGCTGATCATCTCCGATAACCTTACTACCGGTATGACCGGTGGACAGGACTCGCAAGGGACCGGCAAGATCGAGGAGATTTGCCTTGGACTGGGAGCTTCGCCTGAACATGTGAGAACCATCGATTCGCTTCCTAAGAATCATGATGAGATGATGAAGATGTTCCGCGAGGAGATCGAATATCCCGGGCTTTCCGTTATCGTTTCAAGAAGAGAGTGTATCCAGACTGCCCGTAGGCACGCTTCGGCAAAATCTAAATAAGAAATCACCATGAAAACAGATATAGTACTTGCCGGTGTCGGCGGCCAAGGAATACTTTCAATCGCAACCATCTTAGGTGCGGCCGCTTTGCGTGGCGACCTTTACATCAAGCAGGCTGAAGTGCATGGCATGTCTCAGCGTGGGGGGGATGTGCAATCAAACCTCCGAATCAGCGACCAGCCCATCGCCTCTGATCTGATTCCATTAGGAGGAGCTGATCTCATAGTTTCTCTCGAACCTATGGAGGCTCTGCGATATCTTCCTTATCTGAAGGAAAATGGATGGATCGTGACCAATACGGTACCATTCGTCAACATAGACAACTATCCGGAAATGACAGCCATCGAGTCCGAATTAGGAAGCCATGCCAATGTCGTTGCTTTCGATATGGATACCATGGCTAAGGAAAGCGCCTCTCCAAGAAGCTCCAATATGGTGTTGCTCGGTGCGGCTTCTCCTTTCATCGACATCACTCCCGAACAGATCGAGGAGGGTATCCGGAGTGTCTTTGGCACCAAGGGTGACAAAATCGTCGAAATGAATATAGCAGCTTTCAGGGCAGGTCGGGAACATGCCCTGAAAATGACTGAGGACCAAAGGTCCGCTCGTTAAATCATTGGAGGGTGAGATCATATCTCACCCTCATTCTGTTCCTCATACCCTATAAAGGAAGGAACATATCATGAAAAACCGTACACTATGTTTCCTATAACCCAAGAGAGTCTGTCGGAGGCTATCGGCAAACTCGCTATAAATGATCTGGCAAATGCTACGATACGCCAGATCTGCTCTCTGAGCGAAGAACTTGAGAATCAAGCAGGTGAAAGTTTCGTTCACCTCGAAATAGGGAATCCCGGGCTTCCGGCGTCCCAGGTAGGGGTCCAGGCTGAAATCGAGGCTTTGCGCAACGGGGTTGCCAATAAGTACCCTGCGATCCAGGGTATTCCTGTCCTTAAGGAGAATGGCTCCCGTTTTATCAAGGCATTCCTGGATATAGACTTGGATGCTCACGGAATTATTCCGACTGTGGGTTCTATGCAGGGTAGCTTCAGCTTGATGTTCCTGCTTAAGGATCGTATACCGGAAAAGGATACGATGCTCTTCATTAATCCTGGCTTCCCGGCTCAGCGCCACCAGGCCAAGATCTTAGGGATGAACCTTGCTGAGTTCGATATCTATGATTACAGGGGAAAGAAATTGGAAGAGAAACTGGAATCCATGATGAAGGATGGGAAGGTAACTGCGTTGATTTATTCCAATCCCAATAACCCGGCATGGACCAATCTCACTGATGAGGAACTTGAGATCATAGGCCGTATGGCGTCCAAGTATGATGTTATCGTCATGGAAGATTTGGCTTACATGGGAATGGACTTCAGATGTTTCCAAGGGAAGCCGGGTGAACCACCCTTCGTTCCTTCTGTAGCCAAATATACTGACAATTACATCTTGCTGATGTCCGGTTCCAAGATCTTCTCTTATGCCGGACAACGTATAGCCCTTGCTTGTATCCCGGATAATGTTTACCGTCGCAAGTACGATGCCTTGAAGGAGAAATACAATATCTCGGCTTTCGGTGATGCGTATGTCTTCGGTGTGTTATACGCCCTCTCATCAGGTACTTCCCATTCGGCGCAGCACGCTATGGCTGCGATGCTTGGCAAATCGGCTGATGGAGAACTGGATTTCGTCAAGGAGTGTCAGGAGTATGGACGCCGTGCTGAGGTAGTAAAGAAAGCTTTTACAGACAACGGTTTCCATATCGTTTATTCTATGGACGGTGATCAGCCCATTGCTGATGGATTTTTCTTCACCATAGGCTATCCTGGGCTTTCTGCTTCTGAATTACAGAGTGAGCTGATGCGCTATGGCGTATCTTCTATTTCACTCCCTTCAGCGGGAAGCGACCAACCCGGCATCCGGGCATGTGTCTCCAATATTTCAGATACTCCGACTTTTGAGTTGCTCCGTCAGCGTCTGGCTGCTTTCAATGCGGACCATAGCGGTAAGTAATTCAATTTAATAGTCCCTGATAGCTTGCAGGCTCATCCTTTGGGACAACAAACAAAGAAAAGAATGGCTAATTATATGTCAGCCCAAGAGGCTGTAAAACTGATTGAAAGTGGTGACCATGTGTATATTCAGGGCTCCACTTCTGTTCCGGAAGTTCTGGTAGCGGCGTTGGCAGACCGTGGAAATGAGCTGAGGGATGTGACGCTCTACAGCGCTTTTGCCGTCACAAAAGGACCGGCTCCCTATTGTCGTCCTGAATATAAGGATTCGTTCCTCGTGGATTCCTTCTTTGTCTCTAATTCTGTAAGACAGTGGATCGCTGAGGGTTACGGTACCATGACCCCACGGTTCCTTGGGGAGGTGCCGGCTTTATTCCGAGATGGTACTTGCAGGGTAGATGTCGCCCTTATCAATTGCTCGATGCCTAATGACGAGGGTATGGTCAGCTTCGGTGTTTCGGCTGATTTGGCTACGGCGGCTGTGGAGTGCGCGGATGTGGTAATTGCCCAGATTAATCCCCATATGCCTTTCAGCTATGGAGATCCGGTGATACATATCGATAAACTAAGCGCTGCGGTGATGGTGGATGAAGCGTTGGTGGAGGTGCCGACCGCGGTACCTACAGAAAAGGAGATCGCGATAGGCAATCACATCGCAGCCCATATCCCCGATGGAGCCACCCTGCAAATTGGTGTTGGAGGCATTCCGAATGCTGTAATCCGCGCTCTTGAGGGTCATAAGCATTTGGGATTGCATACCGAGGCTATGACCGATGGTGTCTTACCCCTTCTTGAAAAGGGCATCATAGACAATAGCCAGAAGAAGATAATGCCTGGTAAGAGCGTAGCCTCGTTGGCTCTTGGATCACGCCGTCTTTACGATTATATGGATGGGAATCCTGATATTATTTTCAAGGATGTCGCGTGGACGAACAATCCATTTATCATCGCTCAGAATCCGAAGGTGATGTCTATTAATTCATGTCTGGAAATCGATCTTACAGGTCAGGTTTGCGCGGATAGTATCGGTACTAAGATCTTCTCTTCAGTAGGTGGGCAGCATGATTTCGTGTATGGCGCTTCACAATCTGAAGGTGGCCTTTCATTCCTGGCAATGTTATCGACAACCGGCAAAGGAGCAACCAAGATCAAACCGGTACTCACAGAAGGAGCCGGGGTAGTCACAACCCGATTCCAGACCAATTATGTGGTTACTGAACACGGTATCGTCAACCTCCGTGGCAAAAATCTCGCAGAGCGCGCTAAGTTGATGATATCGATAGCGGCTCCGGAATACCGTGAGGAACTCGAGAGAGCGGCTGCCGAGCGGTTTGGCTATTCGTTCCTCAGACTCCGTTGAATGTCTCCGATGGATAAAAGCCGGAAAGCTTGCAAGCTTCAAGACCTTTGGCAAGAAACCTTCGGAGACAGCCGTGAGTATGTTGATATGCTCTATGGGCTCTATTACGACCGAACGGACAACATATTCTTGTTGGAAGAAATAGAGGGAAAAGTAGCCGCAGGCCTTGTCGGCATCGGATATGATTTTTATGACCCTGTGGCCCGCAAGGGCACACGGGGTCTTTATCTTTGCGGACTCGCCACCAACCCTGACTTCCGTTGCCAAGGCCTAATGACCCGGCTCATAGCTCAGGCTGAACAGGAAGCCAAGAGAAAAGGATACGACTTCTGCTTTCTGATTCCAGCAGATGAACATTTACGCCGTTACTACTCCAAGTTCGGTTACAAATCGGAAATGGAAAGAGGAAAGATGGAAATTTCCCAAATTTGCGAGAATCGAAAATTTGCAAACGAATGTACGGATGGTCGGAAATTTTCGATTCTCGTAAATGATGAAAATTATGGTACAGACCGAGATTTACAAAGAGACATCTTGGAGTTTGTCCATGAATGTGAAAGGGGATACCCGGGAATGACCATCAATCATACCCGAGCGGATCTGGAGGGAATAGTGAGGGAGAACGGATTGGCAGGCGGGGCTATTTATTGGCTGCCGGGCGAAGCACTGATATTTATCGAGGACGACACCGTCCGTCAGATCTTCACCAACGACAAAGCCTCAGCCAAGAAAGTCCTTGATACTCTAAAAGAAGCCAAAGCTCAAGATTTGACCATACCGACTGACTCACCTTTCTGGGAATTAATAGGGGAGAGGCCCCGAGATAAAGAGAAGTACGTTATGGTCAAGTATTTAAGCGAAAAGATCTCTGAAATGAATGTCAATGCCTTCCTGCTACTTGACTAAGATAGATACCTTAATAGATACCTTAATAGATAAAAGCTACCTTAATAGATTAAAGAAAGGGTCTCATGTCGCAAAGACATGATAAGAGTCAACGGAGGAACAGCCTGAACCCAGGCATTCCTCCGTTTTCTTTTCCGGGACCCTTAATCATAAAAGTTAGAAGATAGGGGAGAGGGTGGTTCTCAAACACAAACTTAAAGTAGAAAACTCGATTCAAAACCAAATTTTGCAAACATAAACGCAAACAAATTCACTTATCTCAATTCAAAAAGCAAACCATAAGATCTATTCTTTGATTGCAAACTACACGATTCAAGAAATCAAATTCCCAAATGAATTTCTTTGCAAAATACAAAATAAACCCTTTAACATTTATTGAAAAGAAAATATATCACTATGTATCAATTAGTTATATCCTAACGCTTATTATAGACTTTTAAATAGAACACACCCGAGGGTGCAACACCCTAAATATGCGCCATTTTACCTGTATATACCATTTAAAATCATCTGAAAAGAAATAAATTATATATGTTAAACTAAAGACTTACTTTAAATAATTCTATCCCCTATCAAGAGATTTGTTGGGTTCTGAAATATCCGTATTTTAAAATTTTGAATTTTCATTTCCAATTTCCGAAATTTAAATTTTAATTTCTAAAATTTATGTATGAAAACCGATTTGTGCATTTGAAAAATCAAATTATTTCGCTAATTTTGCAAAGTTTTTAGGTGAAGTGCCCTTTTGGGAATTCCCGAAGACGCAGTTTCAGTTTATGACAGTTCAGATATGGAGAATAATATAGCCGCGCGACTTAAGGAGTTTATGGATTCGACTGGGATGAATAATTCTCAGTTTGCCGATACATGTGGTATTCCTAAACCTTCCTTGTCTCAAATACTTAGTGGACGAAATAAAAAAATATCAAATCAGTTGCTGGAGCTGTTGCACGCGGCTTTCCCGGAGCTGAATGTTATGTGGCTCGTGTTTGGCGAGGGTCCGATGAAATTAGGAACACCGGGCGACCCAGCCGTCTCTAACTTCGAGCAACCCGATTTTGAGCCCCAAGTTTCGTGCGTGCGCAGCGAAGACACTCCTTATTATGGAAATCGTGGTGACGAGGTTTCATTTTTGCCGTCCGACCTGCCAGCTTCAGATTTTCAAGCCACTCACGGAGGCTTAACTACGTTTGCAAACACCGGTAATCAAACTGATTTGCAAAGAGATAATACCCATTTGAAAATATCGGAATTACAGTTGCAAATAGAGAAATTACAGGCTCAAATCAGTGAGATCAGGAAAAATCCACGGAAAGTGGCGTCCATCACCGTCTATTACGACGATTCCACCTTCGAGACCTTTAAGCCGGACAACTGATCTGCTGCTGAATCTTATTTTTCCGGATGATGAGGGGGATTATTTCAATAATTCATTTCTGTCTTCCGTTTCCTTTGTGTGGGTCGTGCATTTCTTAAGTATTCCATGACCCTTTTCTTTGTCTATGAAGATTCATCCTTTTTTAATACTCAGCTCTCTCGTGTTCTCGGGTCTACCTCTCTTTGGAGCAGGTGGACTCTCTTTCGATGGTAATTCCCTCAAGGTACTTGAAGTCGATCCTGAATCCTCTACCGGCCTGGAGAAGATTTACGTGGCCTATAACCTTAATGGTGTCTCGGCGTCCTATAATTCCCCTTCTCCAATCAGATGGTTCAAGTATTCCAACTTAGGAGGCGGTTTCGCGGAGGAGATCGAGGGTATAGTGCATCAAGGCGACCAATGGATCCTTCCTAACGTGGAGGGTGATATGGGATATATAGTTCAGGAATCAGACGGACGTCAGCATTGCTTCTGGGTGGTAAATTATTCTGCCCATCGCCTTTCTCTGTCATCTGCAGAAGCGGCCGCGGTACAAGATTGCGATGCCTCGATCATCAATGTAACAGGAGATGGCCCAGCTATACATTTTTTCACGGTTTTGGGCCAGCAGAGGGTCTTGAGCCGGGACATAGAAGTCGACTACAATACCTTGGTTTGGAATGAGAGCCGCAAAGTGTTTGATCTGGAGCCTCTGACCGCTACTTTCCAATATATTCAGCCGGAGCTGAGGGTGATCCCCCCCGCCTTATGCCAAACGGATTTCACTATTTCCGGAGACCGTTTCCTGCGGGAATGGGATTGGGTGCAATCGGTCACTACATCAGCCGTAGCGCCCTCGGCGGTGGAGGTTTATACCGCGGCGACCCAAACCAATTCTTCCCAGGATGGTGAAAAATCAAATATCATAAAGACTGGAGACAGCCAGGGCTTAGGTGGTTCGGCTCCTGTCGATATATCCTTTCAGGCCTGGACTTCTGATGGAGTGATCCATAATGAGTGGCAGCTGAGCCGCGATGCTTCTTTCGGTTCGGTCGAGTACCGGTTTAATGATCAGGATCTGGATTACACATTCACCCAGGAAGGAACTTTTTTCATCCGTTTCATTGGCTCGAATTCTGATGGAAGCTGCAGTGCGACGGGTAGTGTCTACACGGTAGCCGTAGGTGGTTCTGAGTTACGGATTCCGAATGCCTTTTCCCCGAATGATGATGGGGTGAACGATGAATGGAAGGTAGCGTATCGGTCATTGCTCAGCTTTGAGTGCTGGATAGTCGACAGGTATGGCAACCAGGTAGCACACCTTACCTCTCCTGATCAGGGATGGGATGGTAAAAGAGGTGGGAAGCTCGCTCCTCCGGGTGTCTATTATTATGTGATTGTCGCCAAGGGAGCTGATGGTAAGGACTACAAGGAGAGCGGTGACATAAATATCATCCGTTCGGAGGCGGTCTCTAATTCAGGGATTGCCAATTGATCTAAAGGGCGACCGGGCGCATAGCAAATAGTATAAAGAAACATCTCATTATACCGCACCATTATTGGCGCGGTATTTGTTTTATATAAGATAGCCCGATTTGAATCTCTCCGAAGTATTATCCCCAAGTAGTGTGATTTTATGAATTGGGCTATAAAACTGTTATGGAAAAACAAGCTGCACAAAACGATATATCTCAGATAGGTTCCGTGGATGTCTACGGAGCCAGGGTACATAATCTTAAGAACATCGATGTCTCCATTCCACACAATTCCCTCAGTGTCATCACGGGATTGAGTGGATGCGGCAAGTCTTCACTGGCGTTCGACACTATCTTCGCTGAAGGCCAGAGACGTTATATCGAAACCTTCTCGTCTTATGCTCGCAACCTTATGGGAAGCATGGAGCGACCTGATGTCGATAAGATTACCGGACTTTCACCGGTAATCAGCATCGAGCAGAAGACCACGAACCGTAACCCGCGTTCCACAATAGGCACTACCACGGAAATATACGACTTTTTCCGCCTTCTTTACGCACGTCTTGGAACAGCCAGAAGCTATCTTTCAGGTAAACCTATGGTAAAATACTCTAAAGATAAGATTGTCGATCTTATAATAGAGCAGTACCAGGGCAAGAAGATATATGTGCTCGCTCCGTTGGTAAAGAACAGGAAAGGTCATTACAAGGAATTGTTTGAGAGCCTGCGGAAGAAGGGTTACCTGACTGTCAGGATAGATGGTGAGCTGAAGGAACTTGTACCTGAAATGAAGTTGGACCGTTACCGCAATCACACCATAGACCTTGTAATAGACAAGATGAAGGTAGATCCACAGGATTTCCAACGTGTGCGTCAGGCCACAGAGACTGCCCTTAAACAGGGAGAAAAACAGATGATGGTAATGGAGCGTACCACCGACAAAATACGGCATTTCTCACAATTGCTGATGGATCCCGAAACCGGACTTTCGTATCCTGAGCCAGCTCCCCATAATTTCTCTTTCAACTCCCCTCAGGGAGCTTGTCCACGTTGCCGCGGACTTGGCCGTATTAATATGGTCGACGAGGATAAGGTTTTTCCAGATAAGTCCAAGTCCATATACGACGGCGCGATAGTTCCGTTAGGGAAGCATAAGGAATCCTTGATTTTCTGGCAGATCGATGCCCTATGTGAGCTTTATGGATGTAATTCGAAAATGCCTGTTTCGGAGTTGCCTCAGGAGCTTATCGATACCATTATCAACGGGTATCCGGGCCAGTTGCGCCTTCAGAACCATACTATGGCCACTACACGTTCGTCGGAGACCTACGATGGTGTAGCGAAATATCTCGAGGATCTCCAGAATGAGGATGCTGAATATTCGCAGCGTAAGGAATCGGCCCAATATTTCAGTCGTGTGGAGTGTCCGGAATGTCACGGAGCACGTTTAAATCGGATCGCTCTCAATTATTTCATTGACGACAAATCCATAGCCGATGTAGGAAGAATGGACATTTCGGAGCTGTATGAATGGGTACAGGATCTGGAGGAGAAAATAGAGCCTTCGCGTCGCCATATTGCACATGAGATCCTAAAGGAGATCAAATCAAGGTTGAAATTCCTCCTTGAGGTTGGACTCAATTACCTTCAGCTTAACCGTGAATCCTCGTCATTGAGCGGAGGCGAGAGCCAGCGCATTCGATTGGCAACCCAGATGGGATCGCAGTTGGTCAATGTTCTATACATCCTCGATGAACCTTCTATAGGACTCCACCAAAGGGACAACGACAGGCTTATAAACTCCCTGAAAACCCTACGAGATTCAGGAAACTCGATCATTGTAGTAGAACATGATAAAGACATAATGCAACAGGCCGACTACATTGTAGACATCGGTCCGGGAGCGGGCCGCTTCGGTGGGGAGGTCATGTTCCAGGGTACCCCGGAAGAGATGCTTGCGAACGATGGCATCACAGCGGGATACCTTTCCGGAAGAAACAACATCGAGATCCCGTCAGAGCGTAGGAAGGGTAACGGTAAGACGCTGACAATCCATAAGGCTTCTGGCCATAATCTGAAAAACGTTACCATGAAGCTGCCGTTAGGCACTCTGACGTGCGTTACGGGTGTATCGGGTTCCGGCAAGTCCTCCTTGATAAATGGCACTCTTTATCCGATACTGAGCCAGAAATTCTATCGGTCACTACAGGAACCCCTGCCATACAAGAAGATCGAGGGTCTGGAGAATGTAGACAAGGTGGTGGCGGTGGATCAGTCTCCTCTGGGACGAACTCCACGTAGCAATCCGGCTACTTATACGGGACTGTTTGCCGATATCCGAAAGCTATTTGTAAATCTGCCGGATGCAAAATTGCGCGGCTACAAGCCGGGGCGTTTCTCGTTCAATGTGAGTGGGGGACGCTGTGAGACCTGCAAGGGCAACGGATACCGCACTATAGAGATGAACTTCCTGCCGGATGTGCTTGTACCTTGCGAGGAATGTCACGGGAAGCGTTATAACCGCGAGACACTCGAGGTGCGCTTCAAGGGAAAATCGATTGCGGATGTTCTGGATATGACTGTAAATCAAGCAGTGGAGTTCTTTGAGAATGTCCCCAATATCTTGAAGAAGGTCAAGGTACTCCAGGATATAGGATTAGGTTATATAAAATTAGGACAACCCTCCAGCACACTTAGTGGAGGTGAGAATCAGAGGGTGAAGCTCGCAACAGAATTGGCCAAGCGCGACACCGGCAAGACACTCTTCATACTTGACGAACCGACCACAGGTCTTCACTTCGAGGATATCAGGATACTGATGAAAGTGCTCAACAAGCTCGTCGACAAAGGCAACACGGTCGTGGTAATCGAGCATAACCTTGACGTCATAAAGTGCGCCGACCATATCATCGACCTCGGACCAGAAGGAGGGCGCGAGGGTGGCAAGATTTTGGCAGAAGGGACACCGGAAGAGATCATACGGAAAGACACACCGACCTCCAAATATCTGAGAAAGGAATTGGAGGGCTCGGTAAAAGTTCCAAAGAAAAAGAAGACCAAGATAAAAGCATCCGGAGTGGAAAAGGATTAATTTTGCAAAGTCGTTCCCCCTCTCCTTGAGTCCCGCGCCGAATTGGTAATAATCTATATTATGTTAAATAGAACGTCATATATAAAGAAAACCGGTCCCAGAGGCCGGTCTTCTTTTTTATCTGCTTTCCAGTTCATGGTTGCTTGAGAATATAAATCTTAAGGTTAATTGGCATTAGGCCGTCTCCGGTTTGCTGTCCTGTTAATACCTCTGCACCTTGGATTTCATAATCTTGCCCTAAGTCAATTACCAATGTCTGTGGGCCGCTTTCGGCTGATTCCCAACTTGTAGATTCCTGAAGGTCGTATAACTTATCTATTCCTCGGTTATGCGCCAAATCGGCGCTGCTCCAATAAATCCCTCTCCAGTTGTCCCTATTGACCTTCCTGCCTTCTCTATCTAATAAATAAAGCTCCGCAAGCGCCGAATTCGAGATTCCGTTTCCTTCGATCTCTATTACGGCATAGCGTCCTGACTGGATTCTGTTTGCCTGAATGTTATTCCAGCCTTTCTTAAGAGGTCCTTCTAACGCTATTATGGGTTCTATGCCTTTTAGGTCCGGTTTGGTTCCTTGTGATACTGCTGTTTCACCAAAACTTTGAAGGGTGTCGTTGATTGGATCTTTTAGTGCTTGGAGTGTAGTCTCGCGTGGACCAATTATATCCAATATAAGCACTTCATTTTCACCTTCTTTGAGCCATACCCCGGGTAGATAGAGGGTTTGTTGCGGGCCAATCTCCCAAAACCTGCCGAGGGGCTTGCCATTTACCCAGACTTGGCCTTTTCCCCAAGCGGACATATCAAGGAACGTATCATCAGCTCTATCGGCTTCTAAAGTTCCTTTATACAAGCCTGAAGGATACCGCATTACACCTGTATGATCCTTCCTCCGTTCTGTATAAGTCCGATTAGGATCGGCAGAAGTCCGACCTATCAGATAATTATAATCATCCGGCATCAGGCTAACCGTCCAATCTTTTAATACATCGGTTGTACTGTCATTAAGTATCTTGACGTCTCCTACCATTCCTTTTGGATCGTAGATGGCTGTTCCGAAATTGATCCTTCCCATTGCCTCTACGCTTAGGGTAAGCGTATCCCCTTTCTGTATCCTGGGAAGAACAAGAGTGTTCTCCCCTATCCTACGGTCAAGTTTACCTATTTGATTGCCGGAGACCGATACTTGAACATAATCTCTTGGCTCGAAACTCAATATCTCGCCTTCAGCTATATCCCTTCCGAGGGTTGTCTTGTATTGGATCATACCGAAGCCCTGATTATACCGCTCCATGGACCGGGGTAGCGTATCTTTAATAGTCTCTCCCCATAAATTGGAGAACTCATTTACCAAATAAGCCTCAAAGGGTTCTATTGACATGGTCGGTATGGTGGCCGGTACAGGCGGTAGGTCCTTGCCGGAATGTTTTTGCAACAATTTCCTGAGCCTATGGTACTTATCAGTCGGTGCACCTTGCTCGTTAATCGGTGCGTCATAATCGTATGAGGTGACGTCGGGTGCGAAACCCGGAGAATTGGCTCCTGCCCAGTGTCCGAAGTTGGTGCCTCCGTGGGTCATATATAAGGAGAAGGATATTCCCTTGTCCAACATTTCTGACAAACCTTCTATCATTGCGTCAGCGGGTCTTGTCTCATGGTTTGCCCCCCATTTGTCAAACCATCCGCTCCAATATTCCGAGCACATCAAAGGTGAGTCAGGGCGTAACCTCTTCAGTTCCTCGAATTGGGAGTCGATATCAGCACCTGTTCCGAAGTTCATGGTCCATAAAAGGTCAGGCAAGCCGTTGAGTGTGAAGTTAGAGGACCAGTCGCATTGAAACAGTAGGGTTTCGGGATATAGTTCTTTCAGTAATCCTGCTATTTTCGAGATATACCCCTTATCCTCTCCGTAGGAACCATATTCATTCTCCACCTGGACCATCAATATAGGTCCCCCCTCCGAGGCTGTCAATCCCTTTATTTCGTCGGCGAGTCTTCTTTCGAATTTTTCGACCGCCTGGAGGAAACGAGGGTCTCCCCTTCTTAATTCTATATCATCCTCTTTAAGAAGCCACCAAGGCAAGCCTCCCATCTCCCATTCAGCACATACGTAGGGGCCGGGACGCAATATTACCATCATATCATTCTCCTGACAGAGTTCGATAAAGCGACGCAGGTCATTCTGTCCCTCGAAATCATACTTTCCAGGCTCAGTTTCATGCACATTCCAGAAGACATATAAGCAAATTGTATTCATTCCTAAAGCCTTGCACATCTGGATTCTATGGTTCCAGTATTCCTTTGGGATTCTGGGATAATGCAGCTCTGCGGCTTTTATATGGAATTGCTCGCCGTTGAGCAGGAACTTTCCCTGTCCAGCTTGAAAGCTTTTTGGCTCATTTGCCTGCAAAGGACCACAATAAATGCTTGCGGACGCTAATGAGAGCGCCAAAGGATATAGTAGTTGCGAGTATTTCATGAGATGGGTTTAGATGATTACAGGTTGATTCTCTTCTGAATATTATCAGTTACAGTAATTTTAGGGCTATGGCCGCACAAGCCTCGGCGTCCGCTAAGGCATGATGATGATTGCTTAGATCGTAACCGCAATAGGCTGCAACGGTTGGCAATCTATGATTGGGGAGCAATTTACCGAGTTTTTTACGGGATGCGGTACAAGTGCAATAGAACTTATAATCCGGGTAGGTCATATCAAAGCGTTTGAAGGCCGCTTTCAGACACCCTTCGTCGAAACGGCTGAAATGGGCTACCAATGGCAATCCCTCGATTTTCTGCACTACCTCTGCCCATACTTCCGGGAATGTGTCGGCTGAGTCGGTATCTTCTTTTGTAAGATGATGGACCGCTACATTGCCCGGGCTATAGAAATTGGGCACTGGATGTATCAAGGAATAATACTTGTCTGTAACTTTCCCATCCCTGACTACTACTATTCCTACGCTGCAAACGGAACTGGAATACCTGTTAGCTGTCTCAAAATCAATTGCTGCAAAGTCTTTCATTCTCCTGTTTTTTCCTTTCAAACATACAAAAATACAAAAAATGTTTCATATATTGAAGCTCTGGAACGGAAAAACAGGTCTATATAAGGACTTAGGAGCTTCATAACCCTTAAAGAACCCAATTTTTCATTGCAAAGCTAAAAAAAAGAGGAAAATTTGCAGAAATGTTGGAGAAATTCATTATCTTTGCACCCGGTATCAGAATTCAACCCCGGATGAGAGTATCCGGGATGTCATAAAGATATGGTCAATTTACAGAAAGAAATTGGATTGCTCTTCGAGACTTCATGGGAAGTCTGCAATAAGATAGGAGGCATATATGCGGTCTTATCTACCAAAGCAAGAGCACTGCATGAGCAGTTCGGTGACCGTCTGGTTTTCATTGGGCCTGACGTATGGAACGCCGATAATCCCTCACCCTATTTTCAGGAGCGTAAGACCCTGCTGAAGGGCGCGGCTCAACGACTGGAACTCCCCTTCGGCATCTCTATTCGGGTTGGCCGCTGGAAATGTCCGGGTTCCCCTCTTGTTATTCTTGTTAAATTCCAGGGGGTAGAATCCATACTGCCGGAGGTATTCGGTAAGATGTGGGAACTGTATGGCGTGGATTCACTTCATTCATACGGGGACTACTCTGAAGGATGCGCCTACTCTGTAGCTGCCTCTATTGTAATAAAGAGTCTGGCTCAATATCTTGGAGTAGAAGATAAAAAGGTAGTAGCTCATTTCAATGAATGGACTACAGGAATGGGACTTCTATGGTTGAAGTACCAGATGCCGCAAGCCGCTACCCTATTCACAACCCATGCTACCAGCATTGGCCGCAGTATCTGCGGCAACGGCAAGCCATTATACGATTATTTCCACGGTTATAACGGAGATCAGATGGCTCGCGAGCTCAATATGGAATCCAAACATTCCCTTGAGAAGGCGGCTGCACATCAGGCCGACTGCTTTACAGCTGTCAGCGAGGTGACAGCCCGTGAATGTGAGCAATTGCTTGAGATCCGTCCGCAGGTCGTTACCCCTAACGGTTTTGAACCGGATTTTGTTCCGGAGGGTTCTCGCTATTCACGTCGCGTCAACGCCGGACGTGAGAAGCTTCTTGCTATCGCAAAGGCTCTGACTGGTAAAACTTACCCTTCAGACACTTTCCTGATTGCAACTTCCGGAAGAAATGAGTATCGCAACAAGGGTCTTGATGTCTATCTCGATTCGGCAGCTACCATAGCATCGGCTCTCCAGGCATCTGACCGTGAGGTCCTGGCTTTCGTCCTTGTGCCCGGCTGGCTTAAGGAGCCATCAGGCGAATTGATCGTCAACCTCAATTCCGGCGGCTCACTCGAGGTTAATCCATCATGGCTAACTCACCGTCTGCATAATGAGGATTCAGATCCTACCTGCCGGCGCATAATCGATCTTGAACTTCAAGGTAGTGTAGGAACGGATAAGCACTTGAAAGTCATATTTATTCCGGTATATCTGGACGGTGGAGACGGAATTGTCAATATATCGTACTACGATCTACTGCCGGCATTGGATCTAACTATTTTCCCTTCCTATTATGAGCCTTGGGGTTATACACCGCTTGAGAGCGTGGCCTTTAGCGTGCCTACTATAACTACAGATAAATCAGGCTTTGGCCAGTGGGTACTCTCTTCGATGCCTAATTCAATTCTCGAAAGTGGAGTGAAGGTCGTAGTCCGCAATGATTCGGATTATTCAACGACTGTAGGAATGATCTCCTCGGCGGCAATTGAGTATCTCAGAGCCGATGCACCCGACATTGCACGAGGCAGGATGGCGGCTGCTCAGACAGCTGCCAAGGCTGATTGGAAATTCTTCATAACACATTATGACGATGCTTTCAAGACAGCCTTGAATCGTCGGGATTCCAGGTTAGGGAAATAAAGAGGGAATACAAAGAAACTGAAATTTTAAGGTAAATCAGAAATAACAAACAAAACCGGATCTCAAGGGATCCGTTAAAACAAATATAAAAGGAAATGAAACTTCAAGTCAGCAATGCAAATGAGCCCGTGTGGCATTCTTGCACCGTCAGCGCCGAGCTTCCTAAACAGCTCAAGCCGCTGGAGGAACTGAGCAAAAACCTGTGGTGGGTATGGAACTCCGAGGGTAAGTCCCTCTTCCATGATCTCGACCGCGAACTTTGGCGCAAAGTCGGAGAAAATCCGGTGATGCTTCTTCAGCAGCTCTCCTATGAGAGAATCCAGGAGATACTGAAGGACAAGGCCATGATGGACCGCATCCACGACGTCCACGCTGCATTCAAGGCCTATATGAAGCAACCGATGCACAATGACATTCCTTCGGTAGCTTATTTCTCTATGGAGTATGGCCTTTGCAATTGTCTGAAAATCTATTCCGGCGGTCTTGGCGTACTGGCCGGTGACTATATCAAGCAGGCTTCTGACTCACGTGTCAACATGACAGCTGTCGGCTTCCTCTACCGCTACGGCTACTTCACCCAGACTCTTTCTCTGGATGGCCAGCAGGTTGCCAATTATGAGGCCCAGAATTTCGACCAGCTTCCGGTAGAGGCTGTTTTGGGCGAAGATGGCCAGCCGATGATTTTGGAGGTGCCGTTCCCGGGCCGTATAATCTACTGCCATGTTTGGCGTGTTAATGTCGGCCGCATGAAGCTGTATCTTCTCGACACTGATTTCGAGATGAACTCTGTCTTCGACCGTGAGATCACCCATAAGCTTTACGGTGGTGACTGGGAGAACCGTATCAAGCAGGAGTATCTGTTGGGTATCGGTGGTATCTACATGCTCAACCGTCTCGGCATCAAGACTGATATCTATCATGCTAACGAAGGCCACGCTGCTCTTCTGAACCTCCAGCGTCTGGTTGACTATGTACAGAACGACCACCTTCCTTTCAATGTGGCTTTGGAGGTAGTACGCGCTTCGAGCCTTTATACTGTACATACTCCTGTTCCTGCTGGTCATGACTATTTCGAGGAGTCACTGTTCGGTAAATATTTGGGTGAATATCCCGCTAAATTGGGTATCTCCTGGAGCGATCTGATGAACATGGGCCGCGAGAATCCCGATACCCCGGAGCGTTTCTCTATGTCAGTATTCGCCCTCAACACTTGTCAGGAGGCTAATGGTGTTTCATGGCTTCACGGCGAGGTTTCCAAGAA
>CAZKJP010000022.1:0-30475 GCA_964553075.1 uncultured Sangeribacter sp. | reverse complement strand
TTACAGCCTTGATGGGGGCAGTATTGGGAAGATGGGGTCCGCGGCAAAGATCGGTGAAAGCGCCTTGGGTATATGTGGAGATGGTGCCATCCTCCAATTCGGAGATAAGCTCGCACTTGTATTCCTCATTGCGGTCACCGAACATTTTGAGAGCATCCTGCTTGGAAATGTCGGCACGTACGATCGGCTCCTTTTTTGAAGCCAGCTCCATCATTTTCTTCTCAATCTTGGCGAAGTCATCGGAAGTAAGCTTATGTTCGCCCGGATCAATATCATAGTAGAAACCATTCTCGATAGCGGGGCCGATACCGAACTTGACGCCCGGGTAAAGTTCCTGGAGAGCTTCAGCGAGAAGGTGAGCAGAGGAATGCCAGAAAGCATGCTTGCCTTCCGGGGAATCCCATTTGAAAAGTTCTATGGAAGCATCCTCATTGATAGGGCGGGAGATATCCCACTCCTTGCCATTTACTTTGGCAGCGAGGACATCGGCGGCGAAACGCGGGGAGATGCTTTCCGCCACCTGGAAAGGGGTAACGCCGGCCTCAAACTGGCGCTGGCTACCGTCGGGGAATTGTATATTGATCATCTTAAAGTTATATTCGTCCTTGGATCAGGAGGAGCCGCAGGCAAGCCGGAAGTCAAGATAGCTTAATAGAAACCTCCCATCCACTTCAATTCAAATTACAAAGATAATTCAATTCATCCGTTTTAGCAAATTATAAGAGGGTAAAACGCCTAATTCGCCTGCTTTTGATAAATCTGCGAAGGCTTCCCGCTTCTGGCCGGCCTGCAAACGGCATAGACCGCGGTTATACCAGGCGGCTCCTAACTGGGGGTCTATCTCCAAGGCCTTATCCAGGGCCTTGACCGCCTCGGCATAGTCCCGTTGGCGGTAGAAGATACCCGCCTTATTGAACCATGCATATTGATTATTGGGATTCAGACGTAAAACGTAATCGAGATCCCGCAGGGCCTGCAGCTGCTGGTCGAGAGAGTTTTCGGCGAATCCAAGACCGGCCGATGCTGTAGCCCTTCCTAAATATGCAAGAACAAAATCAGGACTACCTTCTATTGCTTTTGTAAAAGAGGAGATGGCGCTGCGATAGTCCTTAAGCATGGACTGGGCTACACCTTGTAGGAAATAGTCGGCAGGACGACCGTTGGAAGTAGGGGCAGCGGTCTCGCTCAACTCAGTAAACTCAGCGTCCGAGAAAGCCCCCCAGTTATTGCTGAGATAAACAGTTTCCTTAAGGTATCCGGCTCCATTGAACTCTGCCAGTTCCTTGAAACTCTCAGCCTTGGCTTGCAGGTTCTTTTTAGGAATTCCTACTCCAAGCATATAAGGGGGTTCAGGTTCTACCGCTAAGTTACGATCCTGAACACGACCCTTGATTCGCTCATTGAATGCCAATTCCGGCTGTTCGTCTGACGTAACGGTAACGAGACGGTTGAATTGCTCCATAACCTCCATCTCATCCTCCGTATCCGAGGAAGAGGATTGTCGCCTGGTCTGGCCCGCGGCGATAGCAGGACGATCCAAAGGGTTGCGGTTCGGGTCAGCCACGTATGCCGATACCATCTGGTCAGCCTTGTGGATATTGGCAGCAGTCTGACGCAGATCCCCCGCTAAACGGTAACATTCCGCAATCGCGTAATATACCGGATAAAAGCGGGGATACTGGGTTGCGATAGCCTTGAAATCAGCAAGGGCCTTATTGTGATGGCCTAATTCAAGGTTGACCAAACCGCGGTTATAGAGGGCATGGAAATTACGCGGCTCCAGGTCCAACACTGCCGAGAAATCCTCCGCTGAACGTTCCAGGTCCTTAACCTCGAGACGCAGCAGAGCCCTATTGAACAAAGCCGGTATATAGGAAGGATCAATTTGCAAAGCATAGTTATAGTCTGCCATTGCCCCGAAGAAATTATCGTCGTTATAACGTAGGTATGCCCGGTTGATATAGAAATCAGGTTGGTCGGGACGGATCAGAATAGCCTCATCCATATTCTTCTGGGCCTCAGTCCAATCTCGGCGGTCAGCAAAAATCTGGGCTTTCATCAGCCAGGGGTTCAGAAGTGTCCTGTTTAGCGAAATTGCCCGGTCCGCATCCTGGAGGGCCTTGACCGTATCCCCCTCCAACAGATATAGCCTACCGCGGGCCGCTACCCCCTCATCGAACTTAGGATGGTTGCGGAGAAGCAAGGCAAAAGTTGAATCCGCATCCGCATATTTCTCCGCCTGAGTTTGTGCTACACCTTTATAATATAAGAAGTAGCGGTCGTAAGGATTGGTAAGGAGTCCGGTATTGTAATCCTCTATAGCCAAGGAATCGAGCCCCATCTGCTGGCGTGCAAAACCTCGGAGCTTATAAGCCTCGGTCTTGAACTTATTGCGTTCCAAAGCGGAGGTGCAATCCGCCTCAGCCCCTTTATAGTCATCGAGGCTCAACTTGGCCAGTGCCCGGAAGAAATAGGGATCAGCCATATAAGGTTTTGCCTTGATAGCCTGATTGAAATATTGGATCGCCAGCATGTAATCTTCCATCGACATCACATTGCGTCCGATTGTCATAACCTGCTCGGCATTGATTTGAGCCGAACTCCTTAGAGGGGAGAGCAGCAACGTCAGTCCAAAGAGAAGAACGACCGGAATATTTGATAAGCCGAGTTTGAGGCGGCCATTATATTTACGGATTAAAGAGGTAAACATCTCACATTATTTTTATCAACCTTTTAAAGGGTCGAGGCGTTTTTAGAATAAACCCCATAATCACTACATTATTATTTGATGGGGAGTAAAGATTCCACAATGAAAAACATTCTCATCGCAAGCATATTATTACTCACGGCCGGTTCAGGATTGGCTGAGATACGCGAAATGCAGGATACAACGATCGTGCATTTCCGTCAGGGTAAGTCTGTCTTGCAGCCCGAATTGGGCAATAACCGCGAGGCGCTTGGGAATCTTATATCATCCTTACGCGCTTCAAAGGATTCCACCAACAAGGAATTGAAAAGCATAACCTTCACCGGCTCCGCTTCTCCGGAAGGGCCGGTGTTGTTAAACAGGAACTTATCTGAAAAGAGGGCAGAGGTAATATTCTCATATCTTTCCAAATATGTAGATCTGCCGGATTCGATATTGAAGATAGACTATACCGGCCGCGACTGGCGCGGACTGCGTCTGGAAGTGGAGAAGGATCCGAGCGTTCCATACAGAGATCAGGTTCTGACCTTGCTCGACAGTATAATCGCCTCTCCATTTACCGGTACAGTAGATGATCCCCGTCATCCATTGCGTCAGTTGGAGAATCTTGAAGGTGGGGAACCATATAGATACATGTATTCCCGCCTCTTCCCGGGCCTTAGGGCAACCAAGGTTATCACCTCCTATCAATGGCTCCTGCCCGCGATCAGTCTGGATAACCCGGAATTACTGAGCAACGTTCCATACTTATGGAGTGAGCCTGAAATTACAGAGTTTACTTATTTCACCGAATTTATTGAAAGGCCAAAAGAGATGAAGAACTTCTATATGGCCTTGAAGAGTAACCTTTTATATGATGCGCTTGCATTGCCATCGCTGAGTGCGGAATTCTATCTTGGTAAAAACTTTTCCGTTGTCGGAAACTGGACCTACGGATGGTGGGATAGAAACAGCAGCCATCGATATTGGCGCGCTTACGGCGGCGATGTAGCCTTGAGATGGTGGTTCGGACGTGCAGCGGAAGCGAAGCCCCTGACCGGACATCACTTGGGAATTTACGGAGGCGCTTATACCTTTGATTTCGAATTCGGAGGTAAGGGAGTAATGGGAGGGTTGCCAGGCAAGCCCCTCTGGAGCAGGTGCCTGCCGAATGTCGGAATTGAATACGGATATTCCTTGCCGGTAGGTCGCAGAATCAATTTCGACTTCACCATCGGCTTCGGATATTTCGGAGGAAAGTATATTAAATATGAACCATGTGGGGATCATTATAAATGGGATTCCACGAATCGTCTGACCTATTTCGGACCAACCAAACTTGAAGTATCCTTGGTATGGCTATTAGGGCATGGCAACGTAAATAAGAAGAAAGGAGGGACACTATGAGAAAAGACAGAATCGGGTGCATCCTTATCTCAACGTTGGCCTTAGGAGTTTTTACCGGATGCAATCATAAGGACCTGGAATATTGCGAAGATGAAGTGGGAACATTGGAAGTGGTTTTCGATTGGCGTAACGCATCGTCAGCTGATCCGGCCTCCATGGGACTTTATATGTTCGACCAGCCCACAGGTAAGGGAGAGCGGTTCTCGTTTTCCAATAAACATGGAGGCACAATCAGAATCGAGCCCTCGGATTATGATGCCATAGCATATAATAACGATAATACCGACTGGGCATTGCTGAGGAATACCTCTCAAAAAGAGACCTTCGAGATCCGTACCCCTGAATCCGGCGCCCTAACTTCATCCGGAGTCTCGACCAGGGCGATTCCCCTGGCGTCAGGCACAGAAGATCAGACCATAGTGAAGACTCCCGGAATGTTATGGACCGCTTCCGGTAAAGATCTGACAGTAATTCACTCGAATTCTCACCAGCAGATAACGCTTTATCCTGAAGAGAGTGTATGTCACTATACAGTTAAGGTGTTGGACGTAACCAACGCGGATTGTCTATCCGGAAAAACCGTAGATGGAACCTTATCAGGTCTGGCCGGCGGATTCCATCCCCATTTAGCCAAACCCTCCTCCTCCAGAGTCATAATGCCGTTTGACCTGACTTTGTCATCGGATGGAACCTCACTGGAAGGAAATTTCCTGACCTTCGGCAAGGATCCGGATACAGATCCCGACCACACATTGACACTGTACATGCTCTTGAACGACGGCTCCAAGAGGTATTATACATACGATGTAACAGATCAGGTAAATAAAGCAGCTGATCCGCATCATGTGCTGATCATAGTCAGAGGATTGGATATCCCGAAGACAGAAGAAAATACCGGAGGATTTGTTCCGACAGTGAACGATTGGCATCATGAAAATGTTGATATTAAAATGTGAGACGGTTGCGAGCCTTAAAACTCGCGTCCGCAAGCAAAAAAAGATACAAAAGGTAAAAACAAGATTATAAAAAGCATTTCACTATGAAAAAGACACTTTTCCTTATAAGTCTCGCCGCCCTCGGGTTGACAGCTTGTACCAATGATGAGACTCTCTCCGAGATAGACAGTCAGGAGCAGAAAAATATCAGTTTCCGTCCCGCGATGGGCACCCGTGCAACTGAAACCACGAATGCCAATTTGAACGAAATAAACGTAACCGCATTTGAAGGAGACACCCCCTTCTTTGAGAAACTGGACTTCATTAAAGGCAGCGACAACTTCTTCACCTCCACACCGGTCTACAACTGGCCGGGCGATGACACAGAACTTAATTTCTGGGCATTCTCACCGTTAACTCTTAAAGATCAGGTGACAATGACCGCTAATTCTAAAGTATTGACCGATTTCTCACCCGCCACCGATATCGCACAGCAGGTAGACTTTATTACCGCGAACGCCACCGGTAAAAAGTCTGCCAACGAAGCATCCGGTGTACCTTTGACCTTCGATCACCAGCTGTCTCAGATAGAGGTGCTGGCCAAGACAGACAATACCGCTTACGTATATAAGGTAACAGGAGTCAGAGTAGGAGCCCCGGTATCTAAAGGTACTTTTGATTTCACAACTAAAGCCTGGACCCTCGGAACCGGTAACGATATCTATACCGATACATACGCAACTCCGGTACAGTTAGGTAGCACGGCTCAATCAGTGATGGGCGCCGGAGGCAACCTGATGTTGATTCCGCAGCAGTTGACCGCTTGGGATGTAAAGAATGATGCTGAGAACAGTGCAAACGGCGCATATCTGTCCATCAAGCTTCAGATCAATACCGTAGCCGGAGCACAGATGTATCCGTTCCCGTCTGATGGTGATTGTCAATGGGCTGCAATTCCTATCGATACCAATTGGGAAGCCGGTAAGAAATATACTTACACGCTTGACCTTACCAACGGCGCAGGTTATGTAGATCCTCACGATCCGGATCCTTCCACTCCGGTATTGGGTGGCCCGATCAAATTCACAGTCGATGTAACAGACTGGGTACCCTCTGATCAGCCGATTCCTATGAACACTGATAAGACAGAGTAAAAAGATATAGAAAAGAATCGATATGCCCGTCGTTCCGGCGGGCATATTTTGAATACATGGTCAGCTGCCATTCAGCTAATGGACTACTAATAAACTACTTCCACTATGTCATCAATCAAACTACATATATCAGGGCTAATGGCCTTCACTCTTGCCGGGATTCTTTTGAGTTCCTGCAGTGAGGAGATGGTGGAGCCTGCATCCAGTGACCCTCAGCGCATCAGCTTCAAGGTATCGATCAATGATGCAGCCCAATGGGTACCGGGAAATCCCAAGGCCGCAGTATCCTCCCGAAGTGGACAATCTAACAGGAGCGGCGGATCGGGAATCGTTAGCCTTGAAGGAGGTTCCAAGCCCTTATTCCTGGTTCCACGCGTAACCGAAGGGATTGATAGGAACGTAGACAATAAGACCCGCAGCGAGTCTTACGACAGTTCTACGATCCCGAGTTTCGGAGTCTATGCTACAACTTCAACCAGCATCGAGTCCGGTCAGGGTTTCTCCGCAGATTATATGAGGAATGTGGAAGTAACGAGACAGAATAACTGGACACCGGCCGAAAAGTATCTTTGGCCCGGAAAAGGATCCTTGCGCTTTAATGCCTATGCGCCTTACCAACAGAGCGGAGGATCTGAGGGTATCCTTACTTTGCCTATACCGGGCGATGAGAGTCCAGTATTAGAATATCAGACACCAGCCCAAGTAGCGGATCAGGAGGATATGATGTACGCAGGCCCTACGGATGCTTCAGAGTCACCTTGCGGATTGACCTTTAATCATGCGCTGACCGCCATTCAATTCGCTGCCGGAGCCGAATTAGCACCGTGTACAGTTAAAAGCATAACCATTACCGAAGTAAAGACAGGCGGTAAACTGAATATTGAAACAGGAACCTGGGAAACCGGAAACGAGACCTCTTCTTTCAAAGTGTCTCCATCGATTACCTTGTCAGCAGAGGAAGGTTCGGAATATGTAGCCGCCGGTACCCCAATAACAGAAGGAGCGGAAGTGATGTTGTTGTTGCCTCAGACCTTAACTTCCGATTCTCAGTTGACGATAGAAGCTGAATTTAACGGGACCGCTACGACATTGACCGCCTCCCTGGATGGTCAGACATGGAAGCAGGGTAGCACTGTTACATATCGGATCTCCGCAAATCCGGCATCCGACCAGTTGGTATTGGATATTGCAGGGAGTTTTGACTCCCCTTATACCGGCACGACCATGCCTTATAAAGTAACCAGTTACATGGAAGATAACGGTGAACGAGTACCTGTAAAATGGGAAGCGGAGTTCTTGGATGAGGATGGGAATGTGATTGACAGGCCGGTATGGCTTACATCTTTCACCACAGAAGGAGAAGGAACTGAGGAACTGAACGCGGTTACAGGTATCAATGATGTAACCTTCCTGAGCAAATCCTCAGTAACGACATCCTTGCAGAGCGCGGCTGATATCAATACCTCCTCCGGCCAGACACCTTATAACTTAAGTAATGCCACCGGAGGGGCGACTGTAGAGAATACCGCGAATTGCTATATAATAAATGCACCGGGTAAATACTCCTTGCCATTGGTATATGGTAATGCAATCAAAGGGGGAGCTACCAATACGACTGCCTATATTTCCACCAAGTCCGGAAGTTCCGTATTGAAGACCTTTATCAACCATCTTGGAAATGGAATCAGCGATCCCTACATTTACAATAATACCGGATGCACACCCTCTTCGGCAACTTTGGTATGGGAGGATCAGCTGAATACGGTTAGGGAGGTAGGGCTCACGGAAGATGGCCATTGGCTTACCTTTACTATCCCCGCCAATTCAATCAGGGAAGGGAATGCTTTGGTAGCAGTAAAGGACGGAGACGGAAAAATAATGTGGAGCTGGCATCTTTGGATAACGGATCTGTCTGCCCAGACGGAGGGAATAACCATTCCCGGCGTAACCGGGGAGACTAAAATCCTGTCCAAGAATGTCGGTGAGGTAGATGGAGGTGATCAGGTTAGCTTTGATGCCGCTTCGGTAAAGGTCAGGTTCACTCAGACAGGGCTGCCGGAAGGAATAGATCCACTGACAAAGACTATTACAATCACCCAAGCCGGTGCAACTACAACTACTCCTTCATATACTACGTATTATCAATGGGGACGAAAGGATCCTATGATGTCGCCAGCTCAGACCTTTTACGCAGCCGACCATACGAAGTATTCCGGGATACCTCAGATAAGTAACTCGTCAATGACCAATGACGGAGCCTCACTGTGGTCATATCTGACTCAGAATCCTCAGACCTTCCTTCAAGCCAGCCATACAGAGAAATTCGATTATCTCAATCTATGGACTACGAACGAAGGGTACACCGCGACCACGGCTCATAAAACAGTCTATGATCCCAGCCCTATAGGTTTCAGACTTCAAGGCACAACCTTGTATACTCATCTCACTTCTGGAGCTAAGACCTTTACCACTCAAAATGGAATTAAGGGATATGAAGTTACCGGTTCCGGTTATGATTTGTTCTTCCCGGCCTTCGGTTATATATCGGGTGAGACAGTGAGCTTGGATGGTCCAGGGCAGTCAGTAAATCTCTGGACATGTCGCGCCCGCAACGATTATACTGAGGCGTTCTGTTACCAGATAAATCAGAGCACATCCGGAACGATCAGCTTCAATACGGTCAATGACCCCCGTACACATGGTTTCGGAGTTCGGCCGGTAAATGAATGAGTTTCGGGAACATGTTAAGGATTTAGATTGTTTTGAATATGAAAACATATCTTGGGTGAGGTCTACGTAGATCAGAGACTGACTCAGGATATGGCAAAAACAACACCACGATGTCACAGAAGAAAAGATTAGTCATAGTAGGAGGCGGTTTCGCCGGATTGAATTTAACTAAATGTCTTGACCGCTCGAAGTTTGAGATCAAGGTAGTGGACCGTAACAATTTCCATTCATTCCCACCCTTGTTTTATCAGATAGCTTCGTCGGGTCTGGATGCAAGCAATATATCCTTCCCGTTCCGTAGGGAGTTCAAGAAAAGACGCGGTATCACCTACCACATGGGCCACGTCAAGAATATAGATACGGCCAATAAGACCATCACCACCAGTTACGAGACCATTCAGTATGACCTGTTAGTATTGGCGGCAGGCACTACCAACAACTTCTTTGGTATGCCGGATATGGAGAAGAAGGTCTATTGTATCAAGACAGTAGCCGAAGCCGGACGCTGTCGCGATGCAATTCTTGATAGACTCGAAAGAGGTGCGATCTGTGAGGATCCGGAACGAAGGAAGCAATTGCTCACCTTCCTTGTAGTAGGAGGTGGTCCCTCGGGAGTAGAGATCGCCGGGGCCTTAGGAGAGATGAAACGGGATATCCTGACCCGGGAGTATCCTGACATTGATCCGAGTGATGTGAGAATTACTCTTGTCGAAGGAGCACCTCGCCTTTTAGGCGCCATGAGTCCCGAAGCAAGTGAAAAAGCAGAGAAGTATCTGAAGGACCTGATGGTGGATGTAAGACTGAACACCACCATGAAGAGTTACGAGGATAAAATCGCAACCTTCGGAGATGGCACAAGCGAATACAGTGAGACCTTGATCTGGACCGCCGGTGTGAAAGGAGAGACGATGCCGGGACTCGATTCCCAATACTTGGGTCGCGGCGGTCGTATCCAGGTAGATGAATACAATCGTGTCAAAGGGTTGGAAGACTCCGTATTCGCTCTTGGAGACTTGGCCCTGATGCAGACAGAGCAATGGCCGAACGGTCATCCGCAGGTTGCCCAACCGGCAATCCAGCAGGCCCGTAATTTAGCCAAGAACCTTAACGAGGGTAGCTTTACCCATAAATTTGAATATAAGGACAAAGGATCCATGGCGACCGTAGGTAAGAACCGTGCGGTTGCAGACTTAGGAAACTTGAAACTCTCCGGCAGGGTAGCATGGTGGATATGGATGCTGATTCACCTTATGTCGATCTTGGGTATGCGCAATAAGCTGAATGTATTGCTCAACTGGGTATGGAATTACTTCACTTATTCCACATCACTGAGACTGCTTCTGAGACCTACCAAGTATCCGGAACGGCGGCACTGGGGCGACTGATCGTGGGTGTAGGTTAAGAACCCGATTCTCGATATTAATAGACTTCGGGTTTAAATTTTAAGGAAAATAAGAAATGAAAATAGATAGTTTATCAATTGCCAAAATTGGGAGGAAAGGGGGATTGATTCTCTCGATAGCCGTGTTGGGGATGTTAGGTAGCTGTTCGGTGTTTAACCGGACGGGAGGAACGGTAAGTAAAGAGACGGTTCTTCCAAATGACCGCGAGACACTACATCAGCCTAAGAGCCAGCAGGTGTACACTTCAGCTGAATTGGCTAAAGGTATTATTAAAGGTGACTGGACAATCGAAGAGGTCGGCGGTCAGCAAGCGGTAGGAGAGAAGACCCCCTTCTTGCGTTTCGAGCCCACGGAAAAACGGGTCTACGGCAATAACGGTTGCAATATCATCAACGCCTCCTATAGTTACAATCCGCAGGATTCAACGATGAGTTTTGATAATCTTGTATCGACGATGATGGCGTGTGGGATGGACGGTATAACCGATATGCAGGTCAATCAGGCATTGGCCGATACACGTCGGTATGACTGGAGTCTTGACGGGCATGATTATCATCTGACCTTACTCGATGAGGCTGGAGCCCCATTGATGAAACTGGTGCATTGCAACTTCGAGTTCCTGAACGGTGCCTGGCATATCGTAGCGATAGAGGGTGATCCGGTAGATGTAGAGGGAATGGATATCCTGATAGACATAGATGAAGGAAAACTTCACGGAAACACTGGATGCAATATATTGAACGGCAAGATTGAGACAGATCTTGAAACGCCGAACTCCATCTCTTTCTCAGCGATAGCTACCACCAAGATGATGTGTCCTGATTTGGAGACAGAGACCCGACTGATCGTAGCGTTGGAAGAGGCGACCTCCGCCCGTGCCTTGACAGCCGATACAGTAGAACTGTTAGGGAGCAACCGTCAGCCCGTTGTCAAGATGGTAAGGATCGATCCCAAACTCATTGACTGATGGAGGAAGTAAGGGTAGACAAGTGGCTTTGGGCCATGAGGGTCTTCAAGACCCGTACAATTGCGACTGACGCCTGTAAAAAAGGGAGGGTGCTGATGGGAGGAGTGGCTGTAAAGCCATCTCGCCCCGTTAAAGTCGGAGATGTAATAGATGTAAGGAAACCTCCTGTAACCTATACGTTCCGGGTAAAGCAACTAACCCAGAACCGGCTGGGGGCAAAGTTGGTAGAGGGATACCTTGAGAACCTCACTCCTAAGAGCCAATATGACCTGTTGGAGATGAATCGCATCTCGGGATTTGTAAACCGTCAGAAAGGACTTGGGCGACCGACGAAACGTGATGGACGTGAGATGGCACGATTCCGCGAGGAGGCCGTCGAGGATTTCTTCTTGGATTGGGAAGATGAAGACGAGGATGAATTGGACGAGAATTGACTCCAAAAAGTAAGGAAAATGGAGTCTATAACTGATGAAATCTCCCGATAAAGTTGTCTAAATCAAAGGAATTTAGTAATTTTGCGCAGGTTTTGGGAAAATATGCCCCGGAACCTGCGTTCCATTTCAGAGCGGTCTGGGCGACAGTGCTCGCTGGGACCGGACTCACGTGTGATGGAAAAATAACAATAGCCTGAGATGACCTGATTTTGGAAATATAAGAAGAAGCTTTCAAGATTAGGGAGTTCCAGCAGGCTTTAAGACATTATTTTTAAGTAACACAACCAAATGAAGACATTTGAACTGAAAGCCGAACCGCGTACCGTACTCGGCAAGAAGGCTGTAAAGGCACTTCGTAAAGAAGGTAAAATCCCCGCTGTCCTGAACGGTGGAAAAGTAGTAGATCTTCCTTTCACCGGTGATCTGAAGCCGGGCGAGAAGCTCGTAGTCATCGACAAGGAGGGCAACAAGGGCATGATCACAACTGACATCACTGTAACCCAGGAAGATGTACGTAAGCTGATCTATACTCCGGACATTTTCGAGATCAATCTGGAGATCAATGGCGAGACCCGTAAGGCAGTGCTGAAGGACATCGACTTCCAGCCTGTAAAGGATACCATCCTTCACCTTGACTTCCTGGAGGTATTCCCCGATAAGCCAATCGTAATGGAAGTACCGGTACAGATCGAAGGTCATGCTGAGGGTGTGAAAGCCGGTGGTAAGCTCACTCTTTCAATGCGTAAGCTGAAAGCTAAAGCTCTCTACAATAATATCCCCGAGCGTCTGGTTATCAACGTAGACAATCTTGGTCTCGGTAAGACCATGGCTGTTGGTGATCTTCACTTCGAAGGTCTGGAGTTGATGAACGCTAAGAACGCAGTAGTTTGCGCCGTTCAGTTGACTCGTGCTGCTCGCGGTGCTCAGGCTAAAGCTGAAAAGTAATTTGTTCATATTAAATGATCTGGCCGGGGAAAGCATTCTTTTGCTTTCTCCGGCTTTTTAAGTTCCTCTTAAAAATTAATGAGCATATAAAACTTGGAGATCGCGCCGACTATCCGGTTGCGGAGAGAAGGAGTTTAGCGAGCTAAACGACTGAACGACAAAACCGGAGAGGCAAGTGAGAACAAGTTTTATAGCTCAAAATAGAAGAGGAATTTATATTGATTAATTTTTAAGAGGAACTTATATAAAGAAGTCATTAGGATGACTTTAATTTTCGAATTCAGAATATGGGAGACGGGATTTTAGATTGTATTAAGAGATGGATACGCTCGAAAAGTTATAATGAGCCGGTATCCACATCAGCCAATGAAGACAATATGAAAAAATATCTGATAGTGGGGTTAGGGAATATAGGAGCGGAATATGAAGGGACACGCCATAACGCCGGCTTTATGGTAGCCGATGAATTGGCTTCCTCATGTGGGGCTACATTCAAATCATGCCGTTATGGGGAGATGGCTATCTGTAAAGTCAAGAATTGCGAGCTGATGGTATTGAAACCATCCACCTTCATGAATCTAAGTGGGGTTGCTGTCCGTTACTGGATGAACGCGGAGAAATTGCCATTGGAGAATCTGTTAGTGATAGTTGATGATTTGGCTTTGCCTTTCGGAACTTTGCGGCTAAGACTGAAGGGGTCTGATGCCGGCCATAACGGATTGAAGAATATAGCGCAGGAATTGGGAAACCAGAATTATGCACGATTGAAATTTGGCATAGGTAATGAATTTGCGAAAGGAGCCCAGATCAATTTCGTCTTAGGGAAGTTCCCGCCGGAGGAGCGGGAGAAGATTCCGGAAATTTTGAAGCGGGCAGCTGAGTGTGTCAAGGCGTTCTGCCTGTCAGGACCTGCTTTCGCTATGAACCATTATAATAAATAAAGAGAATCGAGGGTTTGCCTCGATTCTCTTTATTTATTAACTCGCCGCTTCGCTAAGCGAGCACAGAACCCAGATGCGGGCAATTCTTTTTACGGCGCGGGGACGCGCCTCATCCCAGTTAATTTTACGGCGCGGGGACGCGCCTCCTCCCCAGCTAAGGGCGCGCCTCCTCCCAGTTAATTAGATTTCGCTGATGGCTGGGGTTTCCTGGGGTGCGGGTTCTGATTTGCCTTCCTTGATGAAGACTACGCAGATGGCGCCGATGGCGATGGAGATGCCGGCGATGAACATCATCATATATTGGGGTGCAACCGTATCGGGAGTGCTGATCGCACCTAAGATACCTCGTCCAGCCAGTGCGGCTACGATCTGCGGTATGCAGATGGAGCAGTTGAATAGACCTAAATAAGCACCGATGTTTCCACCCTTAAGTGAATTGGTAAGGATGGTGAAAGGCCATGCCAGCATAGCTGCCCAGGCACATCCGATCAGTACGAATGCGATAAAGAGCAGATACTGATTTTGCATGAAGGCCGCCATGATGAAGCCGGCGGCTCCTAATGCCAAGCTCAAGGAGTAAGAAAACTTGCGGGACTTGAACATCGGAAGGACGATAGCCCAAAGAACAGAACCAATAGCCTGAACAGCGAACAATACGCCGACCCAGTTGCCGGCGGCATTATATTCTTCAGAAGCAGCGTTTAGTTCCTTCTGGCTGATGACAGTTGCGTTTGCCGGAGCCGGTACTGTAAATTCCTCGACTTCGTCTAAGAAGAGCTTCCCGGTCTGAGGATCCGTATTCATGATACCTACATTCTTCAAGGTAACATTCGCAGGAAGTGTATTGAGGGCTATGAGCTCCTTGCCATTGTCGATTACAGGTTTGTTGTCCTGGGTTAGGATGTGCTTCCCTTCAATCTTCTGAACATGGCCTGCGGCATCTGTAAATTCAATACCTTTGACAATAGTTGTGGAGGGGGTATTGAAGGCATTATGGGCGATAGTACCCGGAGTATAGGTCCACATAAAGAGGAATGCGAACCAGCAGAAGAACTGAACCAGACCTACTGTCCAGAATGTATTGGGAGCGTGAACCAGAAGCTTGAAGAGATTCTGCTTGGGCTTGGCTTCTTTCGGAGTCTCCTCAATTCCGTTGTATTCATTATATACATGCGGGGGCCACTCCTTGATCTTTACAAGGGAGTAGATAACGCAAAGCAAAAGGATTGCCGCGCCGATATAGAAGGACCAGATAACAGTAGGAGGTACCTCTCCGGAAGGAGCGATATTGGCGATTCCGAACCATGTGAAGAGGATCGGGAAGATATAACCGACAATGGAGCCGGCATTGCAAAGGACGCTCTGGATAGAGTAGGCGAGCCCTTTTTGTTTCTCGATGACCATATCGCCTACCAGCATCTTGAAGGGCTGCATGCCCATATTGATGGATGTATCCAGCATCATAAGGGCGATAAGTCCGACGATGATAGCCGAGGAGATGGTAAGTCCTAAGGAACCAGCGTTTGGTAACAGGCACATTACGATAATGGCTACCAACGCACCCGCGATCAGATATGGTAGACGGCGTCCGAAGCGGTTCCAGGTCTTATCGGAAGCTGAGCCTACGATAGGTTGTACGATAAGACCCATTAGAGGAGGAAGAATCCAGAAGTAGCTGAGGTCATGAGGGTCAGCTCCAATGGTGGTAAAGATACGGGAAACGTTGGCGCTCTGCAGGGCATAGGCGATCTGAACACCGAAAAATCCGAAGCTCAGATTCCAAAGTTTCCAGAAACTTAAATCCGGTTTAGTTTTCATGTAGATTTTATTTAGTAGATTTTTTTATCCGGTATTAGGGTAAATGTTGAGATATGTTTTTCTTGGCTTAATCTATAAAAAGCTCAGGGTTGCTTGATCAGGGAGTAAAGCCATGCTATTTCCTGTTTCCAAATATCCGGGTCGGGCGTCTCGAGGATGATGGGCATTGAATCGAACCGCGGATCATTTACAAATCGGGAGAAGAACTCCTCACCTAAGGTACCTTTCCCAAGTGAAGCGTGGCGGTCAATCCGGGATCCTAAAGCCCGCATATCATCATTGAGATGTATAGCCTTGAGATAATCGGGTCCTATGATCTCGTCAAACTGACGCCAGGTCTCCTCGTAACCTTCCTGGGTAGCGAGGTCATACCCCGCCGAGTAGGAATGGCAGGTATCAAGACATACACCGATACGGGATTTGTCTTCGATGCCTTGAATTATCCGGGCTATATGCTCGAATCGATGGCCGAGGTTCGTGCCTTGCCCGGCGGTAGTCTCTATGACAGCCATCACACCGTTTGTCTTGTCGAGGGTAAGGTTGATAGATTCGGCAATGCGGTCGAGGCAATCATTCTCTTCCATTTCTCCCATATGGGAACCGGGATGGAAATTAAGGTATTTGAGATCCAATTGCTCGCAACGTTTCATCTCATCTAAAAACGACTTGCGGCTCATGGCTAACTTCTTGGAGTCGGGAGAGCCGAGGTTGATGAGGAAATTGTCGTGTGGCAGAATCACATCAGGAGAGAACCCATATTCTTTGCAACGGGATTTAAATAATTCCGCCTCTTCTTCAGAAATGGGCTTGGAGTTCCAACGGGTGTTGAAACCGGTAAAAAGAGCGAAAGCGCGAGCTCCGATTTCAGCGGCATTAAGAGGTGCATTGGAGACACCCCCTTCGACACTAACGTGAGCACCGATATATTTCATTTTCTGACTTTTATAGAGAAAGTGTTTTTATGAGACTGGGTCGAGGGGGAGGAAAGGATAGGTATGGCGTGAAACCATTTAGCAAATATACTCAAAAAAATCGGAACTCCCATGCTTTCGGAGGGGAAGAGAAGTAAAAAAATTCAAGAGGAACTGATTCTTCAACCTTTTATTTTGGATTGTATGCAGCGTATCATGGAGTCGGGATCATCGCAGCCGACCATGTACTTGTCTCCATTATCCATACGAACAAGGAAGCAGTCGGAGGACTTGCCATAGAAAGCGTAATAGCGGCCTATGTCTCCTTCCCTGAAAATTCCCCAGTAACCCATAAAGCCACCCGAACCGCAGACCCGTATCGCGCCCATTGTAGGCTGGCATGGCTCGACGCTCTTTATATTGCTTAAAGGAAGTTTCTTCTTTTTACAAAGGCTGCCCAAAATAAGATAGCCATCCTCGACCTGAACGTAGGCCGGAGCCCAAAATAGGGTAGCAAAGAATAATATCAAGTAGAGGGATAATAGAATAATGAAAGCCGGTTCTTCCCGGACTGTAGCGATGCATCCTATGAACAAGACAAGGCCGATGATGGCCGTGAGGATGATAGAGAACTTGCTGTAGTTGACTTTGAGTTTCATAACATGGTTCTAATTTTCTCAAAATTACTAATTTTTGAGGATATTAGAAAGGGAAAACAGGAAAATAAATTTGTCGGTTAGACGTTGGAAAGACAGGGAAGGGAGTCTATAACTAAAATTTTAAGAGGAACATATATCGATTAATTTTTAAGAGGAACTTATATATTGAATGAAAAAGATATTGATGAGCCTTATCTTGGCAGGAGGATTCGCGTTAGGCGGAGTAGCCGCGGATAAGGAAGCATGTTGTAAGTCAGAGCCCTTCTGGCTGGGAGGAGATATTTCCAATACGACGGCAGACGAAGCACGCGGTCGTTTCACCCGCAACTCAGCCGGTGAGATTGTCGAGACGACCCAACTGATGAAAGACTTGGGTATGAACGCGATCCGACTTCGTGTCTGGGTAAATCCGACAAAAGGATTCTGTAATGCTGAGGATGTGCTTGTATTGGCAAAGCGCGCCCGCGACCTCGGAATGCCCGTAATGATTGATTTCCATTATAGCGATTGGTGGGCCGATCCGGGAAAGCAGAATATTCCCGAAGCTTGGGAGGATTTGGATTATGAGGGTATGAAGAAAGCTGTAGCTGACCATACCCGCGAGACACTGATACCGATCCGGGATGCCGGAGTGGATGTAAAATGGGTTCAGGTCGGCAACGAGACTTCAAACGGAATGTTGTGGGACATGGGGCGTGCCCAGACCAACCCGAAACAATATGCCGGTCTGTTCAAGTCCGGGACCGATGCTGTACGTGAGGTACTTCCGGCTGCAAAGGTAATAGTACATCTCGACAATGGATTCGATCAGGATCTGTATGACTGGAACTTGGGTATCCTTAAAGAGAATGGCGCGGAATGGGATATGGTAGGCATGAGCCTGTATCCTATGTATGCTATGGAATGGTCTTACCTGCCCGATGAAGAGACCTCGATAACCAGGACTATTGACAATATCAAGCATGTGAAAGAGAAATTCGGTACTGATGTGATGATTGTCGAAGTCGGAGCTCCCGCTGCGCGTGCTAAAGAAGGAAAGAAGACGATAGCCGAGATCATAAAGCGGAGTGCGGAGGAAACTGATGGAATATGCAAAGGGGTATGGTATTGGGCTCCGGAATGTAATTCAGGAGACTTGGACGGTTATCAGTTGGGTGCATTTATGAATGACAAGCCCACTGAAATAATGGAAGCCTTTACAGAAGCGGCTGCCAAATATAACTCCGGCAACTGCTGTAAGTCAGATAAAAAAGATAAGACTGGCAAGAAGACTAAAACAGATAATAAAGGGAAAAAGAAAAAGTAATGAATCCCCTTTTACTACCCTTGATAGCTCTTATTGCCGGAATACTCGCTGAGCGTTCCGGCAATATTGGTTTATGGCCCGGGGTAGTTATTATAGTCGTAGGGGGACTGCTGAACCTGATTCTGAATATTACCAACAAGCAGAGTAACCGGCTGATACCTAAGTCCGGATATAATTGGATAGGTTTCGTACTAATGTTCGGTGGGGCTGGAATAGTATGCGCCCACTTTTCACCACGGTCTGATGAACAGATGGCCATGAAAGCTGAAAACTTTTCCCGATGGAGAGGAGGGCTTGATCCGGATGAAGATGTAGTGATAGAAGTCAAGAGGGTCGTTACAGGAGAATATGGAGATCGGATTTCAGGATTGCTATGCCGCCCGCGGGAATGGAGGGATTGGGCTGTTACCTCTTTTTGCGGGGTAACAGAAGTTCGGAAAGGGGATATAGTAAGGGTTCCGGCAAAATCGGTTAACGGTAAATTCGCGTTACCCCGGGAAGTCAGGGTCGTGCAAAAAAGGGAAGATAGGAGAGCATGGTACCAAAATCTACATGATGGATTGATTGCAACAATAGAGCAGACGCATCTTTCGACTGACACGAAAGGTCTTCTAAAAGCACTTTTGGCCGGGGAAGCAGATCATGTCTCTCCCGAAACCCGCCACCGTTTGGCAGATGTCGGGTTAGCTCATATATTAGCCCTCAGCGGAATGCATGTTGGTATAGTGTCGGCTTTGGTGTTGATATTGCTTTGGCCGCTGAAGGTATTGGGATGGTGGAATGCGCGGTATCTGTTGGCTCTGATACCGACATGGGTATTCGTTGCGATGAGTGGTATGGCTCCTTCTACACTGCGAGCCGGGATAATGTTTTCCGCCCTTACCATCGCTTTGGTGATGGAACGAAAACGCTCAAGTTTCAATGCATTGTTGATAGCAGCTTTCATCATAATGATAATAGACCCCGATTCAATTTTTACCGCCGGGTTTCAGCTTAGTTTCGTTTGCGTTGCCTCCTTGATAGCATTTATGGAACCACTCAACACTATTGATCACCGTAATCATCCACTTCTACATAAGCTTGTCGGCTGGTTGTTGATACCGATAGTAGCGACCGCCGGTTCATGGGCTTTAAGTTCCTATTATTTCGGCCGGATTCCTTTGGACTTTCTACCTTTGAACCTGATAGCAGTTCCATTACTCCCATTCTATGTCGGGGGCGCAATCCTTTATCTCATTCTTTCGGGTTGGCATATTGAACCGTATTGGCTCAACAGGATAATAGAATTACCCTTTGAACTGCTGAAGGAGGGCGCATCTTACTTCAGTCAAGGTACTGTCATTGAGCATCGTTTGGAAGGATGGCAAGTGATAATATGGTTGGTAGCTCTGGCCGTAATAGGTGTATGGGTCAATCAGCGTTCCAGAAACGCCATGCACCCTCTGCCTGGGAGTGAAGCATAGCGAGACCGTTCGAGACGAGAGCTCCATGTGCTGCGCAGATCTTCATAAAAAGGGTTTCTGAAGGATTGTAAATCAAATCAAAAGCTACCTGAGGGGATTTATTCGGTTCCTTGCCGGAACGCATATATTGAAAAGGAAAAGGAGGTACGGCATTAAGATTTGGATACATGCCGAGGGGAGTGGTATTTACTATCAGATCGGCTTCCCATACTTGTTCAGGAGTTAGATCACGATAAGAAACTTTCCATTCTCCCGGATTGCGGGAAACGAACAGAATCTCTAATCCCAATTTCTCCAAGCCAACTTTGACAGCTTTCGAAGCACCACCGGTTCCTAAGATGAGAGCCTTTTTAGAATCCGATTGAAGCAAGGGTCTGACAGATGACATGAAACCCTCCACATCGGTATTATGACCCTGTAGGAAATAACCCTTGGAAGACTCCTCGGAACGGATTACCTTTACGCAATTAACCGCTCCGGTTTGCTCCGCCAAAGGAGAGAGGGAATCAAGGTAAGGGATAATCTCCTCTTTATAAGGGATAGTAACATTCAGACCCTCCAAAAGGGGATGGGCAGAGATAAGCTCCGGTAGAAGTGAGATCTCCGGTAACTCCCAAAGATAGTACTGAGCATCTATTCCCTCCTTTTTGAATTTAGAGTTGAAATAGTCAGCAGAGAAGGAATGGCCAAGTTTACGGCCAATAAGGGCATATTCTTTCATCATCATTTAAAATAAATACAAGGAGCGGGATTGGACCGGCTCCTTGTATTGTTGTAAATCATCAGTAGATACTAACTTGAGGTTTACCAGATTACCACGCGCTCTTCTTCAGCGCGGAACATCGGGTCGCCATTTTTGATTGAGAAAGCGTTGAAGAACGGCTCCAGGTTTCTCAGCGAGACATTCACGCGGTTGCGTCCTAAGGAGTGGGGGTCTGTGTTGGTGCGGGAAAGGATCTCCTCATCGCGGATATTGCCGGCCCAGAGATTTGCGTAAGCCAAATAGAAACGCTGTTCAGGAGAGAACCTGTCTATATCCTTGCGCTCCTTCCCTTTCTGTGAATCCTGATAGGCAGTCATAGCTACTCGCAAGCCTCCCTGGTCGGCGATGTTCTCACCCAGGGTGAAACGACCATTTGCATGTACACCAGGTGCGACCTCTACGGCATCGAACTGAGCTACAAGCTGGTCAGCAAGTTTGGTGAATTTCTCGGCATCCTCAGCGGTCCACCAGTCATTGAGATTGCCATCCTTGTCGTATTGACGTCCTGAATCATCGAAACCATGAGTCATCTCATGTCCGATCACAACTCCTATAGCGCCATAGTTCTGCGCGTCATCCGCTGTAAGGTCGAAGTAGGGAGCCTGGAGTATGCCGGCCGGGAAGCAGATCTCGTTGGTGGTAGGATTGTAATAGGCATTTACAGTCTGAGGGGTCATGTGCCATTCCGTCTTATCCACCGGCTTGCCCAATTTCGAATAATTGTCGGCAGTGTACCACTGAGAAGCCTTCATTACATTCTCCAAGTAGGATTTCTCCGGATCGATCTCGATACCTGAGTAGTCTTTCCACTTATCCGGGTATCCGATCTTGACAGTGAAGGTGGCTAATTTTTCATGAGCCTTTGCCTTAGTCTCAGGACTCATCCATGTGAGGTTATCGATATGTTTTCCCAGAGCTACTCGGAGGTTCTCCACAAGCTCCTTCATGTAGGCTTTATTCTCCTCCGGGAAGTATTTGGAGACATAAAGCTCACCAACAGCCTCGCCCAACATTGAGTTAGGCATTCCCATAGCGCGTTTCCAACGCGGCTGCTGTTCCTCCGTTCCGCTCATAACGCGATCGTACAACTCGAAATTGGCATTAACGAAATCATCGCTTAGCAGATTCGAGGAATCCGAAACAAAATCAAATGCCAAGTAATCCTTGACAGCTTGCGGATCTATAGTGGGAAGATACTCATTGAGGAAAGTCAGATAGCGGAGTCCGGAGATGTTAGCTTTCTCCACATCCTTCAAACCTATTCCTGCGAAATAACGGTCCCATTCGATATTTGGGAAATCCTTGCGTATCTCATCTATAGTGCGGATATTGTAGCGAAGCTGGGGATTACGGCGCTCCTCGCGGGTGATCTTATTCTTAGCGAACTCAGTCTCCAGCTTTATAACATTATTCCAGACACGTTCGGCATCCTTTTCGGAGTATCCGGCTAACATCATTATGTCTACCACATACTTATGGTATGCCTTCATGATACGGTCGTTGGTCTCATTGGAAACGAGATAGTAATCGCGGTCTCCCAAACCAAGACCTACCTCACCGATATGAAGTATATTCATATCCGAATTCTTGGAATCGGCACCGACACCGGAACTGAAGAAAGAACTCGTGATGCCATTATGCATCATCACGATCATGTCGGTGAAATCCTCCGGGCGCATCGAGTTGATCTTATTCAAGATCGGCTGCAGGGGAGCGGCTCCCTCCTTATTCAACCTTACCGAATCCATTCCGAGAGCATAGAGATCAGCTACCTTCTGGGCATTTGTGCCTTTAATCTTGCTGTCCGGGTTGGCGGAAAGATTGGTGATGAGTTCCTTCAACTGGGTGCGTGCGTTTTCACGAAGTTGGTCGAAAGTGCCGAAACGTGAATATTCCGGGGTAAGGGGGTTAAGAGCCATCCAGCCACCGCAAGCGTATTGATAGAAATCATCGCCCGGTCGGATATTCGGGTCCAAGTTCTTGGTGTCGATTCCGTGAGGAGTCGAGGCTGCCGCGAACAATGGCAGAGAGACTAATGAAGTCTTAAGAATCATTTTGAAATTCATTATTCTAAAGTTGGTTTTAAGAGAGTGTATTATTTTAAGAGAAAGGTATTTTGGGATCCCAGTGTTTCTTAAATATTATGAGACGGGATCTTATGAGTATTGTTCCTTGATTGAGTCTAATTCCTCCTGGGCGAGTTCCCAGACAGACATGGCGTTCTCAAGTTTCTTTTTTGCATCCTCGTAAGCCTGAAGGACTTCAGCCGAAGCATCACCGGAAGCCAGCTTCGCTTCTACCTCAGCCTGTTCGTGTTCCAACTTTTCGATCTGAGCCTCCGCGTCTTTTACAGCCTTTTCAGCCCTTTTGAGAATGCGCTCCCGGTTCTTCTGCTCAGCATAATTAAGCTTCGCTTGGGGTTTGGGAGTCTCATTTGTCTGGGCAGTGGCTATAGTTTTGGGTTCTTCAGCCGTTTGGGAGGTGGAATTTGAATTAACTTTTTCGGGCTCAGCATCTGTTCTTTTGGTCAGATGCAAGTCATCTAAGGCATTGAGGTTTCGGGCGCGTAGGAAGTCATATATACCACCCAAATTCTCCCTGACTTTACCGTCTCCGAACTCGTAGACTTTGGTAACGAGGCCATCTAAGAAATCACGGTCGTGGCTGACAACGATTACCGTTCCCCCGAAATCCTTGATAGCATCTTTAAGGATATCCTTTGTACGCATATCAAGATGGTTGGTCGGCTCGTCGAGGATAAGGAAATTGACCGGCTCCAAGAGAAGCTTTATCATCGCCAGACGGGTTTTCTCTCCTCCTGAGAGCACCTTAACCTTCTTATCTATATCCTCGCCACCGAACATGAAAGCACCTAATATGTCACGGATTTTAGTTCGGATATCACCCACAGCGACATTGTCTATGGTCTCGAAAACAGTCAGGTTCTCATCCAATAGCTGCGCCTGGTTCTGAGCAAAGTAACCGATCTTGACATTATGGCCTAATTTGAGATTGCCCTCGAAAGGTATCTCATTCATAATACACTTAACGAGAGTAGATTTACCCTCACCGTTCTTACCAACGAAGGCTACCTTGTCGCCACGGCGTAGAGTGAACTCAGCATGCTCGAAAACAAGATGATCATAGCTCTTTGAGACATCCTCGACAATCAGCGGGAAATCACCGGAACGCGGAGCTGGCGGGAATTTCAGTCGCAATCGGGAGTTATCGGTCTCATCTATTTCAATCGGCACCAGCTTCTCCAGCATCTTGATACGGCTTTGAACCTGGACAGCTTTTGTTGGCTTATATCGGAAACGCTCTATGAAATCCTTGGTGTCGGCTATGAGCTTCTGCTGGTTTTCCCAGGCGCGGCGTTGTTGTTCGACGCGCTCTTTACGCAGTTCGACAAACGGTGTATATGAGATCTTATAATCATATATCTTACCGCAGTTTATTTCAATGGTGCGCGTGGTCACATTGTCGAGGAACGCACGGTCGTGGCTCACTAACATTACAGCCTTAGCTTTAGTAAGCAAAAACTGCTCGAGCCACTGGATAGATGCTATGTCGAGATGGTTCGTTGGCTCGTCGAGAAGAAGGACATCGGGTCTTTGAAGAAGGATCTTGGCCAACTCGATACGCATACGCCAACCACCGGAGAACTCGGAAGTAGGGCGGTTGAAATCAGAGTGAGCGAAACCGAGGCCGATCAGTGTCTTCTCCATCTCAGCCTCCATATTGTCGGCACCCTCCATAGCAAGACGCTCATTGAGGTATTCCATCCTTTCGAGCAAGGCTGCATATTCCTCGGATTCGTAGTCGGTGGACTCGGAGATTTTTCGGGTTATCTCATCTAATTCCGTCTGACGGTCTGTAAGATTGGAGAAGGCTTTCCGGGTCTCTTCTATCAGGGTAGTGTCATCGGAAAGCTTCATCTGCTGAGGAAGATAACCAACCGTTACTTCCGAGGGAGTTGATACAGAACCGGAGGTCGGACTCTGTAGCCCGGCCATTATTTTGAGCATGGTGGATTTCCCGGCCCCGTTTTTGCCTACGAGTGCTACACGGTCGTTCCGGTTGATTACGAAACTAACATCGTTGAAAAGAGGCTTGGCCGAGAAATCGACACAAAGGTTATTGACCGAAATCATAAGCAGCTGTACAGTTTAGCGATTCCCCGGAGGGAAGCATGGTGTGCAGATGCAAAGATAACGAAAATTTGCTGATTATCCTTGGAGAATCTTAGGGAATTGAATCGGTCAGGGTGGAAGTCCGCTCGGGAGTGGTATAATATTCCTCTGTTGCCGGTTCTTCGTAATTGGGATTGGTGGTCTCCGAGGAAGTTGATTCTGAGTCATCCAAGTTCTCAGTTGTTGAAACTGGGATAGTGTCTTTCGTCTCCTCCTTTGGTTCTTGGGGTTTGAATTCTGTAAGTGGGTCACCACCTGTCCAGATTCTCAGAGTCGGTGTTCCTTCCTCATAATTGACCTGCATATCCTTTTTAGAAGGGGAGATGATGATTGGCATTCCCTTTTCTACGAGTTCCACCAATTCCATTATATCATCGTTGGAAAGGCGTATGCAACCGTGGCTGCGTCGCCCACCCACGGACCAAGGCGCGTTAGTGCCATGAATGCCGATCGGCCAACGGGTAGGAGAGGTCTTGACACGGATAAAGCGCGGTCCATATTGACCTTTCACATCGGAGGTGACTCCATCGTCATCGGTGAAGAGCCATTCGGTGCTATCATAGACACCTTCGACTTGGAAGTAACCTTCGGGTGTGCGGCTATCTCCCTTTTTATGCTTGTTGCCATATTTCTTAGCGCACGCCATCTTGAAAGACTTTTCAAGATTTCCGCAGCTATCGAAAACCATAACTCTCATTTTGGCCTTGTCGACTACTAAGAAACGGGGGTGATGACTATTGAGAAGGGAATCCGCATAGCGAGGAGCATCCTTAGCCATCTGCATCAGAATACCAGAGCGATAGCGAGCAGCATCCTTAGAATCATTCATAAAAGAGATCATCTCTTCAGATGAATTGAAAACACGCTTATCCGACTTATGCTCCCTCTCCTTGATCTCGACCTCATTATCAGGGTGGAAATAAGACTCATCGACCTCAATACCGGGAATAGAATTATCCGCGTGCCCGCTTCCTCCGCAAGAAGCTAAGAGGCAAAGCGCGCACGCCAACCCAACGATCGACCAGGGCATAAACCGAGTATGTCTAAAAAAAGAAACTCCCATATACCCTAATAACATATTTTAATACATCCAGTTCATTCACCCCTCAACCTTCCCCGCTAACCAACAACCCAATTCCGATGAATTGCTCAACTTACAGGATTTGTCAGATTAGTAGCGCAGCTCCTCATGTAGCTATAATACGGAGCGTAGCCTCTCGCGAAGCGAGAATACGGGGGCAGCCTCGGCTTAGATAGAAAACGGTGCGTAGCCTCTCGCATAGCGAGAAAAAGTCCCTATCGGGGACTTTGCTCTCCGCGTAACCCTCGACAGGGAAAGCCCAACGGGTTTTCCACGGTCGGGGGCAACTCCCAAAGCACAATAGAACAATTTCAGAATGCCCATAGGGTATTCGGGTCTCCGAGGAAGTTAGGTTGAGAAAGTCATTCTCTCTGGCAACGAACATAATTTGTATATGCTCTACCTTCCACCTCCCATCTGGGTCCTATGTCTGAGATTTTCAATACCTTGGCACAATAAAACATATTGAAATAACCTAAATTAGTCCAATTAGGTCCAAATCTATATTTAGTGGTGGGATGGCAAATTGGCTCTTCTATTATTGCATGCCCTTCTCCAACTACTGCGCCATTACCATAAGACCAAGAGGGCATCGCATTACTGTCCATTACCTTCCAACCGGGAGGGCAAGGATCAAAAACTGTTTTTGAGGAAGACCATGTAGCAGTATGCTCTTTATTCCAATCCCAGCACGTAACAGCGTAATTGTTATTAAAACAAATAGTGGGGTGTTGAATAGTGTACCCAATAGTTCCTGTAATTTCATCTGGAAATGTTGTGGAGTAATGACCTTTGATAAAAGGATCTTTTCTTCCCCATTGATATTGGATACCTGAACTCATTTGAGAAAACGCACCTAAATTTCTATCCATTAAAACCGCGCCAGTATTAAAAGTGATGAACTGTTCCTCCGGATCATAATGGGTAAGCCAGAGATGCCAGCTCCAAAGAATATTATCATATTCATCTAATAAGGCGATCAGTACGTTTCCTTCTTCCTCGTTAGCTTGGAAATAGATTAGACCTCGTTCGGGATCGTACTCTATCTCTTCGATAAGTTGGTTATCAGATAAACCCTCTTTAGCTTCCCAAACAATTCCTGCCTTCGTACCACCTACAAGATGATAGTTCATATCATTCCCACCCACCATAGCATTAAAACTGTAGAGAGAACCAGTAGGAGGAACAATATAGCAGTTTGCTGTACCATTTGAACTGAGATCAATGGGGTGAGGTTGCTGAGAAAAACAAATAGAGTCCTGAATAGTTTCTCCCTTCAAAAGAACCTTGCTTGTCCTCTTGTTAAAAGATGAATTTTCGGCTATCTTTAGAAAAAAAGAAGTTTCTGACAGACCCCGAGTGTCTTCAAGAGTAATCCAATCGGAATCAATGTGTATCTCCACCTGGGTATTTGATAATATTTTAATTTCAAATGTTTGTTCTTTATATGAAATCGAATTATTCAAAGGAACATAGGTGAAGATGGCATCTTTCTTTAACTGAGTAATGGATAATTGAGTTGTATAGCCATCTTCAAGACTGAAAGAAATGGTTCCTACCCGATCGTCATAGTTAAGATTGTTATTCACTTTAAAAACGACATTATCGGTGGAATGATGCTTTATTTCCGCCAAATTGATCCAATCCTTACATTCCTCCCCAATAGTTATATGATATTCTTTATTACTCTTAACTTCTACTTGAAAAGATTGTGAGTCGCTACTGAGGGTGAACTCTGTTTGATTAATGTGGATGTTGGCCGAATTATCATCGGTATCCTCAGAGTTATCTTTCTCACAGGAGACACAAAGCACTGAGCAAATGATAAGGATAAGTAACCTATAATATTTCATTTTTTTTTCTACTTGAAATTTAAAAATAGTTTGACCTTGGCTAATGTCAGTCAGTTACCTGTTGGTATTCAATAGAGACTACTTGGTTTTCATAATACCAATCCTTATTTGTGAAATCTTCCGGTATATTTACAGGATTATATCCTATCTTTACGATAAATGTATTATTTATACCTGGATTATTCTCGCAATTCAAAGTAGTAAGAAGTGGATTCTTAGATATATCCAAAGATCTAAGGAGATTATCCTCACATCTAAGTATGGTCAATGCTTTGTTATTGCTGATATTGATTGAAGCTAATCTGTTTTCTCCACAGAGCAATTCTTCTAATTCTATATTATTAGAAATATCTAATGAATTTAAATAATTTCCTGAGCAGCTTAACGACTTTAATTTTTTATTTTTTGAAATATCAAGCTCAGTTAGAGAGTTGTGACTACAAGAGAGTTCTCGGAGTTTTGGACAATTTGAAACGTCTAAAGATTCAAGCCAGTTATGACCATAGTTAGTGCCAATACTCAAATACATCAATTCTTGATTGTTTGTGATGTCTAAACTAAATAGAGGAACATCATAGGCCATCAAAGTCTGTAATTTTGGACATTTGGAAACATCTAAGTTACATAAAACATAAGAATTAAAACATTTTATAGTATGTATTTCTGGACAATGCCCAATATTTAAATTTCTTAACTTAAAATTATAACATATATCTAGAAGTAGTAGATCAGGTTTGTCTTGAAGATAAATAGTATTTATATCAGTAAACCAAGCTAGAAGCATTTGTAATTTGTTATTATGAATTAAATCTAATTCGGACAGTTGATTATAGCTACAATTCAAGTATTCTAATAATGCTAGTTGATCAACTTCTAATTTTTTTAAAAAATTATTTTGACAAATTATATTTTTCAGTTCTTTGTTATTTGTCATGTCAAGGGTAGTTATACTGTTATCAGAGCACCAAAGTCCTGTGAGCTTCGTATTGTTACTGATGTCTAATTCCTTTATATTGTTGAAACTGCAGTCTAACTCTATTAGTTCCTTATTTCTTGTTATATTTAACTGGGTTATTAGATTATTAGCGCAGTTAAAATATTGTAATTGGGAATTTGCAAATACATTTACTTCGGTTAACTTGTTTCCATTCACCCATAATACTTCTAGGTGAGGGTTGTTTATTACATCAATCTCTTCGAGGTTGTTATTATGGCAATGGATTCTTTTTATTTGAGGAAGCGTAGTTACATCTAGTGCCGAAATATTATTATCAAAACAGGCCAGATATAACAGTTCTTTGTTGTGTTTAACCTCTAATGAAGGTAAATTATTATAGGAGCAGTTTAAATTGATCAACTTAGAATTGGAGGAAACATTCAAGTTCTCGAGTCGATTATTTGAGCAGTTTAATTTCTCAAGATTCTTATTGTTATATACTGGTAAGTAAGAAACCTCGTTGTAGGAACAGTTTAGTACTTTTAGAGCTGTAAAATACTCTAATCCCTTCAGGGATTTTACTGATCCTAAGTTGTCGTAATTATTTGTGAAGTCTACTTCTTCTATGGTAGATACTTCTTCTGGGGTTACTGTTTGAGCATTCTTTATGTAACCTCTTGCTTGAAGTGTTTTAGCAAATTCCGGATCGATCCAGTCTTCGGTTGTCTGCTGTGGTTCATCTATCAATTCGTCCTTTGAGCAGGAATTGGTAATAGTTAGGGCTAACAATGTGATTAGTCCCATGATGATAGGTCTCATAAATGATTTTTTTGGTTATGTGCAATATTGCCGGGGTTATTGCCACCACCTAAAAAAAATAGTGGTGGGCTTGGGTCTTGTACGGTTTAGAGGTACTGCCATACCTACACAACATACAATGACACGAAGCCCACCAACAGCTATCCCCATACGGATATGGGTATAGCTATGCAGTAGGCGTTCAGTGCTCTTGATCCGTTGTGTGTGGTGAAAATTGGCAGTTTTCTAAACCGGATGCAATAGCATTAAACGCTATTTCTTTTAAGACGTAAGGATTCCTCTCTTGGATTCCAACCGCAAAGTTAGGGATTGCAGAGTTGCTTTCCAAATTTTTTCACGGTTATTTTTTGAGGGAGTGGAAATAATACGTTTATGAGAGGTTGATCTGATAGGTTTGGGTACTTGGAATATGGGACGATAAATCCCATGATGTATCGGAATTGGACGGGTTCGGAGACTCGAATACCCTACGGGCATTCTGACGGGGGTGAGGTTGGATTGGCGGAGACCCCTGGCTCGGCAATACCTTACAGGCATTGCCGGCCAGGGGTTAAGCAGAGAGCGAAGTCCCCGACAGGGACTTCTTCTGCTACGCAGGCCACCGTCATAGACCATCCAAATTAGAATGTCAGTGGTGTGTAATAAGCAAATATAAATTCCTAAATTTTCGGTAGGGTTAATTCCCCATCTTAATTAAGACTGTCGCAATATTCTGCGTTTCATATGCTCATTAATTATTTAAGTTCCTCTTAAAAATTAATCGATATATGTTCCTCTTTTATCTTGAGCTATAAAACTTGTTCTCGCTTGCCTCTCCGGTCTTGTCGTTCAGTCGTTTAGCTCGCTAAACTCCTTCTCTCCGCAACCGGATAGCCGGCGCGATCTCCAAGTTTTATATGCTCATTAATTTTTAAGAGGAACTTAAGAGGTACTTATTAGAAATTAACCCACTGAAATAATGGGTTGTCCGAAGAAAGTAGATAGCATGGCAAGTGTAGCGAGAGTAAAATTGTGTTCACCACTAAGCCATCGAGTCACTTCATTAGGACGTTTGCCAATGGCTTCGGCAA
>CAZKJP010000021.1:30608-31991 GCA_964553075.1 uncultured Sangeribacter sp. | reverse complement strand
CTCACCTCCATTTCGAGACTCGTTTCATGGGTTACGCTATCAACCCGGCTGCGATCTTCGACTTCGCCAACCAGACAACCCATACAGATACCTATACTTTCTCCAAGAAGACATACACTCAGCCGCGTAACTTCGCTCCTTCTAAAGAACTGGCACATGCCGAGAAGGAAAATCCCTACAAGAGTGTGAAGTCAACCCGTACCACTCATACCGTACGTAAAGGAGATACCCTCTCATCTATAGCTCGAAGCTACGGTCTTTCTACTACCACCCTGCGTCGTCTGAATAATCTCGGAACAAGCAGTGTGATTAAGGCCGGTCAGGTTCTGAAAGTTAAATAAATCACCTTTATTAGGTTACACAAACACGATTCTCCATCAGTTTCTATATTGGAAGACGCTTCAAAAGAGGCGTCTTCTTTATTTTTTTGGATATTATTTTTCTATTTCGGAATTAATTTGTACCTTAGCATGAAATTTTTACACCCTTAATAAATTATTAGATGAAAAAATCTTTACTTTTAACAATGGGCGTTTTGCTTGGGATAGGGTTAACCCAGGGCGCCGAACCTAAAGTCTTCAATGGATTAGCGGTAACAGCTATTTCTCCAGACGGTCGTTACCTTACCTCAGAGTATTACGGTTCCATGGTAATACGGGATAACGAGACAGGCAACACATGGGATTATGATGCAGGGGAACTTTACGATTATTCCACTGGCCACGGTAACTGCTGGAGCGCTAACGGAATCATGGTAGGCAGCACTCTCTTCGATGGCGATGCCGCTTATTGGTATGGTGGTGAATGGCATTACATCGAGTCCGCTCAAAAATATGGCGGGATGATGTTCACTAACGCCATTAGCTCTGATGGTAAATATATCGTCGGAGACGTCAACAATCTTAACAATACCTTGGGAACCGACGGTACTATGATGGTTCCTATCTTATGGGCCGACCTGGACGGGGATCTTGAGTATGAAACGGAGACTCTGCTTCCTTGGCCTGAGAAGGACCTGTTTAACGCATTTCCTCAGTACGTCAATGCCCTCTGCATCTCAGGTGATGGTAGTATTATCATGGGTCAGGTAGTAGACTCTCGCGGATATTTCCGTTATCCTATCAAATGGGAGAAGAACTCTGAGGGCGAATGGGAATACAGCTATCCCGGTATTGAACTATTCAATCCGAACCATTACGAGATTCCCGTGCTTCCCGAATTCCCGGAAGGTGTCTTCCCGCCGGATATCTTCGACTATATGACTGATGAGGAAAGAACGGCTTATGAAGAAGCAATGCAAGCTTATTATGATAGTGGCTATGATTGGCAGCTCTATCCTAATGCTGAAGATTTCCTTACGCCGGAGGCTTATAACCAATATAC